>CAYGID010000057.1:0-14603 GCA_964349835.1 uncultured Bacteroidales bacterium | reverse complement strand
TCTAATGCTCTAATGCTCTAATGCTCTAATGCTCTAATGCTCTAATGCTCTAATGGTTAATGCTCTGTGCTCTAATTGTCGAATCATCAAATTTAATAGATAGGAATATGTGCAGAAATCGTCTCCTTTCGGTTCTTTTCTTGATCCTGATGGCTCAATCTGTTGTTGGTCAGGTTACTCTGGAAGATTGTTACGCGAAGTCCAGGGCCAACTATCCCCGGATTGTTCAGTTTGGGTTGATAGAACAGAGCCGGGAGTATACTCTTTCGAATGCCGCAAAGGGGTACCTGCCTCGTTTTTCTCTTTCGGCAAAGGCAACCTTGCAGTCTGAGGTTGTGGAGATTCCGGTATCGGTACCCGGCCTGAAGCCTTTGAATAAAGATCAATATCAGGTGGCTGCCGAGGTAAATCAACTTCTATACGACGGGGGTGCAATCAAGGCCCGGCAGATGGCGATTTCGGCCGGATCGGAGGTAGAGAGAAACAATCTGGAAACCGATCTGTATGCCTTGAAGGAGCGGATCGATGCACTCTTTTTTGGCGTTCTGATGCTCAACGAACAACTCCTCCAGAACCAACTATTTGCCGCCGAGTTGGAACGAAACTACAAGAAAGTTTCGGGGTACCTGGCCAATGGGACAGCTCATCAGGCCGATCTGGATGCAGTCGGGGTGGAGCAGGTGAACAACCAACAGCAGCGCGTTGCCCTGGAGGCGATGCAAAAGGGATATGTGCAAATGATGGTCGCAATGACAGGCGATTCCTTGCCTGAGGGTTCGGCATGGGTAGAGCCCTCTCTACCTGGAACTCCATCTATGTCAGAAGTTTCAGTTCTTTCCCAAACGGCCTCTTTGTCTGCCATTCAGCGTCCTGAACTCTCTCTCTTTCAAGCACAGGAGGATCAGTGGGAATCGCAAAAAGCGATTGTGCTTTCGGATCAAAAGCCCCGAATCCATGCCTTTATGCAGGGAGCCTGGGGCAATCCGGGGCTGAACATGCTGAAGAATGAGTTCTCGGTCTATTCACTGGGTGGCGTTCGCCTCACGTGGAATCTTGGCACGCTCTACACCCGGAAAAACGATTTGGCTCTGATCGATTTGGGTAAGGAGAAGATCGAAGCGCATAAGGAGAGTTTCCTCTATTTGCTTCGTCAACAGCTTATCAGGCAGCAGGCCGAAATCGAAAAATTGCAGGAGACCATGCGCTACGACGAACAGATGATTGCCCTTCGAAGCAACATCAGGCGGGCGGCAGAGGCACGGTTCAACAACGGAATCATCAATGTAACCGATTTGATGCGCGAGATGACTGCCGAACAGTTAGCCATGCAAACCCAAACTCTGCACCGCATACAACTCCTTCAAGCACTACACACCCTAAAAACACTCACCAACCATTAACCATTCACCATTATCTCCCCGCCATGAAACCATTCGATTGTGTAAACAGAGCCCGCAAAACCCTTCACGCTCTCCCGCTGCTTTTGCTGGCGCTCCTTTTTGGGGTGTCGTGTTCAACCCGTCACGAAGTTTTCGATGCCTCCGGTATGTTCGAAGCCACTGAGGTGATTGTCTCGGCCGAAACCGGCGGAAAAATCATGCAACTCGCGCTACAGGAGGGGTCGCTTGTTGAATCGGGAACCCCAGTGGGTTATATCGATACGATGCAACTCTATCTCAAGAAACTTCAGCTCTATTCGACTCGTATGGCGGTGCGAAGCCGAATGCAGGATGTGCCACGGCAAGTGGCTGCCCTTCAGCAACAGATTCTGGCCGAATTGCGTGAAAGGGAGCGTACCGAAAACCTAATCAGGATGGATGCTGCTAACAGAAAGCAGCTAGACGACATCAATACCCGAATTGCGGTGCTAGAGAAACAGATGGATGCCCAGAAAGTGTCGCTCACCGGAGCCAACCGGGCGTTGGCCGAAGAGGGGGCCGCGCTGGAGATTGAGATTGCTCGGATTGAAGATCAAATTCAGAAATCACGCATTATATCGCCCATTTCGGGAACCGTTTTGGTTAAATATGCCGAAGAGGGCGAATTAGCCGTGCCCGGAAAGGGACTCTTTAAAGTGGCCAATGTGGAGCAGATCTTCCTGCGTGCCTATCTCTCCTCTTCTTTGCTAACGCAGGTTAAACTGGGGCAGGAGGCTGTGGTTTGGTCCGACTTCGGCGAGAACGAACGCAGAGAGTATCGCGGAAAGGTGGTTTGGATTTCCGATAAGGCCGAATTTACCCCGAAAACCATTCAAACGCGCGACGAAAGGGTGAATCTGGTCTATGCGGTTAAGATTGCGGTGAAGAACGATGGGTATCTGAAAATCGGAATGTACGGTGAGGTAAAATTTTAAACTATGTATGCTGTGGTTGCAGAGGGGCTGACAAAAAGTTTCGGCTCCGTCGAGGCAGTGAAATCGCTCTCGTTTTCGGTTGGTAAAGGCGAACTGTTTGGTATGATCGGCCCCGACGGAGCCGGAAAGAGTACCCTGTTTCGTCTGTTGGCAACGCTTTTACTGCCGAATTCGGGCAGAGCCACAATCGATGGTTTCAACCTTGTTGACCAATACAAGGAGATTCGGAAGAGGGTTGGGTATATGCCCGGCAAATTTTCGCTCTATCAGGATATGTCGGTTGAGGAGAATCTCCATTTTTTTGCGGCTGTTTTTGGTACCACCCCCTCCGAGAACGCTGTGTTAATAGACGATATTTATCGGCAGTTAGAGCCTTTCAAGAACCGCCGGGCAGGGGCTCTTTCAGGGGGGATGAAACAGAAATTGGCCCTCTGTTGTGCTTTGATTCACAGGCCATCCCTTCTGTTACTCGACGAACCCACAACAGGGGTCGATCCTGTTTCACGAAAGGAGTTCTGGACCATTCTTCGGAATCTGAAACAGGAGGGTATTACTATGTTGGTTTCGACCCCCTACATGGATGAGGCACTTCTTTGCGATCGGATTGCACTGATTCAGGAGGGCTCTTTTTTGCAAATCGATACACCGACCGGTATGGTTGTCTCCTATCCCGAAACTCTTTGGGCGGTAAAGGCCCGCAATATGTCGGGCCTGCTGAATGATATCCGAAGCCACCCGGGGGTAAAAAGCTGCCATGCCTTTGGCGATGTGCACCATGTTTCGATCCGATCCGATCTTTCGGAGGCCTTACTTCGCCAGTATCTCATCGAAAAGGGGCACGAGGGGCTCGAACTGCTACCCATCGCACCCGGGATAGAAGATTGTTATATGTATTTAGCCAATCGACCTGCTTATGGAAACGCATAGTGTTATCTATACCGAGAAGCTGACCAAACGGTTTGGGAGCTTCACCGCAGTCGATTCTATCTCTTTTTCGGTAGAGAAGGGCGAGATTTTTGGATTTCTGGGGGCTAATGGTGCCGGGAAAACCACCGCCATGCGGATGCTTTGCGGTCTGAGCCTTCCCACCTCCGGCAGAGGCCTGGTGGCCGGATTCGACATAGCCCGTGAGTCGGAAAATGTGAAGAGGAGCATTGGATACATGAGCCAGAAGTTTTCGCTTTACGAAGATTTAAAGGTTTGGGAGAATATCCGTCTGTTTGCGGGTATCTATGGCATGAGTGAGTCGTTGATTGCCTCCAGAACCCATGAACTGCTCCAACGGCTCGGTTTCGAAAAAGAACGCAATACTATGGTGGGTTCGCTTCCCGTTGGCTGGAAACAAAAACTGGCCTTTTCGGTCTCTATTTTTCATGAACCCCGGGTGGTCTTTCTCGACGAACCCACCGGAGGGGTCGATCCTTCGGCAAGAAGGCAGTTTTGGGAGTTAATCTATGAAGCGGCCGACAGAGGCATTACAGTTTTTGTAACGACTCACTACATGGACGAAGCAGAATATTGTAACCGGGTCTCTATTATGGTCGATGGCCGAATTGAGGCGCTCGACACGCCTGCCCGCCTGAAAGAGCAATATGGCTCGACTTCAATGGATGGAGTATTTCTTCAACTGGCACGTAAAGCACAAAGAGCAACCATTTAAAAGGGAGAGTATATGAAGAGTGCATTCTTTGCCTTTGTTAAGAAGGAGTTCCGGCATATTTTCAGAGATCCCTGGACTATGGTTATTTTGTTGGGCATTCCGATTATCCAAATCATTCTGTTCGGGTTTGCAATCAGTACAGAGGTAAAAAATGTGCGTGTAGCGGTTTACGATGGGTCGAAAGATTTGGCAACCCAAAGCCTGATTGAACGGTTCAACGCCAATTCCTACTTCAGGGTTTCGGAATTTTTGGATCGACCCCAACAAATTGAGGAGGTCATGTCGGGTTCCGATATCGATATGGTGCTAGTGTTTCCGGAGCAGTTCCGACAGCAATTGATGCACACCCGCGAAGCAAACATTCAGTTGCTGGTAGATGCCACCGATCCCAATATTGCTTCGGCAATTGTGAGTTATGCCACAGCCATTGTGGCGGCCTATGAGCCGGAAATCTCGCCCCAAACGGCACGTGCTGCCCAAATAAACACGCAGGTGAAAATGCTTTATAACCCTCAGATGAACTCTGCGTTTAATTTTGTGCCCGGGGTAATGGGATTGATTCTGATTCTGATTTGCGCCATGATGACCTCCATCTCGATTGTGCGCGAAAGAGAGCGGGGAACCATGGAGGTGCTTCTGGTATCGCCCGTGAAACCCTACTTTGTGATTTTGGCCAAGGTGATTCCCTATTTTGCCATCTCTTGTGTCAATCTTGCCTCAATCCTTTTGCTCTCGGTGTTTGTGTTGCAGGTGCCTGTAGCCGGCAGTCTCTTCTGGCTATTGCTGCTCTCGTTTATCTATATCCTACTGGCACTCTCGATGGGGCTGCTCATCTCCACGCTGGTGAAAACGCAAATGGCTGCAATGCTGGCATCGGGTATGGTATTAATGTATCCCGTGTTGCTACTCTCGGGAATGATTTTCCCCATAGAGAGTATGCCTGCTGTGCTACAGGTGGTTTCGCATCTGATTCCTGCCCGCTGGTATATTGCAGGGGTGAAAAAACTGATGATTGAGGGGCTCGATGGACTGTTTGTCTGGAAAGAGCTTGCCATCTTGTGCCTGATGACACTTGTGGTGCTTGCGTTGAGTCTGAAAAAATTTAAAATCCGGCTGGAGTAGCTATGTTGAAGTTTCTTATAGAAAAAGAGTGTAAGCAGATTCTCCGGAACTCCTTTCTTCCGCGGCTCATTTTCCTGATGCCCTGTGTGGTGGTTCTGGTATTGCCATGGGCAGCCAACCTGGAAGTAAAACAGATTCGCCTTGCGGTTACTGATTACGACCGTTCGCCGGCTTCGATGCGTTTGATTGGCAAACTGGGAGCGACCCCCTATTTTCGGTTGACACAGATGCCCTCTTCGCAACAACAAGCGCTCGGTGCCATTGAGCAGGGCGATGCTGATCTGACCCTCGAAATTCCCCTGCATTTTGATCGGAGTCTCGAAAGGGAGGGGGAGGCCTCTGTAATGATTGCCGCCAATTCGGTGAATGGCACCAAAGCAGGGCTGGGCAGCACCTATCTAACGGCTATTCTTCGCGATTATGCCCTAGAGATGGGGCGTGTCAGGGCTATTTCTGTGTCGGAGGGTCTTGCTCCGCTCCGAATCGGGTTGTTACCCCGATATCTCTTCAATCCGAAGCTCGATTATAAGGTGTTCATGATTCCGGCTCTGATGACCATGCTTTTAATCATGATGTGCGGTTTTTTGCCTGCTCTCAATATAGTGGGCGAGAAAGAGTCGGGAACCATTGAACAGATGAATGTAACGCCGGTGCACAAATATACCTTCATCTTTGCCAAATTGATTCCTTACTGGCTGGTAGGATTTATTGGCTTCACCCTCACAGTACTTTTAGCTCGTTGGGTTTATGGGCTCATCCCGGAGGGAAGCCTATTGACGCTTTACCTCTTTGCCACCCTCTTTATTCTGGTAATGTCGGGATTCGGTCTGGTGGTTTCGAATTATGCTACCACCACGCAACAGGCCATGTTCATCATGTTCTTCTTTGTGATTGTCATGATTCTTACCAGTGGCCTCTTTACCCCGGTTAACAGTATGCCGCAATGGGCACAGCTGCTCAGTAATCTGAATCCTCCCCGCTATTTCATTGAAGCCATGCGGCAGATCTATTTAAAAGGGAGTAATATTGAAGCACTTTCGGGCCATTTGGCCGCTTTGGGCGGCTTCTCCCTCTTTTTTGCCACGTGGGCCATCATGAGTTATCGGAAGATTTCTTAGCACTACATCTCTTTAGATAGTAGCTTGCAATGAAAAGTGCATCGGTTCAAATAATATTTGTACCTTTCAGTCAGGAATTTAATGACTACTGCTCAACATGAAGCTCTTATCTAAGTTTGAGTATCAGGTTACTTTGGCTTACCTTCTTGTAGGGGGGCTCTGGATTCTTTTATCGGATAGATTCTTACATTTTCTGTTCGACGACCCCCACTTGCTGACAAGCCTACAAACGGCAAAGGGATGGTTTTATGTTCTGGCTACAGCCATTCTCCTCTGTATTTTTCTGCGAAGACACCTGCAAGCATTACGCGATGCCGAAAAGAAGGCGCTTGAGGGCGATCGGTTGAAAACGGCATTTCTCGCCAATATGAGCCACGAGATCCGAACCCCGATGAATGGAATTCTCGGATTTTCGAAGATTCTGCAGGATGATGATATAACTCCCGAAGAGCGGACCCGGTATCTTGAGATTATCGAAAAGAGTGCAATGCGGGTGATGGGTACCATCAACGATTTGATTGATATATCGAAAATTGAGGCAGGTCAGATCTCTTTACGGCCGGCCGATACCGATATTCCCTTAGTTCTTGAGGAGTTACTGCTTTTTTTTACTCCGGAGGCCGAAGCGAAAGGGCTACGGCTCTACTTGTCTCCTCCTGCTCCCGAACGCCCTTTCCTGTTTCGTACCGATAAAGAGAAGTTATTCGCTATCTTGGTCAATCTGGTAAAGAATGCAATTAAATATAGCGACCGTGGGGCAATTGCGGTGGGATGTAGTCTGGATGGTTCTCTGTTGTGCTTTTCGGTGCGCGATACAGGCATCGGAATTCCCTCTAACCGTCTCTCCCAAATTTTTGAGCGGTTTATTCAGGCCAACGAGGGGAGTTCTCGCAGTGTTGAGGGGTCGGGCCTGGGATTAGCCATTGTGAAAGCTTACGTCGCTCTGTTGGGCGGCACTATTGGGGTTGAATCGGAGGTGGGGAAGGGGTCTCACTTCTTCTTTTCGGTGGCTCCACTCCCCTAATTCCCTTCCCGAAGCCAAACATTTGGCAAAAAACGCTACATTCGCACTATAACAAACCCTATCATCGATTTCTTATGAATCCAAACGAAGTTTCACGTCGTGATTTTTTGAAAAAAGCGCTTGCCCTTTCAGCTGCAGCTGCGGTTGTACCTACCCTTTGGACCCCTCTCCATTCCCGAAACGCAGCTCCGGCTGCCAAACTTGCTGCCCCTGGCGAAAGAGTAAATCTGGCTTGCTGTGGCATTGGAAATAGGGGAGGCGAAATTACCAAATCGCTCTACGATACAGGGTTGGCAAATTTTGTTGCCTTCTGCGACGTGGATATGGGTGCACCTCATACGCTCAAGATTCTGGAACAGTTTCCTCAGGTTCCCCGTTTTCAGGATTTCCGCGAGATGTTCGATAAAATGGGAAATCAGATAGAGGCCGTTTCGGTGGGCGTTCCCGACCATTCGCACTTTCCTATCTGTATGATGGCCATGGCACTGGGCAAACATGTCTACGTAGAAAAACCGATGGCACGCACCTATAACGAGATTGACTTGATGATGAAGGCCGAGAAAAAATATAAGGTGGTGACCCAGATGGGAAACCAAGGCCATTCGGAGGGGAACTATTTTCAGTTTAAGGCTTGGAAAGAGGCCGGTATTATAAAGGATGTTACGGCCATTACCGCACACATGAACAACAGCCGTCGCTGGCACGGTTGGGATACTAACATTACAAAATTTCCGGCTGGCGAACCGATTCCCTCTACACTCGACTGGGACACTTGGCTCTCTGCCACTCAGGAGCACGAATACAACAAAGATTTTATAAACGGGCAGTGGCGTTGCTGGTACGATTTCGGACTGGGTGCGCTGGGCGACTGGGGAGCCCACATTCTCGACACCGCCCACGAATTTCTCGATTTGGGTCTGCCTTATGAGGTTTCGCCCTTGAAAGCTGAGGGTCATAACCCCTTCTTCTTCCCCCAAGCTACCACCTTGCTTTTCCGTTTCCCGGAACGTGGCAGTATGCCTCCTGTGGATATTTCATGGTTCGATGGTGTTAAGAATCTTCCCGAAGTACCTCTGGGGTATGGGGTTTCCGAACTGGATCCCAATATTCCTCCCACCAGTGTCGGAAAGATTGTGCCCACGACATTAAATCCCGGGAAGATTATCTACTCTAAAGAACTCACGTTTAAAGGGGGATCGCATGGAAGCACCCTCTCGATAATTCCTCCCGATGCTGCCGAAGCTATGAAGTCGAAGTTGCCCGAAGTACCTCGCAGCCCTTCGAACCATTTTGCTAATTTTCTGCTTGCCTGTCAGGGCAAGGAGAAAACACGTTCGCCCTTCTCCATTGCAGGTCCTTTAAGTCAGGTGTTTTCTTTGGGAGTAATGGTGCAAAAACTGAACAGCCCAATCCAATTCGACCGCGCTAAAGGGGTCATCACCAACAACAAACTGGCCAATTCGCTATTGGTGGGTCCTCCTCCCCGTAAAGGGTGGGAGCAGTATTATAAAGTGTAACTATTCCATTTACTTTCCTAACTATCAGTTTATATCTTCGACTCATGACTCCAATACCCTTTCGGCTAGCTGTTGTGGGCCTGTTTCTTCTCATCTCGCCGATGGCTTCGGCTCAAAACTGGTCCTCCTGGCGTGGGCCCAATGGTGATGGAACCAGTCTTGAAAAGAATCTCCCTGTTGCCTGGAGTGCGCAAAATATTGCATGGAAAAGCCCTGTAGCCGGCGAGGGGTTCTCATCGCCTGTAATTTGGGCCGACCGCATCTTTCTGACTACGGCACTTCTTGACACCCAGGATCGCCTGTTGCTTTGCTACAACAAAAAGGATGGACGTCTCTTATGGCAGCAGAGTGTTATAAAGGCTCCCCTCGAAAGGAAGCATCCCGACAACGGCTATGCTTCGAGTACTCCTGTTACAGATGGCAAACTTGTGTTTGTCACGTTTCAGGGAGGCGAAGATGTGATTGTGGCCGCCTACGATTTTGAAGGGCGCCAGATATGGAAAGTAAAGGCAGGCACCTTTCAGAGCCCCCACGGCTTTTGCAGTTCGCCCATTTTGTATAATGGAAAGGTAATCCTGAACGTTGGGAGCAAAACCGGAGCCTATGTTGTGGCACTCCGCTGTGCCGATGGCGCACAGGTTTATCGCATCGAGAATCCACAAAACCAGCTGGCTTATAGTACCCCATTCATTCGCACAATGGCTGGAAAAGTTCAGATGGTGGTGGCTGCCGACAAGCGAATCGCTTCGTATAATCCCGAGAATGGCGAACCGATATGGACGGCCGACGGGCCTGCCGACGAGTACTCCTCTTCGCCGGTATATGATTCGGGCAGTGGTTTGGTGATTGTGAGTAGTAGTTACCCCCGGCGCTTCTTTTATGCAATCAAACCCGACGGAAAGGGGAATGTTACCTCTACCCATGTGGTTTGGAAAGAGACTCAGGGTGCTCCCTATATTCCTTCGCCCATTGTGGTAGACGGCTATCTCTTTTCGGTTACTACGCAGGGCATTCTGCACTGTTTGGAAGCCAAAAGCGGAAAGGTGCTTTGGACAGAGGAAACGGGTCTGCAATACTCCTCTCCGGTTGCTGCCAATGGACTGGTTTACAATATGAATGATAAGGGTGAGATAACAGTCTTCAAGCCGGGACCCACATTTACAAAGGTGGCTTTTAATACCCTTGGCGAAAAGGCTCTGGCTTCGCCTGCTATCAGCGAAGGCAAACTCTATTATAGAGGGGCATCACATCTGTTTTGCATTTCAAAGTAGCTTCTTTTACTAACTCAAATGGTTTTAGCATGAATCGGGTAGTTTGTTTTCTCTTTTTTTGCGCTTTTGGTTCGCTGTGCAGTTTTGCGACCCCCTCAGGGGAGCCGGGAAAACTCCGATTTGATTTGGGTTCGGGGCCAGTAAAGGAAGGCTTCAGCAAGGTAACCCCCGAAAGCCTCTATAATACAACCCGTGGTTTCGGATTCGACTTTAATACCCGGGTGGTTGCCGTAAACCGGAAAGGGAAAGATGATCTGCGCGGCGATTATTGCACCTCCGAGAAACCTTTTCTCTTTTCGGTGAAGCTTCCCGATGGGAACTACCGGGTGACTGTTACTCTGGGCGACAGGAAAGGCTCTTCGTCGACCGTTATTAAGGCCGAGGCACGCAGGCTGATGGCAGAGAAGGTAGAGACCCGAAGGGGAGAGTTCACTACCGTTACGTTTGTGGTCAATGTGCGTTCCACTCAGATTCCCGGAGGGGCGCCGGTTTTGTTGAATATGCGCGAAATGGATCATCCCAACTGGGACGATAAACTCACGTTGGAGTTCAATGGCGAAAAACCCTGTGTGTGCGCCATCGAAATTGAACCTGCACCGGGAGCGGTTACCATTTTTCTAGCCGGCGATTCTACTGTAACCGACCAAAAAGAGGAACCCTGGGCAGCCTGGGGACAGATGCTTCCTGTATTCTTCGGCGAAGGTGCTGTGGTGGCCAATCATGCCGAATCGGGCGAATCGCTCAGTAACTTTATGGCGCAACGTCGACTCGAGAAAATCCTGAGCCAAATGAAACCCGGCGATTACCTTTTCATTCAATTTGCTCACAACGACATGAAACAGCAACCGCCACAGTTTGGTCCGTTTACCAGCTACAAGCGGTATCTGAAACAATATATCGACTTGGCGCGTGCCAAAGGAGGAATCCCTGTTTTGGTTACCTCTATGCATCGTCGTCGTTTCGATGAACAGGGAAAGGTGGAGAATACACTAATGGAGTATCCCGAAGCCATGCGCCAGAGCGCAGCCGAAGAGAAGACGCCGTTGATCGATCTGCTTGAAATGAGTGCCCGGTTTTACGAGGCCATGGGTCCCGAAGGTTCGAAAAAGGCTTTTGTTCACTATCCTGCAGGCACATTTGCCGGCCAGACAGCCGAACTGAAGGATGATACCCATTTTAACACCTATGGAGCCTACGAACTGGCCAAATGTATAGTAGAGGGCATCCGCTTGCAAGTGCCTGCTTTAGCAGCTTTTCTGAAGCCCGGACTCTCATCATATAATCCGTCGAAACCGGCCGATGTGGCCAAATGGAATCTGCCTGCCAGTCCGAACACCTCTCTGTTAAAGCCCGCAGGAAACTAATTTTTTTGTTCCGGTTTGCGGAATTGTTTTATATCTTTAAACCTGATTGAACTGTTTGTTTCATCTTTATAGAACCCAGCCATGAGTAAAGAAAAAACGCCCTCGAAGAATACGGCTAAGAAGGAGCCTGAGAAATCATTGAAGGAAAAACGGGCCGAGAAGAAAGCCAAACGCGACAGTAAGAGCCGGGATTAGGTTGCAGGATTTTCAGCTTTTTATCAAACCGGTGGGTGCCTCTTGTAATTTGGAGTGCAGCTACTGCTATTATCTGCATAATGAGGAGCTGCCCGCTGCTGCCACCCACATGAGCGATGAATTGCTTGAGGCGTGCATCGTACAGCAAATCGCGGCGGCTTCGGGAGCTGATCCCTTTTTTACCTGGCATGGGGGCGAACCTCTTTTGGCTGGCATTCCCTTTTTTCGAAGGGTGGTTGCTCTTCAGGCCAAACATTGCCCTCCGGGTCTTACCGTGAAGAATGGAGTACAAACTAACGGTACCCTTATCAATGAAGAGTGGTGCCAATTTTTTGTTGAGAACTCCTTTCATGTCGGGGTCAGCCTCGATGGACCCAAACCCCTGCACAATCGCTTCCGGGCCACAAAGGGGGGAGGAGATACCTTCGATCGCGCGGTTGCGGGATACCGACTCTTAAGCCAATATTCCGTTTCGCGCGAACTCCTTTGCGTGGTGCATGCCGAAAATGTGCTCTATCCTCTGGAAGTGTATAGGTTTTTTAAGTCGCTCGGAGTGCCCTACCTGAGTTTTCTCCCTCTGGTACATCTTACCCCCTCGCGAAGAGTGAGCGCCTCTTCTGTGCCGGCCGACCTCTATGGTGCCTTTTTGTGCGCTATTTTCGACGAATGGGTGGCTGCCGATATTGGAGAGGTGAAGATTCAAATCTTTGAGGAGTCGCTGCGTACCGCATTTCTTCAGGAGCATACGCTCTGCATATTCCGCCCCGAATGCGGCCGGGTTCCGGTGCTCGAAGCCCATGGCGACCTCTACAGTTGCGACCATTACGTGCGCAAGAGCCATCTTTTGGGCAATATTATGGAGACTCCGCTCTCTGTTTTGCTCGAGTCACAGCCACAACGAAGTTTCGGCAGTGCCAAAGAAAACACCCTGCCTCGCACTTGCCTTACCTGTTCGGTATTGCCTATGTGCAACGGAGGGTGTCCTAAAGATCGGTTTTTGGTTTCGGACTTGGGCGAAGCGGGGTTGAACTATCTTTGCGAGGGATATAAACTGTTCTTTACCCACTGTACTCCTTTTGTCGAAAAAGTGGCGCGGGTATGGCGCGCCCAGGGCTAATCGGCTAGTTTTTCTTTAAAAAAGGCTATGGTTCGTGCCCAAGCCAGTTTAGCCGAGGCCTCGTGGTAGCGACCCGGGTTGGAGTCGTTGTTGAAGGCATGGCCCGCACCCGGATAGATGTGCACCGTATATTCTACGCCCGCTTTTTTCAATGCCTCTTCGAATGCCGGGATACCTGCATTGATCCGTTCGTCGTCGCCGGCATAGTGCAGTAACATGGGGGCTTTAATTCGCGACACCTCTTCGGCTTTCGGCTGCCCTCCGTAATAGGGAACCGCGGCCTGCAGGTCGGGCGCATTTACGGCAACCTGATTGGTCATGGCGCCACCCCAGCAGAAACCCGTGCAGCCTACCTTCCCGTTGGTGAGGGGGTGGCTCTTTAAATAGCTTACTGCTGCCGTAAAACCCACTTTGGCATCCTCATAATTCACCTGTTGAAAAAGCGGCCGGGCCTTCTCCATCTCGGCAGGCGTTCCGCCGAAGGGCGAAAGGACATCGGGAGCCAGGGCTACAAATCCTTCCAACGCCATCCGACGCGCCACATCCTTAATGTGGGGCTGGAGCCCGGTATTTTCGTGGATCACAATCACGGCAGGAAATTTCTTTGTCCCTTTGGGTCTTGCCATATAGGCTTTGTAATCTCCCTTTGGGGTAGGGTACGAAAGTTCGCTACTCTCAAGTCGGCTATCGGCCGGATCGATAACCTGTGCTTCGACATTTTCTGAGGCAAGAAGCGAGAGTGCCAAGGCTGCCCCTCCTGCCAGAGAAGACGACAGCTTCAGAAAATCGCGCCGGTTCATTGTTCCTTTTGAGTATTCCTGAAAATAGTTTTTTACCTCCTGTTCCATGGCATGGCTCTTTACGGGTGATTTTTCTCCGAAAGATAAATATAACTTCTCCTTTCTGTTACATTTGCACACCGAAAAAATAGATATGAATCAGGGGAAAGGAATATTTTACGCAGCGTTGGCGGGTGTGATGTGGGGTCTGCTTGCCATTGCGCTGAAAATAACCCTGAGCAGCTACAGTCTGACCCCTTTTACCATTGTCTGGTTCCGTTTTTCTACCGCATTTTTTCTCCTGGCTCTCTTTCTGGTTTTTACACAACCCTCTCTATTCCGCGTATTTGTGCGGCCTCCGCTCAAATTGATCGGAGCCTCAATTTGCCTGGGATTTAACTACTATAGTTATATGAGGGGGCTCGACTATACCACCCCGTCTAATGCACAGGTTTTCTCGCAGCTGGGGCCGGTATTGTTTGCCGTTACCGGTATCTACCTATTTAGGGAGAGGGTTTCGTGGCGCCACGTGATGGGCTTTCTGATTGTTTTATCGGGGCTCTCGCTCTTCTATTGGGAGCAGATGGGTGCCATGGCCAATCAGAAGGGGTATGTTACCGGCGTAATCTGGGTGATAGCCAGTACAGTTGCCTGGGTTTTTTATGCCTTATGGCAGAAGGAGTTGTTACGAACCTATTCGGCCCATCAACTCAATCTGTTTATTTATGGGGTGTGTGGACTGCTTTTTTCGGTAGGCATGCGAACAGAAGGCTTCGCCTCGCTCGATTCCACGGGGTGGCTGCTGGTGATTTTTCTCGGCCTAAACACGCTGATTGCCTATGGTGCTATTGCTGTGGCATTCAAATTTCTAGAATCGCACAGGGTGAGTGTGATCGTCGCTCTGAATCCCATAGTGACCTTTGTGGCGATGCATCTTCTGGCGGCAGGTGGAGTTGCCTTAATTGTGCCCGAGCATCTCTCTACCACTACTCTTTTGGGCGCAGCAACCGCCCTCTCGGGTAGTATTTTTGTGATTCTCTTTACCCGAAGAAAGGGATAAATAGCTGTTCCTGAAGAGAAAAT
>CAYGID010000056.1:2801-15089 GCA_964349835.1 uncultured Bacteroidales bacterium | reverse complement strand
CAAACAGCAGAGAGTATGCCGGTTTTTTATCGGATGCAGCAAGTTCTGATGCCAATTCAAGTAATGCAGCTACCCCTGACGCATTATCGTCTGCTCCGGAGTAAATGGCAGTGCTGTCGTGCGTTGCGGTCGCAAAAGTGCGCATTCCCATATGATCGTAATGCGCTCCTACTACAATATATTGTTTCTTGTTCTTGCGAAGGAAACCTGCCCCACTGAGCAGGGCCATCACGTTGGCAGAGTGTAAAGAATCCTCACCACTATAGCGGAGTTCGCAGGTAACCTCAACAGGAAGCGAAAGCGTAACCCGTTCGTCTTTTTCGACTACACGGGTACGGAGCGCTTCGAATGTAGTTCCGGCGTGGCTCAGCAGCAGATTGGCCATTTTGTGCGTAATTCGGAATCCGGGTTTTTTATTCCATGCGGCATACGGGGAGTAGATTTGGAATAATGGGAGCACTTCGCGGGCAGAACTGTCGAGCGGTATGGAGAGGACTCCGGCAGCGCCTCCGTCTGTGGCATACTTGAAGAGTTGAGATAAGACATGGTATTCGCCTTCGAATATGACTACCATTTTGTTGCGAATATCTAGATTACGAAAAGGGTTGGAATTAACGGTTTTCGGATTAAACCCCACAAAGAGAGCAGGTGCTGTCATCTCAGGGGTGTTAGACAAGATGGAGGGATGGTAATCGCGTTGCTCGATTCCTGTAACGGAGCCAAACCGCAATGCCGAATAGGTTATTTCGAAATACTTTTTATAAGAGAAGGGTTGCATTCCGTTGTCGGCCGGCATTTTCAAACCCGTTGCAGCAAAAACGCTCTGGATATAGCGGGCGGCTTTACGATCGCCCGCTTGTCCCGATGCACGGCCTTCGAGCGAATCGGAAGCCAGAACTGCAATATGGCGGCCGATATCGCCCGGGTTAATGGCATCGGAAAACGCGTAAGAAGCATTGAGCTCCGGCTGGTCGTTTTGTGGGTCGGGCAGATTTTTCGGCCAGAACAAATACCCAATTGTGCCCAATACGGCCAGAATAGCTGCTGCAGAGATGAGATGTCGTTTCATAATTTGTTTTTTTTCGGTATGGTAACAAAAGTCATAATAAGTAGCGATCGCACAAAATATAATTGCCTGTTATTTACTCCGAAATCGTATATTTGAGACTCATCCTAACGCTTATGCTCATGTGTCGTACCTTTTTTTTGCTCGTATCGTTTTTTTGTTGTCTGCAGCTCCCGGCGCTCGAACTCTATGTGAGCCCGAAAGGAAGTGATGCCTATCCCGGAACCCGTGCAAAACCATTGGCTTCGCTCGAAGGTGCGCGTAACCGGATTAGAGAACTTCGGTTGAAAAAGGCTATAAACGAACCTATTGACGTGCTGATCTCCGATGGAACCTACACCATGACCGAACCGCTTATCCTTACAGTCGACGATTCGGGCAGTGAGCAATCGCCGGTCTGCTTCCGGGCAGAGAAGGGGGCATCGCCACAGTTTGTGGGGGGAATTGCCATTGAGAATTGGGAAGAGGTGTCGGAAGGGCTTTGGAAGGCGCGGGTCGACGAGGTTTCGCGCTACGGTCTCTGGTTTGAACAACTCTATGTGGGAGGGCGTCCTGCAACGCGCGCCAAATCGCCCAATCAAGGATTTTATACGCTAAAGGAGGTCACAGAGCATGTGGTTGCAAAAGGCAAGGATCGGGTGCCTCGTATGGCGGTACAAAAATTCCGAATCTTTCCCGCTACGGCTAAGGCGTTTGCCCAGTTGTCGAAGAGCGATTTCGACGATGCCATTGTTACCTTTTATCATGCATGGGACAATACCCGTAAGCGGATCTCTTCGTACGACGCCGACAGCCTCCTTTTTTATACTGCCGGCGAGGGGATGAAATCGTGGAATCCCATTGATAAGAAGAGTCGTTTTTTGCTCGAAAATTACAAAGCTGCGCTCGATACCTGCGGCGAGTGGTATCTGGATCGGGGTGGCGAACTCTTTTACAGGCCTCTGCCAGGCGAAGATCTTGCCCGTTTGCGGGTAGTTGCACCGGTTGCCCGTCATTTGGTGGTTCTTCAGGGAACTCCGGCGAAGCGTGTATCGTATGTCCGCTTCGAGGGCCTGCGTTTCGAGGCAACGGGTTATCGAATGCCTTTGTGGGGGAATGAGGCTGCTCAGGCTGCTGCGCCAATCGACGCAGCCATAATGGCCGACTATGCCTCGCAGATTGCCTTTACCGATTGCGAGATTTCGCAGGTGGCCACCCATGCTTTCTGGTTTCGGAGGGGTTGTTCCGACTGCACCATTGCGCGATGCTATCTGCACGACCTGGGGGCGGGAGGTATCAAACTGGGCGATACGACTATGCCTAAAACCGAAGAGGAGCTCACCCGCAGAATGGTGGTCGACAATAACATTATCCGTACGGGAGGCTCTGTATTTCCTTGCGGTGTAGGTGTGATTCTCTTCCATTCGGCCGATAATCGTGTAACCCATAACGAAATCGCCAATTTCCGTTATTCGGGTATTTCGGTGGGCTGGGTGTGGGGCTATTCGCAGAGTCCAAGCAAACGCAACATTATAGAATATAATCATATACATCATCTTGGATGGGGTGAGTTGTGCGATATGGGAGGCGTCTACTGTTTGGGAGCCTCCGAGGGCACTTCTGTAAGCCATAACGTAATCCATCACATCTATTCGTTCGATTACGGCGGCTGGGGTCTCTACACCGACGAGGGTTCTACCGGAATCCTGATGGAAAACAACCTGGTGTACCTCTGCAAAAACTCCGGATTTCACCAGCATTACGGTAAAGAGAACACCATCCGCAACAACATCTTTGCCAACAACCTTAAGGCCCAACTACAGGCCACCCGGGTAGAACCCCATCTTTCCTTCCATTTTACCCAAAACATTGTCTGGTTCTCCGCCGGAACCTTGTTAAGCAGCAACTGGCACCAGATCAATCTTGATGCGCAGCGCAACGCCTACTGGGATACCCGTAGTAAGGAGCCCTCTTTTGGGGGGCAGACCTTTGCTCAGTGGCAGGCCAGTGGCAAGGACGCTCAATCGGTGGTTGAAGATCCACAGTTTGCCGATCCCGCTGCGTTCGATTTCCGTATCGGGAATCGGGCTCTCATCGAAAAGATCGGCTTCAAGCCCTTCGACTACACGAAAGCAGGGGTATACGGCAATCCGGAATGGATAGAACTGGCCCGCTTTGATGAAGCCCTTGCAAAACAATTCGATGCGATAATACGCTGATTAGCAAATAACTAATGGTTAGTGGTGAATGGTTAATGCGCTTCGCGCAAGAGCTCTAAGGCTCTAGTGCTTCGAAGCCCGTGCGCGCTTCAAGAGCTATAATGATTGGGTAACGTGGGAGTTAGCCGTTTGGATGAACTGCCTCAGCGACATTGGAGAAGTTGGGCGGGGCCCCATCGCTCTCAATGAACGCTAAAAAGAGGAGCTGTTTGAGCGAAGCGAGTTCTCCTCTTTTAGTGAATGAGAGCGCTAATGGGTCGCAAAACTTATCATGTCGATGGGGCAGTTACAGCCAATTAGGCGGAATATACGTACCGGGGCGCGAAGCGCAGCATTAAAGCACTAGAGCTCTCTCGAAGCGCATTAGCGCTTCGATGCACTTGCGCGAAGCGCAGTTTATCTATTCTCTAATGCAGAATGTCTGAAATTGTAAGCCGTGGGCGAAGGTTCGGTTTACTTTTACTTTCAGATCATATAACACATTTCAGAAGTATGAAAAGTTTAGCAGCGCATTTTTTCGCCCGTGCAGGCCGTTGGGCATTGTCGGCATCCCTGTTTTTTTCGGTTTCGGTTCTTTCGGCGCAGGTTGTCTCTTCGCCCGAATCGGCCGCTCCGGTCTTTTCGCAATTTGTCTACCAGGGCAACGACAGTGTCTATTCCAAGAATCCTCTTGCCGGGGATGAGTTTTATAATCCCATTTTGCAGGGGTGCTATCCCGATCCGGCCATTTGTAAAAAGGGTAACGACTACTATTTGGTCTGTTCGTCGTTTGCCATGTTTCCCGGTGTGCCTATTTTTCACTCTACCGATCTGGTAAACTGGACACAGATTGGGCATGTGCTCGACCGTGTTTCGCAACTCGACACGCGCGATGCCGGAATCAGTATGGGTGTGTATGCCCCCGGAATCACCTACAATCCCCACAATGATACCTTCTACATGATTGTGACCGCCTTTGCCGGCGGGTCGGGAAATATTGTGGTAAAAACCAAAGATCCCCGTAAAGGGTGGGGCGAGCCCATTAAACTAGACTTTGGCGGGATTGATCCCTCCATCTATTTCGACGACAACGGAAAAGGCTATATTGTGCACAATGATGCACCGGCCAGAGATGCTGAGTTGTACAACGGTCACAGGGTGATTAAGATATGGGAGTACGACGTGGCCACCGACAAGGTGATTCCCGGTACCGACAAGGTGATTGTAAATGGTGGGGTCGACCTCTCAAAGAAGCCCATTTGGATTGAAGCTCCCCATATCTACAAGAAGAATGGAAAATATTTTCTGATGTGCGCCGAAGGGGGTACAGGCGATTGGCATAGTGAGGTAATCTTTAAAAGCGACAGCCCTACCGGGCCTTATGTTCCCGCTCCGAGCAATCCTATTCTTACACAACGGCATTTTCCCTTCGACCGCGAAAATAAGGTTGATTGGGCCGGGCATGCCGATATTGTTCCGGGTCCCGACGGAAAGTATTACGGGGTTTTTCTGGCGGTTCGACCTAATGAGGCAAAGCGGGTTAATACGGGTCGCGAAACCTTTATTCTTCCGGTCGATTGGTCGGGCGAATTTCCGGTGTTCGAGAATGGGCTGGTTCCCATGGAGCCTAAGTTGAAAATGCCCAAAGGGGTGAAGAATCAAACCGCCAGTGGCAATTTCGTTCCCAATGGAAACTTTGTTTACAAAGAGGACTTTTCGTCGGCAAAGCTCGATTTTCGTTGGATTGGCCTCAGGGGTCCGCGCGAAGCCTTTATGGAGAAGGCGAACGGAGGTGTTAAAATTAAACCCTTTGCCACCCACATCAAGGAGGTAAAGCCCACCTCTACCCTGTTCTTTCGCCAAATGCATAATAGCTTTTCGTATGCGGTAACTATTGCCTATAAGCCGCAATCGGAAAAAGATTTGGCCGGGATTGTCTGTCTGCAGAGTGAAGCTTTCAACTATGTGTTCGGTATCACCAATAAGGGAGGGCAGTACACCCTTTTGCTGGAGCGTAATTCGCGCAAGGGTCCCCGCAGTCGTGAGTTAAACAGCGAGGTGATTGCCTCAACTGCCATTGATATGAGCAAGCCGGTTCGCCTGCAGGTTTCGGCCAACGGCGACAACTATCAATTCTCCTATTCTACCAACGGAACCGACTTTGTGAATGTGGGAGGAGCGGTTTCGGGCGATATTCTCTCGACCGATGTGGCCGGTGGATTTACAGGTTGTTTGCTGGGCCTCTATGCCACTTCGGCCAATAGCTCGGGCGTGCAGCCGAATCCTTAATGCATCCGGTTCGATATGATGTTGGGTGGCAGTTATAGAGCGGTATCGGGGGTGTTTCTTCTCCTCCTGTTGCTTCTGGTCCCGGTGCAGAGCCGGGGCCAGAAGTGGGTAGGCACGTGGAGCAGCGCTCCCTATGCCGCAGGCACCAATACCCCTCCTGCACCCTATCTCGAAAATAATACGCTACGTCAGGTGGTGCGGGTTTCGATCGGGGGAGATACCCTTCGGGTTAAGTTTTCGAATATCACCTCTGCCACGCCTGTAACCCTTAAGGCAGTAACCCTTGCTGCGCTAATGCAAAAGGGTCAATCGGCCATCGATACCGAATCCTTGGTCAAGATTACCTTCAACGGGGAGGCGGAGTTCACTATGGAGCCCTTTTCGGAAGTGACTTCCGATCCGGTTGCATTTCGGTTAACTCCCGGTATGCAACTGGCCATTACCACATGGTATGGGGCGTGCAAAACTGCTCCCGATATGACCCACCATTATGGGTCGCGTACCGATTCATATATTCTTTCGGGTAACCACTCCGCAACCGGCTCTTTTGCGGGCTCGGTTCCCATTGAGCGCTGGTATCATCTCTGTTCCGTTGAGGTTAGGGCGTCGCCTTCGTCGGCGGCGATTGCTGTTTTGGGTAATTCCATTACCGATGGGTATGGGTTGCATGGCGGATTAATGAATAAGTGGACCGACATTTTTTCGGAGAGGCTTCTGTCGGATCCCGCTACTTCGCATATCGCGGTGTTAAACCTGGGCATCGGGGCCACCTGGCTCATCACCTCTGGCGTAAAGCGGTTCCGGAAGGATATTCTGGAGCAAAACGGCGTGGGGTGGGTCGTAGTTTTTTATGGGGTTAATGATATCGGGGGAGGGGCTTCGGCCGAAAAGATTATCGAGGCATTCACAACATTGATTGCTCAGGCTCATGAGGCTCGTCTGCCTGTTTTAGGGGCCACCATTACGCCTTTCAAGGGGCATGGTTACTACTCTCCGCAGCATGAGGCTGTACGGCAGGAGGTAAACCATTGGATACGGACGCCTGGAAATTTCGATGGCTGCATCGATTTCGACAAGGTGCTTCGCGATCCTTCCGACAGCACCCGATTGCGTGCGGAGTATTCGAACGACTGGCTTCATCCCAATACAGAGGGGTACAAGGCACTCGGCGAGTCGGTTAATCTGAAGCTTTTTACGACCCGTGATTGATTTTTCCCTCCGCAGCGTGCCGAGTGGGTTTTCGCGTGGAGGGTGTTACTAATTATGAAAGAGATGAACACTAAGATGTTTTTTGGGATGCTGATTGTTGCCACGATGACGGCATCGTGTACGACACTTGAACCCGGACAGGTGAAGGTCGAGGGGGGTATTATCCAAGGTGCTGTTACTTCCGATCTTGCCATCTATAAAGGAATCCCCTTTGCGGCACCTCCCGTGGGCGACCTGCGCTGGAAAGCCCCGCAGCCGGTTGAGAAGTGGAGTGGTGTAAAGCAGGCCGTTGAATATGCTCCAGCCCCCATGCAGGGTGGAAATCCCGCATCGGGCAAGAGCGAAGATTGCCTTTATCTCAATGTGTGGACTCCGGCTCAATCGGCTAAGGAGAAGTTGCCGGTGATGGTATGGATCTATGGAGGCGGGTTTAGTTTTGGGTCTACCTCCGATCCGGTGCATAATGGCGAACATCTTGCCCGTAAGGGGGTTATCCTGGTGAGTATCGCCTACCGGGTTGGGCAGTTGGGCTTTCTGGCCCACCCCGAATTGAGTGCCGAAAACCCGCAAAAGGTTTCGGGAAATTGGGGATTGCTCGACCAGATTGCCGGTTTGCAGTGGGTAAAACGGAATATCGCGGCTTTTGGGGGCGATCCCAACAGGGTCACCATTTTTGGAGAGTCGGCCGGAGCCATTTCGGTGAGCATGTTGTGTGCCTCTCCTTTGGCCAAAGGCCTTTTTCAGGGGGCCATCTCTCAAAGTGGCGGTTCGTTTGGCCCCACGCGCCCCGAAACTTATCCTGGCGAAAATATGAAAACGCTCCAACAAGCCGAGCAGGCAGGTGTCGACTACCTTCGCAATGCCGGTGCAGCATCGATTGCCGAGTTGCGAAAGGTTGAGGCAGGAAAGCTTCCTATGGGCATGGGTATGGGGGGCGCCTGGCCCATTGTCGACGGATATGTGATTCCCGGCGATCAGTATGCCTTGTATGAGGCTGGAAAGTATAATGATGTGCCTGTGCTTGTAGGCTATAACTCGGATGAGGGGTTGAGTTTCTCGCCCGGTCGCACCCCGGGAGAGTATGCCGCCGGTGTATCACAGCGCTATGGCCCTTTTGCCGATACCCTGTTGAAGGCCTATCCGGCCGGCGAATCCACGGTTCCGAGAAGTGCCCGAAATCTGATGCGCGATGCTGCCTTTGGCTGGCACACCTGGAGCTGGGCCCGGTTGCAGTCGAAAACAGGCAAATCGAAAGTCTTCTATTACTATTTCGACCAACATCCGCTCTTTCCCGGCGACTCTTCGCAAGCCGACCACGGAACTCCGCACGGAGCCGATGTTGCTTATGTGTTTATGCATGTGGGGCGCTCCGACGAGGAGCGTGCCGCATCCGATCGGCAGATGTCGGATCTCATGGCCTCCTATTGGACCCAATTTGTGAAATCGGGTGATCCGAATGGGGAGGAGCTTCCCGAATGGCCCCTCTTTTCGGAGGCTAATCCTTTGGTCATGTATCTTGGACCCAACGTGACAGCGGGCCCTGTGCCCGACGAATCGTCGCTTCGGGTATTGGATAGCTACTTTTCCTGGAGGAGAACTCCCGAGGGGATGGAATGGGTGGTTAATCAACAATAGCCTGAGCTATGTATAGAGTGATTGTATCGATTGTTGCGCTGCTAGGCAGCGGTTTGCTGCTTGCAGCCTCGCCCGATTACCCCACTTACGTGTCGGAACAGAATGGTGCCGGCTATTTTGGCGTCAGCTCAGGGGGCAAATCAACCCCCATGCTGATGGATTCGGACGATGATTTAGGCGTTTCGCTGGCATTCAAAAATTTGCAGGAAGATATCGCCAAGGTATCGGGCTCCAGGCCGGAGTTGCACTTCGACCGAATTTCGGAGTCAAATCAAGTTATCATTGCCGGTACGCTGGGAAAGAGTAAGTTGATAGATGATCTGGTTGCTCGCAAATTACTTGATGCCAACGTGCTGAAGGGAAAATGGGAGAAGTTTCTTATTACAACGGTTCAACATCCGATGCCGGGTGTTGAGCGTGCTTTGGTGATTGCCGGAAGCGACAGAAGAGGTACTATCTATGGCATTTACGATCTATCCGAGCAGATTGGGGTTTCGCCCTGGTACTGGTGGGCCGATGTGCCCATCGTAAAAAAAGAGACTCTTTTTGTGATTCCCGGAACCTACACCCAGGGCGAACCGGCTGTGAAATATCGCGGAATCTTTATTAACGATGAGGCTCCCTGCCTTACGGGATGGGTTAAGCATACCTATGGAACCGATTACGGTGATCACCGTTTTTACGGTCGTGTATTCGAATTGATTCTCCGGTTGAGAGGAAATTTTCTGTGGCCGGCTATGTGGGGATGGGCCTTCTATCAGGACGACCCTATGAACAGCAAACTGGCCGATGAAATGGGGGTGATAATTGGTACCTCTCACCACGAACCTATGGCCCGAAATCACCAGGAGTGGGCCAGGAAGCGGCGTGAACTGGGAGCATGGAATTATGCTTCGAATGCCAAGGTCATTGACAGCTTCTTCCGCGAAGGAATCGAACGGGTCAAAGGGAAGGAGGATCTTATCACTATCGGGATGCGGGGCGATGGCGATGAGGCCATGTCGAAAGAGACCGATGTGAAACTTCTGGAGAGCGTTGTGAAAAACCAACGTAAAATTATTGAGCAGGTGACCCGAAAACCGGCTGCCGAAACGCCCCAGGTTTGGGCTCTTTACAAAGAGGTGTTAGAGTATTACGACGAGGGGATGCGGGTTCCCGATGATGTGATTATGCTCCTGTGCGACGATAACTGGGGTAATGTGAGGCGGTTACCCAACCTGGAAGAGCGGAAGCATCCGGGCGGATGGGGTATGTATTACCATGTAGATTATGTGGGAGCCCCGCGAAATTCCAAATGGCTCAATGTAACTCCCATTCAGCATATGTGGGAGCAGTTGCAGCTTACCTACGATTATGGCGTGGATAAGCTCTGGGTGCTCAACGTGGGCGATATTAAGCCCATGGAGTATCCTATTTCGCTCTTTCTCGATATGGCCTGGAGTCCTACCCGTTATGGGGCGGAGAACCTCTTGGATCATACCCGGCTTTTCTGCGCACGTCAGTTTGGTGAGGCGCAGGCCGATGAGGCGGCCAGGATTCTGAACCTATATAGCAAGTACAATGGCAGGGTAACGCCCGAGATGCTCGACAGGAGAACCTATAATTTAGAAACCGGTGAGTGGAAGCGCGTTTCCGACGAATACATCAAGTTGGAGGCCGAAGCGCTGCGCCAATATCTTAGCCTGCAGCCCGAATTTCGTGATGCCTACAAGCAGCTTGTGCTCTATCCGGTTCAGGCAATGGCCAACCTATACGAAATGTACTATGCGCAGGCCATGAACCATGCTCTCAATTCGGCCGGAAATCCGCAGGCTAATGAGTGGGCCAATCGGGTAGAGAGCTGTTTTGCCAGAGATGCCGCATTGAGCTACGATTACAATCAGGTGATGTCGGGTGGAAAATGGAAAAACATGATGATCCAGAAGAAAATTGGATACACCTCTTGGAACGACGATTTTCCTGCCGAAAAAATGCCGGTGGTGTACCGGATAACAGAACCCGAAAAGGCGGTGGGAAACTACCTGTTTTCGCCCTCCGCCGGTTATGTATCAATAGAGGCCCCGCATTATTACTCCCTGATAGAGGCTGCCGAGGCAAAGTGGACTGCCATCCCTTTTGCCGGACGTTCCTTAGGGGGTATGGCCCTAATGCCCTATTCGAAATCGGTCGAAGGGGCCTCTATTACTTATAAAATGACGTTGCCTTCGGAGGTGCGTTCGGTAACCGTTCATGTGGTGGTTAAATCGACGCTGGCTTTCAGCAATCGTAACGGCCACCGCTACAGGGTGGGTTTCGACGGTGCCGAAGCGGTGGAGGTGAATTTCAACTCCGATCTGAACGAGAAGCCCGAAAACATCTATTCGCGGTTCTATCCTACGGTTGCCCGGCGGGTAATTAAAAAGCAGGTGAAACTCGAGGTGCCGGTTACCTCGGCAGGTATGCAGCTCCTCACACTGACACCCCTTGACCCGGGAGTCGTTTTCGAGAAGATTGTGGTAGATTGGGGCGGCTACAAAGAGTCGGCCCTATTTATGGAGGAGTCGCCCACGAAGAGAGAGAAAGAGTAATAGACGGCATCATAATATAAATCAATAACCCTTTCATCATGATGAAAATTTCCACGATTTCGGCCGCAATACTATGGCTTGCCATGCAATCGGCCATGGCGCAGAATCCTATTGTGCAAACCCACTATACGGCCGATCCGGCCCCCATGGTGCACAATGGAAGAGTCTATGTCTATACCTCGCACGATGAGGACGTTACGGTAAGAAACTTCTTTACTATGAACGATTGGCTCTGTTTTTCGTCGACCGATATGGTGAACTGGACCGACCATGGAACCATCTTGTCGTACAAAGATTTTTCGTGGGCACGTGGCGATGCGTGGGCCGGCCAATGCATCTACCGAAACGGCAAATTTTATTTCTATGTTCCCGTAAATCAAAAAAATGGGGGGAATGCCATAGGCGTGGCTGTATCCGATTCGCCCACAGGTCCGTTTAAGGATGCCCTCGGAGCTCCACTACTCGTGGGTAACGGCTACATTGACCCAACCGTCTTTATAGACGATGATGGCCAAGCGTACCTCTATTGGGGCAACCCGAATCTTTGGTATGTGAAACTGAACGAGGATATGTTGTCGTATAACAAAGAGGTGGGTGTGGTGCAGGTTCCGCTTACCAAAGAGGGCTTTTACATCCGTACAAAAGATGTAGATAAACGCCCTTCATCGTACGAAGAGGGCCCTTGGATCTACAAGCGGAAAGATCTCTATTACCTGTTGTATCCAGCCGGAGGAGTTCCCGAGCACTTGGCTTATTCAACCGGAAAAAGCATAACCGGCCCATGGGAGTATCGCGATACCATTATGCATGTAATTCAAAGGGGAGGGGCTTTTACCAACCACCCCGGGCTAATCGATTTTAAAGGGAAGCCCTATCTCTTCTATCACAACGGGGCTTTGCCCCAAGGGGGCGGCTTTAAACGTTCGGTTTGTATTGAGCCCTTCGAGTTCAATTCCGACGGCACCATCCCCCTGATTGCGCCTACCAAAGAGGGTGTGCGCGAAAGCGCGGAACCCCTTAACCCCTTTAAGCGGGTTGAGGCCGAAACCATTGCCTGGTCGGTAGGGCTGAAAACCGCTTCCGACGGCCAGACCGGTGTTTATGTGAGTCAAATCGACAATGGCGATTATCTTACCGTTCGCAGTGTTGATTTTGGTAAGGGAGCTAGTCGGTTTAGTGCTTTTGCCGGTGCGGTTTCCGGAGGCGGGTCAATCGAGATCCGGCTTAACGGAGTGGACGGGCCCCTCTTGGGCGTCTGTCCGATTAAGGCTACCGGAGATCTTACCCGGTGGGCTGAACACAGCTGTAAGATAGAGAAGACCAAAGGCATTCACGATATCTGCCT
>CAYGID010000056.1:0-2701 GCA_964349835.1 uncultured Bacteroidales bacterium | reverse complement strand
GGAACCCCGTTAACGGCTACCGATAGAGGACCCTCCGAACCGCAACCCTACATTTTCGATGAGTCGGGGAAAGGGAATGTGATTCAGACACGCGGCTCCCGTCCTTCGCCGAATATCTTCTCGGATGATGTGCCATCGGCAACGATTAATGGCAAGCCCAACAAGCGGTCGCTAATCTTGAAGCGTGGCGAGTATGTGGTAACCTTCGACCGGCCGTTGGCTTATTACGACCTGCAGAAGAGTTTTACCATCGAGGCGAGTATGAAGTGTAATCTTTTGGGAACGGAACAGGTTTTTCTCTGTAAAGAGGGAGCTAACGGCCAGTTGTTTGGCGATGTTTCTATTGGATTCGACAATATGCAGAGGCGCTACTTTGTGGAGGTGACCTGTCCCGATGGAACGCCCCGGCGTCTGGTTTCGGGCAACGAGGTTTTGGCAGGGAAATGGTACGATGTGCGTGCTCGCGCTACCTACGATTTGGGAAAAAAGCGCACTACGCTGCAATTTGAGGCGAAAGCTTCCGACGAAAAGAGTTTCGGCACGCCCTCTTCGCTCACTTTCGCGGGCCCTGCCTTGCGTAGTGATGCCGGATCATGGGTTCTTGGCCGTGGCTATCCCGGTGGCTTTCCGAACAGTCTGGCCGTGTTGGATGGAGCTATCGATGAGGTGCGCATTTCGGGCGAGGCAATGCCTCGTGTACCGGGGCAAAATCCGCTCTTTACCGATAACTTTACTGCCGATCCGGCGGCTTTGGTGGTGGGCAATCGGGTCTATGTGTATGTTGGTCACGACAAAGCCTCGCCCGGGGGATGGTTCAATATGCCCGAATGGCTCTGTTATTCATCTACCGATATGAAGAATTGGACCTCGCATGGCCCCGTTTTGGCTGCAAAAGATTTTGTCGACGCCAATCCCTCTGCGGCCTGGGCAGCGCAAGTTGTGGAGAAGGAGGGTAAATTCTATTTTTATGTAACACTCGACAGGAGAGAGGGGCATTTCATTACGGTAGCAGTGGCCGACAGCCCCTTGGGTCCCTTCAAAGAGGCTCGTCCCGGCCAGCCTCTCATCACCGATGCTATGACAACCGACTCGCACAGGGCCAATTCTGATATTGATCCTACCGTTATTATCGACGACGAGGGAACCCCCTGGATGGCTTGGGGTAACGGCGATTGTTATATGGTAAAACTCAACCGGAATATGGTCGAACTCGACGGACCCATCATCAAAGTACCCTTCAGGAACTTTTCGGAAGGTCCGTGGCTCGTTAAACGCGGCAATCTCTATTACAACTTCTATGCTGCCGATGCACCCGGAGTACAGCCGGAGCAGATGTGCTATGCATACGCTTCTCAGCTCTCGGGGCCATGGACTTATGGAGGGTTTGTAACCGGGGCTGCAAAGCATGGTTTTACGATTCACCCCTCTGTGATTGAGTTCAAGGGGCAATGGTATCTCTTTTACCACGACGGTGCATATGCGTTGAATGGCACTCCCGGAGGCGATTGTCGCAGACAGGTGTGTGTAGAACACCTCTATTTTAATCCCGATGGTACCATAAAACCCGTTACGCTGACAGCGGAGGGGGTGAGTGTTCCGGCAAGTAAGTAAGCCTCGGTGCTGATGGAAAAACTCTTTATTGAATGCGCGATTGTCCATCGGCTCGCTTCAAGGGAAGCGCATACTTTTCGAAAGTGCTGATGATGGGTTTGGCAATACGGGTTTGATCGTCAAAAAAACCTCTTCCGCGTTGCATCGGTTCCCACCAGAATACCCCCTTACCCAGCCCGTTGGGTGTATCGAGAACAACCTCATTCACCGCTTCGAACCAGGCTTTTTGTCCTTCGGGAGTTTCCGCAAATGGAGCAGGTTGCTCTTTGAAATAGTTGCTTGGTTTCCAATAGTATCCGGTCTCAACTACTATGATCTCTTTGTTATAACGCAACGCCGTAAGCCGCAGGTTATCTCTCAGATCGAGGAGCGTTCCATGCGACCACGGATAAAAGGATAATCCAACCATATCGTAGTCGACCTTTAATTCTTTCATTTTATCGAAGAAGGTCTGCGTCATTTCCAGATCGCCGCCATGATCTACATGTATCATGATCTTTACCTTGTGATCGTTCTCTTCCACTTTTCTGATGGCCTTTGCTCCGGCATTGAGATAGTCTGCAACATTCTGCCATTTGCTTTCGGAGGGATGGGCATAATCAATGCGTCCATCGGGCCACAAAAATCCGTTACCACTTCACTTTCTGCTGGGTTTGTCGAATTCAGGTTTGGCTGTTCCTGCAAAGAAAGGAGAAACCACTATCTATGTAAGGAATGTCGAAGGAATGTCGGAGGGCGATGTGATTGAGATTGGTTCGGGCAATAATATTGAGACCCGGACTATTGCGAAAATTGTGAAACCATCTGAACCTCAGAACAGTGACGATCCGGCAAGAAGAGTGCGACGTGCGGCTCCCGGAACCCCCACAACCGTTTGGCAACCATTGCCCGAGGGTCCTATAATCACAATCCCTTCGGGTTCAACCAATATTCCTGTTACCAGCATTGATGGTTTCAAGGTGGGCGACAAGATGGCTATTGGCTATGGCGCCACTTATCCCACGGTTTCGCGTACAATCGAAAAATATGAGGTGGTAACCATTACCGAGGTAGGCAAACCGGGCACCCAGGCATGGCTTTCGATGGATGC
>CAYGID010000055.1:0-15136 GCA_964349835.1 uncultured Bacteroidales bacterium | reverse complement strand
ACAATACAGTAATCGCCCACCAGTTTGGCATGCAAAACCAAACTCGAAAGCATAGTGGTCTGCGCCCTTTTTTGCTCCCAATGCGCAATAAAGGCAAACCCCGCCGTGATAGCAGCAAACACCACGAACAATACAATCGCAATGATTTTGTTCCTGATGGAGAGGTTCAACAGAAGAGGGTTATTTTTCATCGGGTTCAACAATAATCGCAGAATTCATCAGTAAACTACTCATTCTAAGGCCCGATTGGCCAAGAGCCTTCAAATTAATCTCATAACGAATAAAATTATCAACCACCAGAAGGTTAATCATAGCCCCTCTTTTTCCAAATCCCTTAGTTTCGGCAATGGTGAGAATGGGTTTACCCCGGGTATGGCTAAAAATATTGTCGGCCATTTCGCCACCTACCGATCCCGAAATAAAAAGAATCTTGGCATCTCCGATCTCATCAATATCAGAGATATACGAAACCGCCACAGTTCTCTTTTCGACCTTAACTTTGCTGAAAATCTCCTGCAGGGTTAATCCGAACCGATTCTCGCCCAACACGGCAACGCGAAACAGCGAGTCGCCCCGGATCTGCGCACCGGGCCATGTTACAAAATGGGTAAATTTCTCAATGAATCCGGCTTTCAGCAAATACTCCCTCGATTGGGCCAACCCGCCACGCGGCACAGCTACCGCCACTACTAACAGAAAGAGTAGCAGCCAGCGCCAGACCCGCGAAGTGGAAACACATCTCATAGCTTTCGCAATCAATAGCAATAGGTTAAAAACGATAACCCACCATCAACGACACCGTTCGCTGGGGCTGACGAAATCGGCCGGCAAAAAGGTTCGAGGAATGGTAGTATCTCTGATCAAACAAATTATTCACCTTCAACTGCACCTCTGCCCCCTTCAGGCAAGAGAGGGTAATCGCGCCATGAAAAAGGAGGGCATCACCGATTTGGTCGTCGCCTGTGGTCAAAATAGGAAGGAAATTTTTGCGCGACCCCAGATAGTTACTCCTCAGGTTCACCACCAGATTTCGGTTGCATCTCCAGGTAACCCCGGCATTGACGATATGACGCGAAATTTCGGCAATAGAAGCATCACTTTCGTTATACGAATCGGTAAAAGTATAGTTCAGAAGGAATCCCAAACGATTAAGCGAGTAGTTTCCATAGAGTTCGAACCCCCTTGTGTTCAACTCCTGGTTGTTGACCCACCGTTCGCCAAAAGGACCTATCTCCTTACCCAATTTGTCGTTGATTCTGTTTCGATAGGCCGAGGCACCCAAAGAGAGTTGATCCATTACACGCCACGAAAACGCCAGTTCGAACGACTCCATCTGCTCGGGTCGTAAAGCGGGATTGCCCAAACCAAAAGAGTAATCCCACGGCTTTGGCGATCGGAATGCCCTGTTGTATAACAATTTAGAGGTTAGTCCATGCCAGTTCCAAACAAGCCCGGTCCTTGGGGTCACCACCCTACCATAGTAACTTGAGATATCGTGCCGAAGGCCTCCTACAAAAGAGAGACCCGGGGTAATGTGCCAGTCGCTCTGAAGGTAGTAACTAAAGAGATAGTTGTGTTGCATGGCCGGGTTGCCTGGCTCAGGCGGGTCAGCCTCTTGCGAGTTGCTACGTGTAACCGAAAATTGTTCCGACAACCGCTCCACTTCGCCAACCACTCCGGCAACAAAAAACCACTTGTCGTTTACCCGGTAGGTTAGCTGATTCTCCATCCCGGCCAGGTGACCAGGCCTGTAATAGCCTACCCTGCTGCCGGCCGATGTGTCGGAGGCCAGATAGATCTCGCCAATCGAATGGGGCCTCAGGGTGCTATTCCGATAATAGAGCATGGAATTCAGCCCCAATTGCTCCGACAACGCCTTCTCATACTTCAGGTACCCGTTTAAAAAGGCCATGTCCCATAAGGTATTACGATCGAGCATAGCGCTACCTTCCGTTTTATAGGCGGTTGTCCGCGATGCCCGTTTCTCCATGAACAGAAGACCTGCCGAGAAATTTTTCACCTGCACGCGGGCCGAGAGGGAGATGTCGTCTTCGAAATTCTCCATCTGATCCGACCAGTTATAGTCGCCCCGGGCACCCCGGAGGTCGGCCTTTTCGCTGGTTTTATACATGGCCGAAACGCGGTAGCCCACATCATGCTCCTCATCGTAATTTTCGAACCCGAAATCGGCCATAGCCGTAGCAAAATTGCCTCCGAGAAGTCGAAGATGGCCCTGATGCTTCCCTTCCGGTTTTTTGGTAATCAGGTGGATAATGCCCGAAACGGCATTGGTGCCATAGAGCGCCGAAGCTGGGCCATAGACCACCTCTATCCGTTCAATATCCGAAAGATTGTACTGCCCCCCACCATAAAATCCGCCCGAATTCAACTCATTAACCTGTACCCCGTCTATCAACAGCAGTATCAGATTATTCTGACCGGGTGCCCCTCGCATAAACGAGTAACTGTTGTATCCCAATATATTCCGAAACTGGAAACCGGGCAGATCGGCCAATGCCTCCTCGAGGGTAAAATAGCCGCGCTCCCGAATCTGTTCGGCGGTAATCACCTGAACCGTAGAGGCCACATCCTTCACCTGCTGTTGCACTTTGGAAGCACTGATAACCCGGGTGTTCATCAGATCATCGAACGACATCCGCAACAGATCGTCGGCTCTTAGCGTATCGGTCTCCTGTGCCGCCAGGGTCGAAAGTGCCAAAAAACCCATCCAAACAGTGAGTAGAAGCAGGCGTCGTATATTCATGAGGCTCTTTTTCATCCGAACAAAATTGATTCTTAAAGGTCGGATGGAGCTCGCATGTTGATTTTGTTCATGCAAGTTTGCGTACTGGGAAATACATGCTCGGTTCATAAAGAAAATTTGCAACTGTATTATCGAAGTCGGTTCAAAATAGCTCATCACGAAAAGAACTCCCCTCAGGGGGCGATGCGGACTGAAGTGCTTAGTTACATAGCGATTCCAAAAAGTGAATAAATAGCTGATAGATGTACGAAAAATAGTCATAATGATTGCCGATTCAAATAGTGAAGAAAAAAAAAGAGACGGGCTATCCACTTTTTATTTCAGAATTGCGAAACGACCCCCGAATCGCCACTCCACACCGGCCTCGCTCCTCCACACCGGCCTCGCTCCTCCACACCGGCCTCGCTCCTCTGTACTGGCATCTCCCACGGCTGCAGCTTCGCTACTTGCAATGGCTTCAACGAAAAGTTTGTATCTTTGGGAGATTGCAAAGCCAATCCTATTACTTTTGTTTCATTCTATCCGATTTAATACAGACGAGTATGGTTAATTTTTCATTGAAGGGGAAAGTGGCTCTGGTAACGGGTGCCTCGTACGGCATTGGGTATGCCATAGCTAAGGGATTTGCAGAGGCCGGAGCCACCATTGTTTTTAACGATCTGAAACAGGAGTTTGTCGACAAAGGCGTGGCTGCCTATGCTGCCGAAGGCATCAAAGCCCACGGTTATGTTTGCGACGTTACCGATGAAGCAGGCGTTAAAGAGATGGTCGAAACAATTGAGAAAGAGGTGGGTATCATAGATATTCTGGTAAACAACGCCGGAATCATCAAACGGATTCCCATGCATGAGATGAGTGCCGCCGACTTCCGAACCGTAATCGATGTCGACTTGAATGCACCGTTTATTGTTGCCAAAACCGTGATTCCCTCCATGATCAAAAAGGGGGGAGGAAAGATTATCAATATTTGCTCCATGATGAGCGAACTGGGTCGCGAAACCGTGAGCGCCTACGCTGCGGCCAAGGGGGGCTTAAAAATGCTCACCAAAAACATCGCCTCCGAATATGGCGGCCTCAACATCCAGTGCAACGGGATTGGCCCGGGCTACATTGCCACCCCGCAAACCGCACCCCTCCGCGAACTGCAACCCGATGGAAGTCGTCACCCCTTCGACTCCTTTATTGTTTCGAAAACGCCTGCCGGAAGATGGGGTAATCCCGAAGACCTGATGGGGCCTGCCGTATTCCTTGCCAGTGAGGCCTCCGACTTTATCAACGGGCATATCCTCTACGTCGACGGAGGAATTCTTGCCTACATCGGAAAACAACCCTAACACAACCCCTTCCGAGGGAATACCCTTTATGAACAGTTGCTATTGCAGATTTTTGGCTATGGCTCTCTTGTTCCCGGCCTGGCTCCTCACCGGAGTCGGTGCCCGGGCGCAGGTGGATGCCCCCGGATTCAGCGTATATCAATTTCCGTCGAACCAGATTCCCCGTATTGACGGAACCTTCGACGACTGGGCCTTGGTACCCGACAGTTTCACCGTTCCCATCGAAGAGATGTGGGACGATTCGCGCAAACACCCTGCGGTGAATAAGGCCACCCTGGATATCAAAGTAAAAGTAGGTTGGGTAAAGGGGCTCAACAGGCTCTACTTTCTCTACGAGGCCTTCGACAACTACTGGGATTTCAGCCAGATGGGGCTGAAAAACGACACCTACGAAGTGGTGGTCGACGGCGATCTTTCGGGAGGACCCCACATCGACCGCTTCCGGCACAACCCGGCCGTAGTCGATGCCATGGAGTCGTACTTCACCTTTCAAAATGTACATGCCCAGAATTACCACATCTTTACCCCTCCCGCCGAGGGGAAGGAGTGGACCATGGTATGGGGGCCGCAACAGTGGCTCAAAGAGCTTCCCTATGCCAACTACGCCTACAACTACTCCTTTTCGCCAGGCGACTCGGGCACCCTCCGCATGGAATTTTACATCACCCCCTTCGATTTTGCCAGCCCCGAAGGACCCGAAAAATCGACCGAAAGTCGGTTGTACGAAGGCAAGAAGATTGGCCTCTGCTGGGCCGTAATCGACTACGACGACCCGAACAGTAGTAACAACAACGGCTTCTGGAATCTTTCAAAGCACCACACCATGTACGGGCAGGCCTCAGAACAGCGGCTCTTTACCCTGATGCCACTCGAACCGAAATACAAAAAAGCACTGGATGCGCAATGGAGTTTCACCATCCTCGACATGGCGAGCCGTACAGTTGCCTTCCGCGACCAGAGCGAAGGGAAAATCACCGCATGGGATTGGGACTTTGGCGATGGCACCCGGTCGGACCAACAACACCCGGTGCACAGCTATCAACGTGGCGACAAATATGTGGTGACCCTCTACGTGAAAGGCCCCGACGGCACCTCGCGCCGCTGCAAAGTATGGGATGTGGCTGTAAAATAATTGCCGGAGCTTACCGACCGATCCTATTCCTAATTATATCAGGCAGTTATTCTGTTTCATCCGCACAAAATCAGTATTCAAAGGTCGGCTGGAGCTCGCATGTTGATTATGTTCATTCAAGTTTACGTTTTGAGAAATCCATGCTCGGTTCATTGTATATAACCGGCATCTGTCCTTTCCATTGGTTCCAAAGGTCATCCTCTACAATAAGTCTTGCCATAAAATGGCCCACATTCATACGGCTTGTTTGACCCGGATTAAAAAGTGCACTTCTTATGGGCGAAACATGCAAAGAGTATCCTGTTACATGTTCTTCGTTTACTAAAGTGTCGGGGCGAACCGCACTCCACTCAATATAAGGATTGTTTTGTCCAACAGACAATCTTAAAAAGTCGGCTGCTTTTTCGTTGTCGGGGTGTGGTGGCAGCAATAATCTAAGCAGTGCTATAACGAGTTTTTGCCCGAACGAAACAGGCTCAGCTAAATCTCTGTTGCTGTTTCCTGCTGTATTCATCAAAACAAATTTGATGGGCTTTTCCGGGGCCAATCTTAGAATTGCTGCACAAACTAATCTCACTGCGTCAACGACAAGGGTTCTCGGTTTTCCAAACAGACCTTTCCAAGTGAGATTATGCCCAAGACAAGAGGCTACAGCCTGACAATCTGCGATATAGTCAGACATCTCTTGAACGCTGATTTCCAGAATGATCCTTTTGATTATCGTTAATTGCTCATTGCTATTCCAATTACCGGGAATATTACTGGTTGAACGAACAATTACTTTAACCCTATTTCCCGCCGCTACTAATTGCTCTACCAAAAGTTTACCTGTTGCTCCACTGGCTCCAATCACTAAAATCGTCATAATATAGGTGTGTTAATCCGGATTACATTTGAGGGTACCTGCAAGATACAACGAAGGTACCCGGAAAACACCCGGAAGGTCGCCGGAAATTTATCACACACTGTGTGACAAATTGAGTGGGTCGCACTGCCGCATTTTCCGATCAGGAACGCATTGAAGAAATTTTGATAAATTTGATGCTTTGGCAAACAATATATCAGTAGGGTTGCCTGCCACAATTGAGGCACGACGCAAACAACAGGCGTATTACAGAGGAAAACTTCTACCTTTAAGGAATATGAGTAAAGTTTCAATACGTTTTTTTGATGACCGCGAAGTACACGCCGTTTGGGACGAAGAAAATGCCAAATGGTGGTTTTCTGTTTTGGACATTGTAGCTGTTCTTACCAACCAGGACAACTACACTAAAACACGAAATTATTGGAAATATCTCAAAGCTTAGTTACAAAAAGAAGGAAACGAACTGGGTAGTATCACTACCCAGTTGAAATTAACATAAAGAAAAGCGAATATGAAAAGGTTTCATCAACTGAAAGCGGCACTATTCATGGCAATGGTCTGTTGTCTGCCTCTATCGGCGCAAACAGCGCAACGCGGGACTGCTACGCAGACTCCCGGCAGGCCCGATGCCCGGCAACCCATTATTGAGGTGGCAGACCGTATCTACAACTACCTGAATGAGTGTACCCCTGCGGTTCTGGTCAATGAGAAGGGAGAGGAGATTACCGATTTTGCGAAGATCGACCGGAACAGCGCCTTTAAAAAGGGCGATTTTGGCCTCACCACCTACGAATGGGGAGTCACTTACTCGGCCATGCTCAAGGCCACCGAAGCCACGGGCAATCCGAAATATGCAGAGTACACCTACGAGCGATTGCGGTTTTTGGGCAAAATTTATCCCCACGCCAAACGCTATGCCGAAGAGACCGGCTATCCCATGCGCCTCAGCACGATGGTAACCCCCCGGTTTCTCGACGACTGCGGCGCTGTATGTGCGGCCATGATTAAGGCAGGGCTGGCTAATCCGGCTATTAAAGGCGATTTCCGCGAAGCGATGGAAGATTACTTCAACTTTGTGATGTACAAAGAGTATCGTCTGGGCGATGGATTACTGGCCCGAAACCGGCCTGCACCCAATTCGGTATGGCTCGATGATATGTATATGGGCATCCCTCCTATTGCCTACCGGGGAAAATTATCGCAGGCCGAACGGGGCGACCTCACGCAGAAATTTTACAACGAGGCGGTAAACCAGATTCGTCTCTTTAAGCAGTATCTGTGGGTTCCCGAAGAGGGGATGTTCCGGCACGGCTGGATTGAGTCGATGAGTGTTCGCCCCGACTACTTCTGGGCACGTTGTAATGGTTGGGCTGTGCTTACCCTGTGCGATGTGCTCGACGCCCTTCCTGCCAATGTGCAGGGCAGAGAGTTTGTGGTGGCCACCCTTCGCGAACTGCTCTACACCATTGCCAAACATCAGTCGGGAACCGGAACCTGGCATCAGCTCATTAACCGGAACGACTCCTACCTCGAGACCAGTGCCAGTGCTATGTTTGTGTATGCCATTGCCCATGCCATCAACGAAGGTTGGATCGATAGAGCCGCCTTTCAGGAGGTGGCCCAGGCAGGATGGAAAGCGGTGGCAGCACAGGTCAACGCCACAGGACAGGTAGAAAATACCTGTGTAGGAACCGGATTGGGCTGGACGCCGGTATTCTACTATACCCGTCCTGTGAGCGTGTACGCTGCACATGGCTATGGTCCCGTGCTACTGGCAGCAGCCGAGATGCTTAAAATGATGGGCAGCAATAGCCGTCAGGGAGGGCCGGGGCAACAGGGCATGCAAAGGGATCCCTTTTCGCCGATTGGAGGCGTGGGGATGATGAACCAACGTCCCGGTTACTCACGTTCGGGCAGTAAACCGGTTATCCTCCTGATTGGCGACTCCACCTGCAAAAACGGAGCCGGCGACGGAAGTAACGGCCAGTGGGGCTGGGGAAGTTTCATGGCCGACTACATCAACGATAAGGCTACTGTCGAAAATCACGCGCTCGGAGGCCTCAGCAGCCGCACCTTTTACAACAACAACTGGGCTGCTGTTCGCGATGCCATTAATCCGGGCGATTACGTGCTGATTCAGTTTGGTCACAACGATATGGCTCCGCTTAACACCGGACGTGCCAGGGGAACCCTCAATGGCACAGATGCCAAACCGGAGATAGTGGTGATGGAAAAGGATGGTAGTCCCGAGAAGGTCTACGCCTACGGGCACTATATCCGTCTGTTTGTAAAACAGACGCGCATGAGAGGCGGAATTCCCGTGGTGATTACGCCCACGTTACAAAATAGTTGGAGAGGCCCCGATCAGGTTGCGACCTTTGCCGAAACCTTTAACAAGTGGTGCGAAGAGGTGGCCCGCGAAGAGGGTGTAGCTTTTATCAATCTGAATACCCTTGCGGCCGAATCGTACAACCAAACGGGCAAAACCAAAGCACAGGCCGACTATTTTGTCGACAGCGTTCACACCACCGAAGCGGGTGCTAAACTAAACTGCGAACTGATTATCAAGGGAGTAAAGGCGTCAGGATCCGATCTGGTCCAATATGCCAAATAAAACGGGCACCTCTGAACCCGGATGGGCCTTTATACCCTCCCGGCATCTAAACCCGCCCGGCATTACCGCCCGCCCGGGTTCAGAGAAATCCCTGCTTCTTTAGCGCCAGTAGATAGGCCTCCGAAGCGGCCAAGTTATCTTTGAGCGTATAGCGGTTCTGGGTAAACACCTGGGCAAGTGTGCTCTTTTTATTCAGATCCAAGAGGCTTTGGGTGAGTTCCGAAGCCTCGGTGTGAGCATAGATGGCATCTATGTGGGCGGGGGTGTATTGGGTATAGGTTTCGTAGTGTACCACGCCGTCCAAGGGTAAACGGGGCGTCAGGGGAGGGTGCACATCGGGATGCCCCATCACCATGGCAGTTACCGGAATCACCCCATGAGGCAGATGCAACAGATTGATGAGGGGCTGCGGATTGTAAGCCACAGTGCCCAGATAGCAGATTCCCAACCCGCGCTCTTCTGCGGCGAGAGCCACATTCTGCGAGGCAAGAACGGTATCGATGGCTGCCGACACAAACCAGAGTAAATTGTTGTATCCAGGCTCTGCATCGCGTTGACGACACCACAGCGAGAAACGGTTCACATCGGCACAAAAAGTGATATGCACAGGCGCCTCAAGCACCATCTTCTGGTTGAAATGAATGGGAGCCAGCTCTTTGCGCAATGCCTCATCGCGTGTAACGATGATGCTGTACACCTGCATATTGCCGGTATTCGATGCACGGGTGCCAGCCTCCAGAATCTCGGTAAGCAGTTCTGCTTTCACCGACTCGGGCTTAAATTTTCTGATAGAGCGATGCCCGGCAATGGTATCCGAAATCATAGAACGGCTATTGAAGTTTAAAACGATAGGTTATGGTACCCCTCTGCACCGGAGCATCGGGCTGCCGCGAAAAACGCGAAGCCATTGCGGCAATACGTGCTGCATTCAGCAGGCGCGAATCGTTGGTGGTAGATCCTCTCACGCCGGGACGGGCGGCTGTAACCCTGCCATCCTTATCGACCGTGACCTCCACCACCACTACCCCCTCAATATTACCCGGATAATCGGGCGAAGGTAACGCCTCGGCCGAACGACCGGTTAAAGAGAAATCAATGCCTCGTCCGGGGCCTGTGCCGCCGCCGGCTCCACCTCCCGCACCTCCGCTTCCCTCTCCCAGGTTAGAGCCGCTGAGGGCATCACCCGAGATTTTTCCCTGGTCGCCGGCACCACCGGCAGTGCCCTCACTCTGATTGGTGCTCCCGTCCACTTTCCGTCCGGGAAAGAGGGCCTGTTGGTTGGGCGTACGCTCCACCGGTTTGGGTTGGGTGGCGGGTTCGCTGGTCACAGATTTGGGATCGGTTTTGGTTTCGGCCACCGGTTGTTTCACTACCGGCTTAACTACCGGGGTCTTAACCGGAGTCTCTTTGACTACAGGCTTAGGTTCCGATTTTACAGCAGGAGCCTCTTCCATATCCTGAGTCAGAATGGCCTCCCTCTCCTGCCGCTCGGGCTGAGTGGCCGGTTCGGCAGGAACCGGACGCGCAGGAACCGGCTCGGCAGGCTCCGAACGCAAAGGTGCGTTGCCCAGGCCGGTTACACTATTCCCGAAATTGATCAGAATACCATCGCCGCCTCCTTGTAAAAGCGGAAGCGAAAACTTGAACAACAGAAGCAACAGGAGTACGATGCCATGAAAAATCAACGTGGCAATGGCTCCCTTTTTTCTGCCGTCGGCTGTTCGGTCAAAGTTCATTATCGAATTCTTGGTTCCGGGCTGGTGGCCAATATCAATTTATAACGGTTCCGTTGTAAGATGACCATCACCCGCACCACATGTTCCATCGCTACCGACTTGTCGACGTGCAGGGAGATAGTGGGATCCGAAGAGCCCGCCACCTTTTGTTGAATGGCATATTCCAGGTCGTCGAATGCAACCTGCTGCGTTTCAACATAGAAACGAATATCTCCTGTAATCGAAACAGAGGTAACAGGTTTTAGAGATGTCTGGCTGTTGCTCTGCGGAAGCGTCAGTTTCAATGCGTTGGGCGAAACCATGGTGGAGGTGATCATAAAAAAGATCAACAGCAAAAACACCAAGTCCGACATCGACGACATCGAGGGTGAAGAGTCTATTTTGGTTGATTTCCTGATAGCCATCTGCTTACTATTTCACAGGTTCATTCAACAAATCCATGAATTCTATGGTAGTGGTCTCCAGTTTGTGAACCACCTCGTTGATGCGTGCCACAATAATATTGAAACAGAAATAGGCAATAATACCTACAATCAAACCGGCAACTGTGGTCACCATGGCCTCGTAAATACCTGCCGAAAGGATTTGGATATCTACCGTATTACCGGCAGCAGCCATATCGTAGAAGGCCCGAACCATACCGGTTACGGTACCCAGGAAACCAAGCATGGGAGCTCCTCCGGCCACAGTACCCAAGAGAGGGGTCCCCTTCTCAAGTTTGGCAATCTCGATAGAACCCACATTCTCGATGGCTGTGTTAATATCCGAAAGAGGACGGCCAATCCGCTGCAACCCTTTTTCAATCATACGGGCAACAGGCGTATCGGTATGAGCGCACAAATCGAGTGCAGCCTTGATTTTACCATCGTGAATATAATCTCTGATCTTCTCCATAAAGTTGTTGTCGGGGCTCATTGCCTTCTGAATGGCAACATACCGTTCCACAAAAAGGTAGACGGCAATCACCGAGAGCAGAAAGATGGGAACCATTATGAGCCCACCCTTAAGAGCCAAATCCCAATAAGGAAGGTCTTTAGAAGCCTGAAGGGCAGCATTCAGCGAATCGGCAGCCGAAGGCTGCATTACAGATTGAAGAAGGGTCATACTCATCATGTTAAGAGGATTTCGGAATATTGGAGTTTAGCAGATACAGGCCGAAGGTAACACCCTATTATCGGGGCTTTTCCGTTAATTGTCAAAGATACGGAAAAACAACAACTCCCCCCGAAAAACCGTGCCAAAAAGCGCCACCCGGTTACAAAAGCGATATGTACCTCATAAGATTTTCGTTTGGGGTCACCTTCAGGCTCCTCACCCCTGCCCTGCGACCCGCCTCTGCGTCGCGCGCACTGTCGCCCACGAAAAGCGAAAGAGAGGGGTCTATCCGATAGCGGGCCATGGCTTTCAGCAGCATAAGCGGCTGTGGTTTTCGGCAGAGGCACTGCTCCACCGCATCGTGGTGAGGGCAAAAATAGATATCATCAAGGGCGACCCCCTCTTGGTCCAGCCTCTCCTGCATCCAGCTATGGAGCGCCTCCACCTCCTGAAGCGAATAGATGCCTCGCGAGATGCCCCCCTGATTCGAAATCATAATTAACAGATACCCTTTGCTTCGGGCAATCCGCAAAAACTCGAAGAGGCCTTCCGGAAACAAAAAGTCCTCTTTCCGGAAGGTGTACTCGCCCCGCTCCACGTTTATCACGCCATCTCGGTCTAAAAAGAGTGCCTTCCGGGTATCCATCTATGAAATATTTTTAGGGAAGAATCCTCTGCAACAACTCACCTGCCAGAGAGGGCTGCAACAGCAGAGGGAAGAGCAACCCGTAAACCGCACCCACAAAATGGGCGTCGTGGTTAATATAATCCGACTCCTTCTTTCCCATATACCACGAATAGGCCAGGTACGAGAAACCAAACAACCAGCCGGGAATGGGCAAAATAGCAAAGAGGTAGATCATCTGTGAGGGTTCAAACAGGATGCTACAAAAGACCATGGCCGAAACGGCTCCCGACGCACCCACCGAATTGTATTGGTAATGGTTACGGTGTTTGTATAGGGTTAACAACGAAGAGACTACCAGTGCGGAGGCATAAAACAGCAGAAAGGTAAAACGGGCACTCCCAATCTTTCCAACAGCCTCCATGGCCTGAAACCGATACTCCACAAACTGCCCGAACGACCAAAGAACAAACATGTTTACCATCAGATGAACCCAATCGGCATGCACCAGGCCGTGACTCAACAGGCGGTACCATTCGCGCCGCTGGAGAATCTGAAAGGGATTGAACATAAGGCGGTAAAAGAGCTCTGTCCGCTGAAAGGCCAGATACGAAACCACACCGGTTACCAGAACAAGAATAAGCGTCATAGGGGCAATTTTTAGTAAAATCAGATTTTAGGCGCATGCTCCAGAAGGAACCGCTCAGCAGCCACACTCCAGAGGCCGTTATTAGCCTCCACGATATCGGCAAGGCCATTGTAGAGAGGCGATTCGCCGCGTTTAGCAGGCAGATCCGAAAGAGCAATCAACGGCATACGGGTGTGGGTATAAATCAGCTTCTTTCCTCCGGGAATAGAGGGAAGATGCAGGGTGGTATCAATCACCGCATCGAGCCCGCCAATATGGGTCACCATAGAAGCAGGGTTGAGGGTACCCTCCGACATCATTTTCAGCGCCTCAATCATATCGTCGGTATTGCCGCCACTGGTTCCGGCAATATGCGTTGCGTCGTAATGCACCCGGTATAAATTGAGCGAAGCCTGGAAATTGGGATCCGAGGGGCCGGCAAAGAAATTGAGGCAGCCATCCTTGGCCAAAAGTCGATCGGCCATCTCAACCACAGGCCGCACGGGGGCAAAAACAAAGAGATCATCAAAGCCTTCTCCTCCGGTAAAGTCTCTCATCTGCGCTTCGGCACGGGGGCCATCGGAGGCATTCAGATAGAGCAGTTCTATGCCGTAGGTTGCTGCCTCTTGGGGCGAATAGAGCGCCGAGGCTCTGGCAAGGCGGGCATCATCGATATCGGTAACCACCATCTTTTTAGGACGCCTGTCGCGGTGAATCAGATAGTTAATGGCGCCCAGACCCATGGGACCCACGCCGGCCAACACAGCCAGATTTCCCCCCTCTTTGATATCCATCTGGTGAATGTAGCTTCCCGGTTGGGTATGATAGTTTGCATGCACCGCACCAATCACGCACGACATGGGTTCGGCCAGCGACCCCAGAAAAAAGGCATCGCCCGCGTATTGCAGCAGGCAATCCATCTCCATCACCTCCTGCGGAATGATGACGTAGGTGGCATTCCCCCCGATATATTTGTAGGAGTAGCCGGGGGCATCGAGGCTCCCTTTGTAGTTGAGGGCAGGCTGAATGGTGTACTTCATACCGGGCTTAAATCGATCTTTCCACCGGGCACCTACCTCAATAATTTCGCCGCTAAACTCATGGCCTATAATCACCGGATTTTCGGCCACATTATCGGGAACCCGCTTGTGGGCAGCACCCTGTTCGGCCGCCTTATAACTCGACATGCAAATGCTGTCGGAAACCACCTTGGCCAGAATTTCACCCTCCGTAATGGGAGGCAAATTAAACGTTTCCAGTCGAAGATCTTCTTTTCCGTACAGACGGACTGCTTGGGTTTTCATCTCTATTCGAGGATTTAGGAATCAGTTTAACATGTTCTGGCCGCCGGTTACCGGCACCGCCTGCCCGGTTTCGTAGGTTTGTTCCACAATATACAACAAAGCTTTCATAACATCCGAAGGCAGGCATCCCCGGCCGGCAGGCACCTGGGCCTCGTAATAGCGTTTCACCTCGTCGATGGTGGTGGCTCCGGGAACCTTACCTGTACGTAAATATTGCACAAAGAGCCCTTTCTCGGGATCCGACCAAAGCGGACCATCAAAGAAATTGCCGGGACAGATGGCATTCACCTTAATTCTGAAGGGCATAAGCTCCAGCGCAAACGACTGGGTAAGGCCCACGCCGCCAAATTTCCCTCCTGCATAGGCAAAGTTCTTGTTACTCCCCTTCAGCCCCGACTTGGAGTTAATCTGGATTATATCGGTATAGTAGTTGTTATTGTATCGGGCCTGTAATTTCATCGGTTCCGAAGCATATTTCGCGCAGAAGAAGTAGCCCATGTAGTTCACACGGGTCATCAGAGCAAAGGTTTCGGGAGTCATCTCGTCGAGCCCCCCGGCGCGGAGAATCCCCGCGTTGCTCACCAGCAAATCGAGCCCCCCGAAGGCAAGCACCGTGGTATTTACCATCTCCTTTACCGATTCGGGATCCGAAACGTCGGTTTTCACAAAGAGGGCTTTGTTTCTCTGCCCTTTGGCATTCAAGACTTTTTCGAGCCCGTAGCCCAACTCCTCGTTCAGGTCGGCTATCACCACATTGGCCTTCTCAGCAAACAATACCTCCACAATCCCGGCCCCAAACCCTTGTGCTCCACCGGTAACAATCGTAATCCGGTTCTCGACCCTCCCGGCGGCCCCGGCCCCTTTGGCCACAGCACGACGGTAATTCTCGACCTCCCAGTTGTCGATAAAAGCAATCTCTCTTTCGCTCATCGGGTGCGGCCCGCCAAAATTGGCGGTCAGAGCCCCAACCTTCAGCACATCGTAAAACACATCGAGTGCCGTGTCGGCCGATGCGGTGTGATCTTCGATGGCTACCAAT
>CAYGID010000054.1:0-15165 GCA_964349835.1 uncultured Bacteroidales bacterium | reverse complement strand
GGGATACAACTACGAAAGGCTCTACCGTTACGCCGAAGAGATGGCCGATACGCTCCGGAAAGTTTCGCGGGTAAAGTCGATCGCCATCACCGGGGGCAAAACCCGTATGATGAGTAAACAGCAAGCCAGCGAATTCTTCATTTCGTTTAATCGCGAGCGTATGGCCTTCTATCAGTGGAATCTGGGGGCTTATACCGGGCGGATGAATCAGATGCTCTACGATGCGCCGGTCGGCTCTGTGATGAAAGAGGGAGAGCAGCAATCCATTGTGCTCACCTCGTCCAAGAAAGAGGCGTTCGATCTGTGGCATCTGCAGAACGATCTTACCAACCTGGGCAACCAGCAGGTTAAGCTCTCGGTGCTGGGCAATATCGAAAAAAAGCGGTCAGGCAATACCATTACCAAAGAGTTTCAGCAGTATTCCCTCTCGGTACTCTACGAATTTGTGGGATCGGGCGACCTCTCCTCATCGATCAAACGCCGTGTAATAGAGGATTTTACCGAGCGGCTCCCTCTGGGCTATTCGGTCTATAACCAAAGTTATGCCGCTTCGAAGGCCGTATCGAAACAGTTACTTCTTATCTTACTGGTAATCACCATTATATTCTTTATCTGCGCCATCCTTTTCGAGTCGCTGATTCAGCCCTTTGCCATTATTCTGCTCATTCCCATCTCCTACATCGGGGTCTTTCTCACCTTCTATCTCTTCTCTTTCCGGTTCGATCAGGGGGGCTTTGCGGCCTTTATCCTGCTGGCCGGGATTGTGGTGAACGCCGGCATCTACATTATGAACGAATACAACCACCAGATGAGGGTAAAGGGGGGTGTAGGGCTGCAGGCCTATATGAAGGCGTACCATCGGAAAATTATTCCCGTTATGCTTACCATTATATCGACGGTATTAGGGCTTGTGCCTTTTGTAGTGGGATACCGCGACTTTTTTTGGTTTACCTTTGCCACCGGCACCATGGGAGGCATGCTTTTCTCGCTGGTTGCCATCTTCTTCTTCCTCCCCCTCTTTGTCCCTATGAAAAACCGTCCGATGCACAAACCCTCTCAACACCCCTCCCCGAATCCCTCCCAAGACCCCTCTCAATACCCCTCCCCGGATCCCTCCAGAGCCTCCTCCCCGGCCAAACCGGCGGGAATCCTTCTGCTGCTTTGTCTGTTGGTATCCGCTTGCCAGAACCAACCTGCCTCTCTCTCCTCGCCGAATGCCGAAACAGAAGAGGTGATTCCTTTTGAGGAGTCGTCCGATTCGCTTCCGGCATCCGAATGGATCAGAGCGCTGGAATGGATTCCGCTCCAAACCACTCCGCAATCGCTGGTGGGGTGGGGAATGCATTTTGTATGCCTCGATTCGTTTATCATTGCTGAAGATCCGGTGCAGGCCAAAGCCTCCCTCCTCTTTAACCGAAACGGGCAATTTATCACCGCATTGGGAAGAGAGGGAAAGGGACCCGGCGAATATCAAGAACTGAGGAGTTCTATCCCCCTTTTCGATGAGGCGAAATGTTACATCCTGACCCACAAAAAATTGCTGGAATACCGTATTCCCGAAGGATCCTTTACCGGGGAGATACCCCTTTCGTTCGACGCCCAAAGGGGTATTTTATCGCCCTGCGGTAACTACCTCTACTTTACGGGAGCCCGAGACTCCAATTTGTTAATTATTGCTTCGGCCCAGGGGCAATTTATCAAGGGATATCTTCCCATGGAACCGCGCGACAACTACTTTTGCACGGTTCTCTATAATGCCTTTATGGTAACCGATTCGGCGGTGATGTACGTCCGTTCGCACGACAACACCATCTACGAAATCAAGGGCGACTCCCTGCGGCCACGCCGGCGCTTCGATTTCGGCCCCTCCACACTCACCGAAGAGATGGTTTCGGAGGCGGCAAAAGCGAGCCAAAAAGATTCGAAGGTATTCAAAGAGAAGCTGAAACCGTACCAACGGATTGAGCACTATTACGAAAACTCCCGATATATTCTGGCGGTCTATCTCAAAAACGGGAAAGTGCCTTTTCTCTATTTCCGCGATAAGGCAAAGGGCGTTACAGGGAAGTGGTATCGATGGGAGAATTTCCTTCCCGACGAACCGCTCTTAAGAAATATAGTATGCCCCTATTTCACCTCGAACGGCGCCGATATGGTGCAGTGTACCGATTATAAGTCGCTGGCAGAACTGGCTCAGAAAACCGCCAACCCCAAGTTGCGCTCCGATATTGAGGCGCTGATCCGCGAGACCCCTCTCACGGAAGAGAGTAATCCGATTGTGCTGAGAATGGTGCTACAATAGCGGTTTTACGGCCCTGAGCATTTCGCGTTTTCCTTTAGGGCCGGGGAGCCGTTCGGTTCGGAATCCGCACCGCTGCAGGGTTCGGCGCACCTCTCCTTTGGCACAGTAGGTGGTGAGCACCCCTCCGGGCAACAGTGCCGAAAAGAGTTTCGAAAAGAGCTCGTCGCTCCACGCCCCGGGGTGGGTTTCGGGCGAAAAAGCATCCATGAAGACAACATGAAAAGTAAGCGGCCGGAAGGGTGCCTCTTCAAAGTCGGCATGCCGCTTTTCCAGAAAGAAGAGGGGGTTCCCGGTATCGGGATGAGCCATCGTAAACTCCCGATTCCAGGGTTGGCTGTGTATCCACGAAAAGAGTGAAGCGTTATCCGGCGCTTCGGGAATAAGGCGGCGCCACACCTCCGGGGGTACCGGATATTTCTCGTACGAAACATAACGAGCCGAAACTCCGGTCCGAAGCGTCTCTAAAGCCACCAGCCAGCCATTCAAACCGGTTCCGAAGCCCAGCTCCAACACATTCAGAGGGTTTTCTCCGCGAAAAGAGTGGGCCGCGTAGCGGTAACCCGCCTCCATAAAGACATGTTCCGACTCGGCTCTCGCTCCGTGAATGGAGTGATAGGTTTCGTGAAAACGGCCCGAAAGGAGCGTGGCAGAGCCATCTTCGGTGGGCTGAACCGACCACTCCATCAGGCAAAATCAGTGAACTCGGAGGTGGCTTTCTGAATCACCTGACGCACGTGTTCTTCGTTTTCGGAGGGGCAAATGAAGAGTACATCGGGGGTATCGACTACTACATATTGGTGTAATCCGTCAATCACCAGGAGTTTGTTTCGGTCGGTAATGCGAATGGTGTTGCCCGAAGAGCGGGTTGCAACAAACGAACCGGCATCGAGGGCATTCTCATTTTCGTCTCGCTCCGACAGTTGATAGAGGGATGTCCAGGTTCCCAGATCCGACCAGCCGAAATCGGCACAAACCACCCCTACATTGTGAGCCTTCTCCATTACGCCATAATCAACCGAGATACTCTGGGCTTCGGCATAGGTCTGTGCAATAAAGCGCGATTCCGCCTCTGTTTCCCAGATTGCCTCCCCTGCCCCGAAAGCCGCCGAAAGTTGGGGAAGGTGGGTTTGGAGGGCAGTCCGAATGGCCAGAACCGACCACACAAAGATGCCCGAGTTCCAATAGTACCCCCCCTGTTCCAGAAAAGTGCGGGCAGTGGCTTCGTCGGGCTTCTCTTTGAAAGCCTTCACGGCATATACCTGCGCTTCGGAGGGGTTCGAATCGGCAGGCGTTACCGGGCTGCCCCGCTCTATATAGCCGTAACCGGTAGCAGGAAAAGTGGGGGTAAGCCCCACGGTCATGAGCCGGTCGTGCCGGGCAGCATGGTTGAGTGCCTGAAGCATGGTAGCTTCGAAAACCGCGGGTTTCAACACCAGATGGTCGGCAGGGGTTACCGCCATTACGGCCTGCGGATCTCGTTTGCCAATCCGGGCAGCCGCATAGGCAATACAGGGTGCGGTATTTCGCCGTAACGGTTCCGTCAGAATCTGTTGAGGCGGCACCTCGGGCAATTGCGCCAATACCAGATCGCGGTACGCTTCGCCGGTAACCACCCAAAAGTTTTCGCGGGGCACAAAATTTTCGAAACGGGCGTAGGTCTGCTGAATCAGCGTTAATCCGGTTCCCAATACATCAATAAACTGTTTGGGACGTGCGGTCCGGCTCATGGGCCAGAAACGGCTTCCGATGCCGCCTGCCATGATTACACAGTGAAAATGGTTATTCATGCTCATAATTTTGATTTTTATTTCCGGCAAAGAGTTCCATATTGCTTAATAAGAGGCGAGTATCCATAGGCGTTGCACTGCAACGGATTCGGTTCATCTGTAATGAGTGGCTCCCTGAGAAGAGGGGCTACAAGTAGTCGAGATGAAATGTCTGTTTTAAGGCAACCAGATCGGGATTTTTGGCAGCCAAAAAGGCAAATTTCTCTTCGTCGGTATAACAGCGGCTTTTGCCCGGCTGAGGCGTTTCGTTTACCGTTACCTCAATTTTTGTGATGCTATTGCCCAAACGGGTGCGAACAGCCTTCATGATGGCTGCATTTGCCTTTTCGATGGCCTCCTTAACGAAGATACTGTTCACCTCCAGGCAGAGGATAGTGCCCTCGCGCAGCAGAGGCTGCTGCTCCGAAAGCGCGGAGAAGATGCGGGGATTATCTGACTCGAACGACCGGGCCACATCGGGCCACCCCTCTTGCAACTGCGCCACCGAAAGCTCTTCAACCCGAAGGGAAGGGCCACCAACAGTGCCCGGCTCTACCGGAGTTTCGGAATCGGCAGCTCCCGCACCTGCGTCAGAATCGCGAACCGACCTCTCTCCCGACGTACCTTCGGCAGCTTGAAGGGAAGCGCTGCTCAATCGGGTCAAACGGTCGGTGTGGGCTTTGTGCAGCGTATCCTTAATAGAGGGCATCGAGGAGCCCGACGGCATAGCGGATGCAACAGCTAAAACGGGGGTTGCGACGGCTACAGGAGGGGCGATGGCTACAGGAGGGGCGATGGCTGCAGCGGAGGGTGCTTCTACGGCGGAGGGAGCAGAGGGAGCTGCAATTGGAGCAGTAGAAACTGCCGGTTTGGTGGCAGCTACAGCAGAGGTGGAAGCTACCGGTTTGCTGGCAACAACAGGTGCGTTAGCAGCTGATGCGGACTCCGCGGAAGTTTTGGCTACAGGTTGGCTATTCCCGTTTTTTTTTTCGTCGCTCAACCGGCAGAGATTCAACAGGGCCAACTCTACGTGGAGCCTTTGATTCCGGCTTGCCTTATACCCTACATCTGCTGTACTGCAAACCTGAAGCGCATCGAGCAGAAAGAGCGGTGCACACCGGCGCGACTGCTCTTTATACCGTTCACGAATCTCATCGCCTACCTCCAGAAGGGGAAGCGTAATCTCGTCTTTTGCCACCAGCAGGTCGCGAAAATGCGAAGAGAGTCCGTCGAGGAAGAAGTGTCCATTAAAACCTCTGGTCAGAATTTGGTCGAAGATAACCAGTGTGCCACCGGCATTCCCGGCGAGGAAAAAATCGGTGAGCTGGAAAAAATAGTCGTAATCGAGCACATTCAAGTGTTCAATTACAGACTGGTACGATAGGTCGGCGCCGGTAAAACTAACCAACTGGTCAAAAATGGAGAGGGCGTCGCGCATTGCTCCGTCCGATTTCCGGGCAATGATATTCAGCGCTGCCTTCTCGACCTTCACATCTTCCTGCTGCGCCAGCCAGATCAGATATTCAACCATATCGTCAACTCCGATACGACGAAAATCGAACACCTGACAACGCGACAGAATGGTGGGTATGATTTTATGCTTCTCGGTAGTGGCCAGAATAAATATGGCATGAGCCGGAGGCTCTTCGAGGGTTTTCAGAAAAGCATTAAAGGCCTGTGCAGATAACATATGCACCTCATCGATAATATAGATGCTGTACTTTCCTATCTGCGGGGGAATACGCACCTTGTCAATCAGAAGACGGATATCATCGACCGAGTTGTTCGAAGCGGCATCCAGTTCATGAATATTGTACGAGCGCTGTTCGGCAAAGGCCACACACGATTCGCACTGCCCGCAGGCCTCCGTGTCGTTGGTGGGCGACAAGCAGTTTAAGGTTCGCGAAAGAATGCGGGCACATGTAGTTTTTCCCACCCCTCTGGGACCGCAGAAAAGATAGGCCTGTGCCACATGATGCGTCCGAATGGCGCTCTTGAGCGTCGAGGTAATAGTGGGTTGACCTATCACCGAACGAAAGGTGTCGGGGCGGTATTTTCGGGCAGAAACGATGTATCCACTCATAGGGACAGCGCAAATAGATTTCCCCAACCAAATATCGGATTGCATATATCCGGAGGGAAAAAGTTATAAGGCAAAGATAAAATTAATCGCGGTTTATTCCCTATTTTTGCTGAAATCCATGCCAGGCAAAGCCGCCCAAATCTATGAAACGGCGCACCAACCGAAAATTCATCAGGAATCGCCTGCTTACCGAAATGCCGGTCTATACAGGCGACAAACCTACCGAAACCCGGTTGCGGATTTCGGTGGGAAACGCATCGGGATGGTTGTCGGAAGAGCTCCTTCCCAATCAGCTCCCCGAGATTCCCGCCGCTGCACAAACCACCATGTGGCTCCATTTCACAGGTCTCAACCAGACCCAATGGATTGTGGATGTGTGCAACTCGCTGGGAATCGACAAATATACCCTTCAGGATATCTTTACCGGCGAACATATTGCAAAAGTCGATTTGACGGGCGACGCCATCTGCGTAGTTGCACAGGCGGTATACCGAAACCACACTTCGCTCACCAAGGAGAATGTCACCCTTGTCACCGGCACGAATTTCATACTCACCTGTCAGGAGTCCGACGCGCCCCTGTTCGACAACATTTACGATGCACTGTCGCAACTCCACACTCGCATTCCGGGGCAAACGCCTACCGATATTCTGTCGCTGATACTGAACAACATTGCCGGAGGGTACACCCGTTATACCACAGAGGTGATGGATGAGATGGACGACATTGAGTCGGATTTAATCGATTTGTCATCGCAAAGTGACATCGTCCGAACCAGGATTCAATCGGTTCGGGCGCAATATCTCCTGTTAAAAAAAGCGATTGAGCCGTTTAGTGAAGAGTATCACAAGCTCCTGACCCAAACACCCAAAGGCATCGAAAAAGAGACATTGCCTCTCCTTCGCGACACCCACGACCGGGTTCGTCAGGCACATCATGCCATTGAGCTGTGCCGCGAAATGCTTGCTGCTGTTCTCGACCTCTATCTGGCAAACAACGACCTCAAAATGAACACTGTGATGAAACAACTCACCGTTGTCTCCACAATCTTCATTCCCCTCACCTTTTTGGTAGGAGTCTGGGGTATGAATTTTGACGTGATGCCCGAACTACGCTGGCCTTTCGGGTATTTCGCCGCATGGGTCTTAATGGCGGGCATCGGATTGGGAATGTATCTCTATTTACGAAGGAAGAAATTTTTTTAAAAAGCGAGTATCTGTCAGCGCCATAGGTTTGTATTGGTAAAATATTCTTCTATCTTTGCACCCCGTTAATCATATTCTTAAATCAAATCCATCATTATGTTGAACCGTTACGAAACCGTTTTCATTGTGACTCCCGTTTTGTCTGAGGCCCAGACAAAGGAAGCGGTAATTAAGTTCAAGGATCTGATCGCCACTGAAGGCGGTGAGATCGTGCACGAAGAAGAGTGGGGATTGCGCAAGCTGGCCTACCCCATCCAGAAAAAAAACACCGGTTATTATTACCTGGTAGAGTTTAATGCCGAAGGTTCTTTCGTTGACAGGCTCGAAACCGAATACCGCCGCGATGAGCGCATTATTCGCTTCCTGACTTTCCGTATGGAGAAGTACGCAGTAGAATATGCGGAGAGAAAAAGACAGATGAAACGTAACGAAAAAAAATCGGAGGAATAAACCATGGCTCAGAACCAATCAGAAATCAGATATCTGACTCCCCCTACCATCGAGGTAAGAAAGAAGAAATATTGCCGGTTTAGAAAATCGGGCATCAAATACATTGATTACAAAGACCCTGAATTTCTCAAGAAATTCCTGAATGAACAGGGCAAGATTCTGCCCCGGCGCCTTACCGGGACTTCGTTGAAGTTCCAACGCCGCGTGGCTACCGCTATCAAGCGCGCTCGCCATCTTGCACTGCTTCCCTATGTAACCGATTTGATGAAATAACCCTGGAGGATAAATAACAATGGAAATCATTCTTAAACAAGATGTCGCCAACCTTGGCATGAAAGACGACATCGTGACCGTGAAAGACGGATATGCGCAGAACTTTCTGATTCCCCAGAAGCTTGCCACCATGGCAACTCCTTCGGCTAAGAAAGTGCTTGCCGAAAACACCAGGCAACGTGCACACAAAGAGGCCCAAATCAAGGCTTCCGCTACCGAAATGGCTGCTAAAATGAACGGTATTCGCCTTCAGATTGGCGCAAAGACCAGCACCACCGGCAAGATTTTCGGTTCTGTCAATGCTATCCAGATTGCCGAGGCCCTTTCGGAAAAAGGGTTTCAGGTTGAGAGAAAAAATGTGATTCTTTCTGACGAGGCTATCAAAGAGATAGGCGTTTACAAGGCTAAAGTAAAACTGCACCGCGAAGTTGTGGTTGAAATCGAAATTGATGTGATTTCGGAATAATCTCTCCGGAACAGATTCTTATAGAGAAAGAGGGCGTCGTAAAAGGCGCCCTCTTTTTATTTCCCTTAGTTGACCGGGAAAAGCTATCTTTGTGTTTGCGAAAAAGGCAACCGAAAAAGATGGATACCACTAGAATATTGGTCATAGACGATGAGCGGAGCATCCGCAACACCTTAAAAGAGATTCTGGAATACGAGAATTACGAGGTTGATACCGCCGAAGACGGTTTCGAAGGCTTGGAACTGCTTTCGCAGAAGAAATACGATGTGGCTATCTGCGACATCAAAATGCCAAAGATGGACGGGATTGAGGTGCTCGACAAAATTATGCAATCCTATCCCGACACCCCTGTGGTGATGATCTCCGGTCATGGCGACATCGACACGGCAGTTGGCTCTATCAAAAAGGGTGCTTTCGACTTTATTCAAAAGCCGCTCGATTTGAACCGGATCCTGATTACGCTCCGGAATGCCATGGACAAGTCGAAACTGATTACCGAAACCCGGACGCTGAAACGGAAGGTGAGCCGATCGTACGAAATCGTGGGCCAGTCGGAATCTATTCTGAAGGTGCTGGGTCTTATCGATAAAGTGGCTCCCACCGAGGCCCGCATTTTAATCACCGGAAAGAACGGTACCGGGAAAGAGCTGGTGGCTCATCAGATTCACGAAAAAAGTAAGCGGGCAGGCGGACCCTTTATCGAGGTCAATTGCGCAGCCATCCCTTCAGAGCTGATCGAGAGTGAACTCTTCGGACACGAGAAGGGCTCCTTTACCTCGGCTATCAAAGACCGGAAAGGGAAGTTCGAAACAGCCACCGGAGGAACCCTGTTCCTCGACGAAATAGCAGATATGAGCCTTTCGGCGCAGGCCAAGGTGTTGCGCGCTCTGCAAGAGAATACCATTACCCGTGTGGGGGGCGAAAAAGAGATTCGGGTAGATGTCAGAATTGTGGCGGCTACCAATAAGGAGCTCCGCACCGAAATCGAAGAGGGTCGCTTTCGCGAAGATCTTTACCACCGACTGAGTGTGATTCTGATTCACGTACCCACTCTTAACGAAAGGCTCTCCGACATTCCCCTGCTGGCCGACCACTTTAATCGGCAGATTTGCGAATCGTACGGCATTCCTCCCAGGCTCTTTACGCCCGATGCCATGAAAGAGCTGCAATCGATTGAATGGTCGGGCAATATCCGCGAATTCCGCAATGTGCTCGAAAGACTGATTATTCTCTGCGCTAAGACCATCACCGATCAGGATGTAAAGACCTTTGCCGGAAGAAGCTGATTCGAACCCACACAAAGTGAAAGGGGGTGTTCCAAAACCGGAACACCCCCTTTTCTATGCATTGAGTAACAAGAGACGCTACTCCTCGGCGCTTTCGACCTCGTAAGCCTTTAATAACTTATCCTGGACATCGGAGGGAACCTGCTGGAATTCGAGGAACGACATGCCGTAAGTGGCCCTGCCCGAAGTGAGCGAACTAAGTGTAGTGGAGTATTTATACATCTCGGCCAGAGGAACACGCGCCTTCAGTATTTGGAATCCCTTGTCGGTGCTCATGCCCTCAATCATGGCTCTCCTGCCCTGCAGGTCGCTCATTACATCGCCCATGTAATCGGAGGGAACCATCACCTCAACAGAGTAAATGGGCTCCATAATCTTGGGTCCGGCATTCTTGAAGGCGGTTCTGAATGCATTTCGGCCGGCAAGCATGAAAGAGAGTTCATTCGAATCTACGGGGTGCATCTTTCCATCGTACACAAAGACCTTAATATCGCGGGCATACGAACCGGTGAGCGGACCTTCTTCCATCTTCTCCATCACGCCTTTTAGAATGGCAGGCATAAAACGGGCATCAATGGCACCGCCCACAATACAGTTGTAGTAAATCAGTTTGCCTCCCCAGTCGAGGGTAAATTCCTCTCTGGCTTTCAGATTCAGAACCAAATCCTTTCCATCCACCTTAAACCGATTGTTTTCGGTCGCCCCTTCAATAAAAGGTTCAATCAGCATATGCACCTCTCCGAATTGGCCGGCACCGCCCGATTGTTTTCTGTGACGATAATCGGCCGAAGCAATCTTCGTGATGGTTTCACGGTAGGAGATTCTCGGAACCACAAACTCCACGTCGATCTTGTTCAGATTCGAGAGGGTCCACTTGAGAATATTGAGGTGATGTTCGCCCTGTCCCTGCACGATAATCTGTTTCAACTCTTTGGAATATTCCACCAAAATGGTGGGATCTTCCTGGTGAGCACGGTTCAGCAATTCGCCTAACTTTTCGGAATCCGACTCCTTTAGCGGTTTAATAGCTGTTCTGAATTTGGAGTTCGGGAACTTAATCTTGGGGAGTTTCCAGCTCTTTCCTACCGTAAGGGTGTGGTTGGTGCGGGTATTTTTTAGTTTAACGGCACACCCGATATCGCCGGCAAACAACTCGGTAACTTTCTCTTTCTTTTTGCCTGCAACGGAGAAGAGCTGTGTTAACCGCTCCTTGCCGTCGTTAGTAGTATTAATCATATCGAGCCCTTCGCTGATCTTCCCCGAGATCACCCGGAAATAGCTCACCTCACCAAGGTGCTGTTCGACGGCGTTCTTGAACACAAACAGGGCCGGTGCACCTGTAGAGCTGCAGGGAACCACCTCGCCCTCTACAGTTGTATAGGTATTGCCCTGTGCAGGATTGGGCGCCACATTGATCAAAAATTCCATAATTCGTTTGGTACCGATATCCTTTTTGGCCGAAGCGCAGAATACAGGAGAGATGGCACCGGCTTTTACCCCTATGGAAAGGCCCTTGCGGATCTCATCGGTGGTCAGACTGCCCTTATCGAAGAATATCTCCATCAGTGCTTCGCTGTGCTCTGCAGCGGCCTCCATAAGCAGCGAACGGAGCTCTTCCACCTTGTCGGCTTCACTGTCGGGAATGGCAAACTCTTCGCGAATGCCGGTATCGCCCTTAAAACGAAAATACTTCATCAGCAGGATGTCGATAAACCCGTCGAACGAGGGGCCGGTGGTCAGAGGATATTGCAGCGATATCACTTTCGATCCGAAGCTGCTCTTCATCGATTCGATGGCCGACTCATAATTGGCCTTTTCGTGATCGAGTTGGTTCATTACAAAGATGAGCGGTTTGTTATGTTCGGAGGCATACCGGGCAAAAATTTCGGTACCCACCTCAACCCCCTGCTGGGCATTGATTACCATAACACCGGTATCGGCCACCTGGAAGGCAGAAAAAACGCCCCCGCAGAAATCGTCCGAACCCGGGGTATCTATAAGGTTCAGCTTACAATCCATAAACTCGGTAAACAACACCGTTGAGTAGATGGAACGCTGATAATTCTGTTCTATTTCGGTATGGTCTGATACCGTATTTTTTGCATCGATGCTTCCCCGCCGTTCAATGACCTTCCCTTCGTACAGCATGGCTTCGGCAAGCGTGGTCTTTCCAGATCCGGCATTGCCGAGTAACACAACGTTTCTGATAGAATCCGTGTTATAAGTTTTCATCTGTTTATTTTAAGTGAGGTGGTTATTTTGCATGTATGAAACCATAAAAATAAAAAGATTACAGCACAAAAACAATGGTGTCGACCCATAATTGAGCCGACACCATTGTTTTGCCGAAAAAAGGATACGGGGCAGAGAAAACTATCCTACAATCACAAGAGGGGCTCCTTCAAGAACCGCCTGACCTTTGGCTACGCAGATATCAGTGATCACACCGTCGCGGTCGGAGTTAATGACATTTTCCATTTTCATGGCTTCAAGTACCATCAGATGCTGACCCACCTTTACTGTGTCGCCCATCTTGACCTGGATATCGAGCACCAAACCGGGAAGCGGAGATTTAACGGCTCCGCCAACCACAGCCGAAGTCGGTTTCACCACGGGAACCTTGGGCGCCGGAGTCGGAGCAGCAGGGTTCGTGGGCGAAGCCTTGGCTACAGCAGGCTTGGTAATCTTAATGGAGAGCTTTTTAATGGGGTTGGCTAACTCTACCTTATAGGGAGCTCCGTTCACCTCAACTTCGGCAATGTTCCCTTCGGGATCTTTCACCGACACATTGTACTCGTTGCCGTTAATAATGTATTTGTATTCTTTCATTGGGAATGGAATGTTTCGGATTATGAATGTGCCGGGAAATTAGCGTTGCGCCCCCGGAAACTGGCGCAGTCCATAGATTTTAGAACTCCAGGGAGAGTAGGCCCGGGCCACACGATTGATGGTAAGCACGGTATCTTCTAAATCGTGCGAGTTATCCTGATACTCATGGAGTGCCATGGCTATCGCGGCAAATACTTCGCCGGGTTCATTCACCTCCTCTTGCGGGGTTTGAGGTGTAGCCGGAGTCTCTTTTTCGGGACGAATCCGGTTCTTATTCCTATCTATAGTACTTGCCTTCAGCTTGTTAAAAAGAAGGTAGAATACAATAAAAGCAACAAGTACAAGGGCAATAACAATTACATTACTCATGCGTTTCAGATTATCTGTTGATTACTCGGTTAATTCTTAGAATGCCCCCGTTACAGCGGAAGATTGTCGTGCTTTTTGGGAGGATTCACCAGCTTTTTGGTGGCAAGCTGCTGTAATGCGCGGATAATGCGGAAACGGGTATTGCGGGGCTCAATTACATCATCGATATAACCAAACTTGGCAGCATTATAGGGATTGGCAAACGCAGCGCGATACTCCTCCTCTTTGGCAGCAGCAAACGCAGCCGGATCCGGAGCCGAGGCGGTCTCCCTGGAAAAAATCACCTCAATAGCACCCGCAGGGCCCATTACGGCAATCTCGGCGGTGGGCCATGCATAGTTCATGTCGCCCCGAAGGTGTTTCGAACTCATCACGCAATAGGCGCCTCCGTACGATTTGCGGAGCGTAACCGTAATCTTGGGTACCGTGGCCTCGCCGTAGGCGTAGAGCAGTTTGGCGCCATGCAGGATAACGCCGCCGTACTCTTGTTGGGTTCCGGGAAGAAAGCCCGGAACATCGACCAGCGTTACGATGGGAATATTAAAAGCGTCGCAAAAACGGACAAAACGGGCAGCTTTTCTCGATGAATTGATGTCGAGCACTCCGGCCAGCTGTTTGGGCTGATTAGCCACCATACCTACCGAGATGCCGTTAAAGCGGGCAAAGCCTACAATAATATTGGGTGCATAGGCTTTATGAACCTCCAGAAACTCGCCGTTGTCGATAATGGCACCAATCACCTCATACATATCGTAAGGTTTATTGGGGCTGTCGGGGATAATCTCATTCAGGCCATCTTCGAGTCGGTCAATAGGATCGCTGCAATCCATCAGAGGAGCCTCCTCGAGGTTGTTCTGCGGAAGGAAACTGATGAGGTGACGAATCAATTCAAGCCCCTCCTCTTCGCGGTCGACCGTAAAGTGGGCTACACCGCTCTTTGTGGCGTGAACCGTGGCACCACCCAACTCTTCCTGGGTCACATCCTCGCCCGTAACAGTCTTCACCACCTTGGGGCCGGTAAGAAACATATAGCTGGTTCCTTTAGCCATAATATTGAAGTCGGTCAATGCGGGCGAATAGACAGAGCCGCCGGCACACGGACCAAAAATGGCCGAGATCTGAGGCACTACGCCAGAGGCCAGAATATTGCGCTGGAATATCTCGGCATACCCGGCAAGCGCATTGACACCCTCCTGAATACGGGCTCCACCCGAATCATTGATGCCAATTATAGGAGCACCCATCTTCATGGCCTGATCCATCACCTTGCAAATCTTCATGGCCAGCGTTTCTGAAAGAGAGCCGCCAAACACCGTAAAATCCTGTGCATAGACGTACACAAGCCTTCCGTCGATAGTACCGCAACCGGTAACTACACCATCGCCCAGATAGGTCTCATTTTCGATTCCAAAGTTGGTGCAACGATGCTGAACAAACATGTCGAACTCCTCGAACGAACCTTCGTCAAGGAGAAGGGCAATCCGTTCGCGCGCCGTGTACTTGCCCTTTTTGTGCTGTGACTCAATCCGTTTTTCGCCCCCTCCCAGGCGGGCCTTTTCGCGAAGTTGGGTCAATTCTCTAACCTTTTGCAATTGATTGCTCATTGTTCTGTTGTATAATAGATGATTGATTACTGTCTATTTTTTGGAGGGATCCTCGCAGAGCTCCGTCAGGATACCGAGGGTCGATTTGGGATGCAGAAAAGCGATATTCAAATTCTCGGCTCCCTTACGCGGAGCCTTATCAATGAGCTGTACCCCGGCGGCTTCTGCGTCGACAAGGGCTTCCGACAAATTTTCTACGGCAAAAGCAATATGATGAATCCCTTCGCCCTTCTTTTCAATGAACTTTCCGATGGGACCTTCGGGATCGGTCGACTCCAGTAACTCCAGTTTGGTTTGGCCAACCATAAAAAAAGCCGTTTTAACCTTCTGATCCTTAACCTCCTCGATATTGTAGCACTTCAGGCCTAGCACCTTCTCATAATAGGGAATAGCCGTTTCAATCGATTTTACTGCAATACCGATGTGTTCGATGTGTGTTGGTTTCATAACAAATACCTCTATATTAAATAATTAATAGCTGCTTCGCTCAACAAAACAAAGCATCAAATATACAATAATTTCAAACAGGACG
>CAYGID010000053.1:0-15454 GCA_964349835.1 uncultured Bacteroidales bacterium | reverse complement strand
CATTTTCTTTCCTCCGCATGTTCGCCACGGAAGTGCCTTCAGAGTCAAAGAGCGAGTACTGAAAGCCTTGATAGACAATTAGTTTAGAATTTTACCGTTAAAAAGAGACCATCGTATGAAAAGCAAGAATGTACTGGGTATTGACATCGGAGGGTCGGGCATCAAGGGCGCTCTGGTCGATTTAGAAACGGGAGAACTGACTACCGAGCGAATCAGAATTGCTACGCCCCAACCGGCTACCCCCGAGGCGGTGGCCGACACCATTGCCCAAATCTGTGAACAGTTAAAGTGGAAAGGAGCCATCGGCTGCGGCTTTCCGGGCGTTGTGCAAAACGGGGTAGCCAAAACGGCAGCCAATATCGATAAAGGCTTTATTGATCTCAACGTGGAGACATTGATTGCCAAAAGAACAGGAGCCCCAACAGTTGCCGTACTCAACGATGCCGATGCCGCCGGGATTGCCGAAATGAAATTTGGCGCCGGTCGACAAGAGAAAGGCATGGTGATGCTCTTCACCATTGGCACCGGAATTGGCGTGGTCATCTTTTCGAAAAAGAAACTGGTACCCAACTGCGAATTGGGTCACCTCTGGCTTCCCGAAGCAGAAGGAGAGGCCGAAAAATGGATGTCGGATGCCGCCCGGAAAAACTTCGATCTGGAGTGGGATGAGTGGATGAATCGGATTGGCGTTTACCTGCGCACAGTAGAGGATCTTTTCTGGCCCGACCTGATAATCATAGGCGGCGGCTTCGCCAAAAAGATGAACGCGAAAGAGCCCATCTTCGGCACACGCTGCCGTGTGGTTCCGGCCGGATTGAAAAACGAAGCAGGGATTGTGGGAGCTGCGTTGGCAGCGTCGAAACAAGCAAAAAAATCAAAAAAAGAGAAGGAATAACCAAATAAAGCTCTAACGATAATTCGATAATTATCTTTTCATTAGAGCACCAGAGCACCAGAGCATTAATCTTACTGGTTCTTGAAGACGCGGCGAGTATATTCTTTACTGCCTGTTCGAATCTGTACCATGTAGACGCCTTTGGGAAGGGGCGAAAGGTCGAGTTCCGACTCAGTGCCTGCGAGGCGACGGGTGGCTTTGAGTTGGCCGTTGATATCGAAGATGCGTACAGAGGCGGGTTGCGAGTAGTTTTTTACCCGAATGCTCAACACCGACACGAAAGGATTGGGATAACAGTCGACCTCGGCCATCGATGCGGAAGTGGGCACCGAAGGCACTACTCTGCCGGGATTTTGAGGGGGTGTTGCGGGCACACCGGCTAAAGAAATCACCACGCGAACCGGGGTTGCGGGACGAAACTGTGTGTTGCCCGACTGAAAAGCCTCAAGATAGAGAAAAGAGCCTGCCGAAAGGGGTGTTGTAAAATGGAGTGTGTCGCCCGAGAGCCTTGCCCCGGTACTCCGGATCAACCGCCATTCGACCGTCAGACCCGACGACGCGGAAGCCTCCAGCAACAATTGGGTGGAGCCGGGTCTTACAAAAAAGGTATCCTTTACTGAAACAAACTGCGAACGGAGCTGTGTATTGGCTGCCGCATCCTGTGCGGTAGCCCCATCCTGTGCTGCCAAATAAGGAGTGGCAAACAAAAAGAGGAGCATCAGTGCCGTTGAAAGTGCGATATGTTGACGAGAAAACATAAATTGCAGTTTACATCGGTAAATTTACACAATAAAAGAACAAACGCATCAAAAAAATTGTTCATTTGTTTACTATGAAACTTCGCCCCTTTTTCGAAAAGTACAAACACGAGTGGTGGCCCGTGCTGCTGATGCTGGCGGCGGCCCTATTCCTTACGCTGCTTATTCCAAAGGAGGGTGCCTTTCCTTACGAATTCCAGTTGTCGAAACCTTGGTTGCATGAGGAGTACTATGCGCCTTTCGATATTCCCATCCAAAAATCGGATGCGGAGATCCGCAGTGAAAAAGATTCTCTGACTCGGCATGTGGTTCCCTACTTTAAACGAACCGAAGAGTCGGGAAAGGAGATGGCGGCGCTTTTCGAAAAAGATTCGCGCAAACTGCTTTACGACAGTTTACCTCCAGGCATATCGCATACAGCAGTGAAGGAACTCATATCGATAGCCCGCACAGGGCTCGACGAGGTGTACGATAAGGGGATTTTAGGTCACTTTGAACCCCCTTTTCCGGGGAGTTCGACTCTCGCTTCCTCCTTCATGTATCTGCATAAAAATGTGAGCGAGGCCTCCGATACCTCGATGGTCTTTACTCTGCGGAAGGCCTACGAATACCTCTCGCTGAAGGTGCGATCGGCCGCAGGGTTGCCCGGCGAATGGTTTCTCAAACAGATGGACCTTAACCGCTACCTTACCGCCAACCTTGTGTACGATAAGGAGACCACCCAATTGGTGCAGAACGAAAAGATGCACCTCTATTCCGACACCAAAGGGGTCTTCCCGGCACATGCCCTCATTGTTGGGAAAAACGAGATTGTAAACCAGGAAAAGTTCGATATTCTCCGTTCGCTGAGAACCGAATTTGTTGAACAGGGACAAGCCTACCGCTCGTCTTGGAAAATCTGGGCTGGCAATGGCATCATGGTGCTTACGCTACTCTTCTGTTTATTGGCCTTCCTCAGGCATGTGCGCCCCACCGTTCTGCCCCATAAGTATATAAGCTTCATCTTTCTGATGGTGGTTACCATGGTTTCGGTTGCCATTTTTTGCGTGAACTATAACATACCCACCCTCTATGTAGTGCCGTTCACCATCCTTCCCATTGTGCTGCGCAGTTTTTTCGATGCCCGAACGGCCATTTTTACCCATCTGGTGGTGATTCTTATTGTGGCATTCTTTGCCCCAAACAGCTTTGAGTTTGTTGTTCTGAACATGGCTGCCGGTGTGGTGGCCACCTTTACCTCCGAATCGATCTATCAGCGCAGCATGCTCTTTTCGGTAGCCATCTACATCACCCTCACCTACTCCATTCTCTATCTTGGGTTTCAGGCACTTTACGGGCAGGATTTCACGATTGCCAGCCTTCAACCTCTGATATGGTTTCTTGCCCATGGTTTTCTGGTACTGCTCAGCTACTTCTTTATCTTTATTTTTGAGCGAATCTTCGGATTTGTCTCGAATGTGCGGCTTATTGAGCTGGCCGACTCGAACAATCCACTCCTGCGGAAACTCTCCGAACGGGCTCCGGGCACCTTCCAACACTCGTTACAGGTAGCCAACATTTCCGAAGAGGTGGTAAGAGCCATCGGAGGCAATCCCCTGCTTGTGCGAGCAGGTGCCCTCTATCACGACATCGGCAAACTGGAGAATCCCCAATATTTTATAGAAAACCAACACTCCGAAATCAATGTACACAACGATGTTCCCTTCGAGGAGGGAGCCGGCATTATCATCCACCATGTAGACGCAGGCGCCGAGATAGCTCAGAAGCATAGAATTCCTGCTCAGGTTATCGACTTTATCCGCACACACCACGGCCGGTCGACCGCCCTCTTTTTTTACCGTTCTTTTCTGAAAGAGCACCCGGGGATGGAGTCGGAGATCGACAAATTCACCTATCCGGGACCCAACCCATCTACTAAGGAGGGCGTGGCACTTATGATGTCGGATGCAGTGGAAGCAGCCTCTCGCAGCCTGAAAGAGCGAACCGGAGAGTCGATTACCTCCTTGGTAAATAAGATTGTAGATCAGCAGTTTACAGCAGGTTTATACAACGATGCCGACATCACTCTGCGCGAGGTGGGTATCGCCCGCGAAGCCCTCATCAGGAAGCTGATGAATATTAATCATGTGAGGATTGAATATCCCGAATAAAAAAAAATTCGGAGTGTGCCATTTTTTAAAAAAACATATACATTTGCAGAGTCAAACACCGCTTATGATTCAGTTGGTACAATACGAAACAACCTCCCCCCAATTCATGGAATCCATGAATTGGTTCGGTTTTTATTTTTATTACGCTCAGAAAAAAAATCGGGAGTAGCTTCTATGTATCCATACAAATAAAAATGGAAGAGCCCCGAAGAAATTTCGGGGCTCTTTTTTTTTGAATCAACGCGCAAACATTAACCGTTATGAGTACAGACTCTACCACTCTTCCTCCGTTGCACACAAACCCACAGGGCAGCACCAGGCGTTCTAAAGTGGCTATCCTTGGAGGATACGGCACATTCCACGAAATAGCCGCCCAGTTCTATTTCGACAACGACCAGATTGAGATATTGCCCAGCTCGACCTTCAACGAACTGTTCCGCAGTCTAGCCGAAAAAGAGGCCGATTATGGCATCACCGCAATTGAGAACTCAGTGGCCGGAAGTATTCTTCCCAACTACACGCTACTGCAGGAGGCTTCGCTTCCGATCATCGGTGAAATCTACCTGCGCATATCTCAAAACCTGCTGGCCTTGCCCGGACAACGCATCGAAGATCTGAAGGAGGTCTATTCGCATCCGATGGCCATTCTGCAGTGCCGCCGTTTTTTTGACCAGTACCCTCAAATTAAGCTGATCGACGCTGCCGACACCGCCACCTCGGCCCGCGATCTCAGTCTGAACAACCGAAAGGGTGTAGGCGCCATTGCCAGTATCAGGGCAGCCGAAAAGTACAATCTCAATGTGCTTGAGCGGGGCATCGAGTCGAACAAGAAAAACTACACCCGTTTCCTGATTTTGCGCGACCTGAACGGCCACGGGTACGAAAACCGCGAATCCGAAAAATCCTCTGTCCATTTTGCCTTGGCGCATGCCATCGGAAGCTTGGCCAAAGTGCTCTCGATTATCTCCTATTTCGACATCAACCTGTCGAAAATTCAGTCGCTACCCATTCCCGGAAAAGATTGGGAATATATGTTTTACGCCGATTTGGAGTACAAAGATTACGCACAATACCGGCAGGCCATCGCAACGATTCAACCCTTTGTAAAAGATTTTAAAATTCTGGGCGAGTACCGCAAAGGGAAAGTCGTATCCGAATAATCACTACCTTTATTCTATAGAAACCATGAGCATTACATTGAAATTATCGAAAGAGTTATTTGCAGGAATCCAACCTCAGAGACCCTATATCATTGCCGGCCCCTGCAGCGCCGAAACCGAAGAACAGGTGCTTGCCACCGCACGCCTGCTGGCCGCCGACGGGGTGAAGATATTCAGGGCGGGTATCTGGAAGCCCCGCACCCGACCCAATTCGTTCGAAGGAATCGGTTCGGAAGGACTCCCCTGGCTGAGAAAAGTAAAAGAAGAGACCGGCATGCTGATTGCCACCGAAGTAGCTAACGCCAAGCATGTGTACGAGTCGCTGAAGTTCGGCATCGATATCTTATGGATTGGCGCACGCACCTCGGCAAACCCGTTTGCTGTGCAGGAGATTGCCGACGCTGTGAAGGGGCTCGATATTCCCATGTTTGTTAAGAATCCCGTGAATCCCGACATTGAACTCTGGATTGGTGCGCTCGAACGGTTAAACAACTCCGGTATTACCCGCCTGGCTGCAGTGCACAGAGGATTTTCTTCGATGGGAAACCCCACCTACCGAAACGACCCCCAATGGCAGATTCCCATTGAATTGCGTCGACGGATTCCCAATTTGCCCATTCTGGTTGACCCCAGCCATATCGGCGGAAAACGCGAACTGATTCACGAACTGTCGCAACAGGCCATGGACCTTCTCTTCGACGGTCTGATGATAGAATCGCATATAAACCCCTCCGAGGCCTGGTCGGATGCATCACAGCAGGTAACCCCCGCTCAATTGCACCAGATTGTAAGCCGATTAGTGATCAGGCAGTCGGATGTAGATAGCCGAAACGCCGTCACGCTGGCAGAGCTGCGTACACAAATCGATGCCTTCGACGATCAGGTACTCGACGTATTGGCCAAACGAATGAAAGTGTCGGATGAGATTGGCTTGTTCAAGAAAAAGCACAATATCAGCATTTTGCAAGCCACACGGTGGGATCAGATTCTTACTCGACGCACCGAGATGGCAATGGCAAAAGGACTCAGCCGCGAGTTTACCTCCGACATTTTCAGGGCCATTCACGAAGAGTCTATTAACCACCAGAATAAGATTATGAACGAAGAGAGCGCTGCTCCGGAAGCCTGATTGCTATGAACCGCATAGATATCCATACATCACAAGGCCTCTCGAGCATCTTCGTGGGCGAGGGGATGGCGCAGCTGCCGCAGTTTTTGCCCACACGCAAGCGGGTGGTGGTTATCACCGACCGGAATCTCTTTACCCACTATGGCCATCTCCTTTCGCAATGGCCTGTAGTTGTGATGGAACCGGGCGAGGCTCACAAAACCATTGAGACCCTGCAGATGATCTACGGCAAACTTGCGGAGCTCAACGCCGACCGAAACACCTTTTTGCTGGGGGTTGGCGGGGGTATTGTAACCGATGTAACCGGCATGGTAGCGGCCACCTGGATGCGAGGCGTTGATTTCGGGTTTGTCTCTACTACCCTTCTGGCTCAGGTAGATGCCAGCGTAGGCGGAAAGAACGGCGTCAACTTTGAAGGGTACAAAAACATGATTGGCACCTTTCTGCAGCCCCGATGGGTACTTTGCGACACCGGTAGCCTGGCCACCTTGGGCGACGAGGAGTTTCGGCAGGGATTTGCCGAAATTATCAAGGCTGCAGCCATTCTCGACCCTCTTCTCTTTGCCTATTTAGAAACGCATGCCTCCGAAGCCCTTAACCGGAACCGGGAGGTGTTGCGGCACATCATTGGCGAGGCGGTAAAGTTGAAGGCGGGTGTCGTGCAACGAGACGAAAAGGAGGGCGGCGAACGGAGAATCCTCAATTTTGGCCACACCTTTGGCCATGCCATCGAAAAGTTGACCCATACTTCGCACGGCGAAGCGGTTGCGGTCGGAATGGCTATGGCCTCCGATTTGTCGGTTCATCTGGGAATTCTCGACAGTGCTTCGGCCCTTCGGCTTAAAGCGCTGATCACCGCCTACCAATTGCCGATTGCTGTTGAACTCCCTATGGAGCTGATGGCCAACACTATGCTCAAGGATAAGAAAAAGGAGGATGATACGCTACATTTGGTACTTTTGCAACGCATAGGAGCCACCGAAATCAGGAGCGTGCAGGTAGGTGAGCTAAAGCCTCTGTTCCAAAAGGTCTTTCACTTAATTACATAATCGCTATGATTTGTGTCAGTATTGCCAACATGGGCCGTGATGCGTGCCTGAGCCTGGTGGCCGATTTCCGCGTGGTAGAAATCAGGCTCGATTCCATTGAGCTTACCGCCGAAGATATGGCTGCCATCTCGCAAAAAGCACGTTGCTGGATTGCTACCTGCAGGCCGGGAACCCATACTCCCGAAAAGCGCATGGAACAACTCTCCATGGCCATCATGGCAGGCGCTTCGTATGTCGACATCGAATATGAGTCGGTGCCGGTATTCCGAGAGCCTCTGGTAAAACTGGCTCGAAAAAAGGGGTGTAAGGTGATGATCTCATATCACGACTACAAGCAGACACCCAACCGCGAGACCTTGTGCCGCATTATACGACAATCGTTCAATATGGGTGCCGACCGCGTTAAACTGGCCACAATGGCCAATTCGAAGGCCGATTCGGCCCGGATTCTTTCGCTTTACGACGATTTCGACCGTCTCTTGGCTTTTGCCATGGGCAAGGAGGGGCGAATCTCGCGGGTTGCCGCTCCCATGCTGGGCGCCGATTTTACCTACGCCTCGGCCGGCGAAGGGGCCGAAACTGCCCCGGGGCAGTTCACCGCCTCGCAACTCGAAACCATTTACGACATTGTTGGCATACTGCCATCCGAGAAATAGTACGAAAAGTATGAACACATTTGGACGACTCTTTACAGTATCGATTTTTGGCGAATCGCACGGAAACGGAGTAGGGATTACCCTCGATGGTTGCCCCCCGGGCATAGAGCTGTTTGAAAGCGATTTTGTAATCGACATGCAACGACGCAAGAGCGGCGCCAAGGGAACCACCCCTCGCACCGAGGAGGATGTGCCGAAAATTCTTACGGGCCTCTTTCAAGGGAAGACCACAGGCGCTCCCCTCACCCTGTTCATCGAAAACAGCAATACCCGATCGAGCGACTACAGTAAATTCCGCGACTTTCCACGCCCGGGTCATGCCGATTTTACCGCCATGCACAAATATTTCGGGTTCGACGACTTCCGCGGAAGCGGCCACTTTTCGGGACGTCTTACCTCGGCCATTACTGCTGCCGGCGTAGTGGCAAAAAAGATCATTGCCCCGGTCACGGTGCAGGCGTCGATTCTCGAAATCGGCGGACATACCCAATGGCAGGAGGCACTCGACGAAGCCATCGCGGCACACGACTCGCTGGGCGGTCTGATTGAGTGCCGGGTCAACGGGTTACCTGTTGGGCTGGGCGAACCCTTCTTTAACAGTGTGGAGGCAGTGATTAGCCACCTGGTCTTCTCCATTCCCGCCGTACGGGCTATCGAGTTTGGCACAGGATTCGAGGCTGCCCGCATGCGGGGTTCGCAACACAACGACCCCATTATCGGGATCGACGGAAAAACCGCAACCAACCATGCAGCGGGTATTAACGGAGGAATCACCAACGGAAATGAGCTCTACTTCCGGATTGCCGTAAAGCCCACCTCCTCTATCGGATGCCCCCAGGAAACCATGCACTTCCCTTCGGGAAAGGTGCAAACCCTTGTCGTAGAGGGGAGGCACGATGCCTGCATTTCGCTGCGGGTTCCCCCGGTACTTGAGGCCATGACAGCCATCGGGCTTGCCGACCTGTGGCTGATTCGGTTAGCCCAAAGACCCTACTCCCCTATACATCCATAACCGAACGTTCCCGATTTAGGGTGCCTCTTACTTTCCTCTTCTATATTTCGTCTTCTTAACGCCTTCATCGCAATTCCTTCACCGCAATTTCTTCATCGCAATTCCTTCACCGCAATTCCTTCGCCTTAACTCCGTCTTCTTAACTCTTTCGTCTATGAAAATTCTTGTGATTGGCGCCGGCAACATGGGTGCCTGGCTGGTTGAATCGCTTTGTCTGCAACACGATGTGGCGGTTTTTGATCAGAACAAAACCAAACTCCGCTACTTTTTCAATACCCATCGATTTGTGAGTTTCGATCAAATCGAGGCATTCCGTCCTGAGCTGGTAATCAATGCGGTAAGTCTGCAGAACACCATTAAGGCCTTTAACGATGTTCTCCCCTATCTGCCCGAAAACGCCGTTATCGGCGACATCACTTCGGTAAAGACCGGGCTGCCCGAATTCTACCAACAGTGCGGACGACGCTTTGTCTCTTCGCACCCCATGTTTGGCCCCACCTTTGGCAACCTCAAAGAGCTGAGCTCCCAGAGCGCCATCCTGATTACAGAGGGCGATGAGGAGGGGAAGGCCTTTTTCAGGGAGTTTTACCAAAGCCTCAACCTGAACCTCTACGAATATTCGTTCGGAGAGCACGATCAAACCACCGCCTACTCTCTCTCCATTCCCTTTGTTTCCACGCTGGTGTTTGGCGCCTGTATGAAGCATCAGGAGGCACCCGGTACCACCTTCAAAAAGCATATGGCCATTGCCAAAGGACTATTGGCAGAGGATCCCTATCTGCTGTCGGAAATCCTGTTCAGCCCCAACACACTTCCGCAAATCGAAAAGATTCGCGAAGAGCTGGAGATGTTGCTGAACATGGTGAAGAGCAGGGATACCCAATCGCTCCATCGCTTTATTGAAAAGGTCAAAACCAACCTTACGGAGTAGGAAAAGCAATCAGAATTGCATAGTTTTGAGCCTCTATTATGTAAGGCTACTGCATGCGCATAGATATCATTACGGTTCTTCCCGAACTTCTGGAGGGGCCGTTTAACCACTCCATCATTCAACGGGCCCGCACTAAGGGTCTGGCCGAAATTTTTATCCACCCGCTACGCGACTTTTCGGACGACAAACACCGAAGGGTAGACGATTACGCGTTTGGAGGAGAGGCCGGTATGGTGCTGCGCATCAAACCCATTTTCGACGCCATAGAATGGCTCAAAAGCCAACGTAGTTACGACGAGATTATCTACACCTCGCCCGACGGTGAACAGTTCTCGCAAAAAGAGGCAAACCGTCTCTCCACGCTACAGAATATCATCATTTTGTGCGGCCATTACAAAGGGATCGACCAAAGAATTCGCGACCACCTGATTACCAAAGAGATCTCGATTGGCGATTATGTGCTTACCGGAGGCGAACTGGCTGCCGCTGTGATGGCCGACGCCATTATCCGGCTCATTCCGGGCGCCATGAGCGACGAATCGTCGGCTCTCTCCGACTCTTTTCAGGATCAGTTACTGGCCCCTCCGGTATATACCCGCCCTGCCGATTTCAACGGATGGCCTGTTCCACCCATTCTACTGGGAGGAAATGATGCCGCCAAGGAGAAATGGCGTTTCGACCAGGCGCTCGAACGAACCAAACGTCTCAGACCCGACTTACTTGAATAATCTCAAATTTCTTCTATACCTTTAAACCCTTAAACCCTCCGCTATGATCAAAAGGATACTACTTTCGGCCCTTATTGCCCTCTCCCTTTCGGGGTATCTGCTGTCGCAAACGCCCGCCAACGGGTTCCAGTTTACTACGGTTAAGGAGAATAAAATAACGCCTGTAAAGAACCAAAACCGCTCGGGAACCTGCTGGAGTTTTTCGGGCGTGGGCTTTCTGGAGTCGGAGTTAATCCGTATGGGAAAACCGGTACTCGATTTGTCGGAGATGTTCATTGTACACAACTGCTATTTGGGGAAGGCCGAAAAGTATGTTCGCCTCCACGGAAACCTCACTTTCGCAGGCGGCGGCTCGTTTCATGATGTACTCGAAACCATTCGCGAGGCAGGCATGGTGCCCGAGTCGGAGATGAAGGGGCTCAATTATGGCGAGACAATGCATGTTCACGGCGAGATGGACGAAGCTGCCGCAGCCTACGTAAAATCGATTGTTGGAAACAAGAACTCGAAACTCTCGCCAGCCTGGAAAGAGGGTTTCAGAGGAATTATTGAGGCCTACCTGGGCGAGGCGCCCGAAAAATTTACCTTCGAGGGAAAAGAGTATACACCGCAGTCGTTTGCTAAGTTCCTCGATCTCAACCCCGACAACTATGTTTCGTTAACCTCCTACACCCACCACCCCTTCTATGGCACTTTTGCGCTCGAAATTCCCGACAACTGGCGCTGGGGTCACTCCTATAATCTGCCGCTCGATGAGTTGATGCAGGTGTTCGATTATGCCATTGAGAAGGGATATACCATTGCTTGGGGCGCCGATGTGAGCGAGCAGGGTTTTAAAAATTCATTGGCTCGCGTTCCTGCCATCGATCCTGTAAATCTGACCGGATCCGACAGAGCACGCTGGGAAGGGTTGAGCGAAGCCCAAAAAGAGGCCGAAGCCAAAATGAAAGTAGAGAATCCCAACGCCGAAAAGGTGGTGACCCAGGAGATTCGTCAGGAGGCGTTCGACAACTACCAAACCACCGACGACCACGGCATGCAGATTTACGGGATTGCCAAAGACCAGCATGGAACCAAATATTACATGGTGAAAAACTCATGGGGTGAGAGTGGCCCGTATAAGGGACTCCTGTATGCCACCGAAACCTTTGTGAAGTACAAAACCATGAATATTGTGCTGCACAAGGATGCGCTACCCAAAGAGATTCAGAAGAAACTGGGTCTGTAAAGCGTACCGGCTCTCTCTTTACTCCTGCCCGGAAAGTTCCAGAAAGCGCGGATCGAAGTTTACCAGATAGAGCTGTTCTACAGGTCGGGTTACGGCTGTGTAGAGCCAGCGGAGATATTCGCGGCCCAGCATGTCGTCGGCAAACCAGCCTTGGTCCACAAAAACCGCTCTCCACTGGCCGCCCTGAGCCTTGTGACAGGTTACGGCATAGGCAAATTTGATTTGGACTGCGGAGTAGAAGGGATCCTCGCGCACCGCTTTCCAGCGGTCGGGTCCATGCAGATGCGCATAATCCTCGGCCACCGCGTAGAAGAACTCCTTGCTCTGTTCGGCGGTTAGCGAGGGGGTCTCCATGGAGAGGGTATTGAGCATCACTTTGCACGACAATTCGTAATCGCCGTAATCGGGTAGTTCGAGGTCGACATTCAGAAACCGGTATCCATACCGCTCTTCGTATTTCCCGATGCGACGAAGGGTTGCTATATCGCCGTTTGCCAAGAAGTTGAGTTTTTCGTTTTCGGTAATCCAGTGGTAGTTGTTCTTTACAATCATCACCCGGTCGCCGGCACAGATCTCCTCTTCATGGAAAAAAATGCGGCCGCGGATGCCCTCGTTAAAGAGATTGGCCCTCTTATTGGTTCGGCATACCACCATCACCTCCTCCTTTCCGTAACGGCTGTAGGCGTCGGTGAGGCACTCCACAAATTCGGAACCCGGCAGCCGCACTACATCGGAGTAGGGCGCGGTTCGAAACTGCGGAAAAGGCACCGGCTCCTCCTGCATGAGGTTCCGAAGCAAGGTGGCGTTACTCAGAATCTTCGATTCGGCATTCTGCCTTACCACCATACGCAGTTGCACCTCAGTAACGCGGTAGCCCATAGAACGAAACTCATCGGCGTCGAGCGCCGGGCTGAGTTCGGAACCCACCGGCGGAAGCTGGGCGGTGTCGCCGGCAAGAATTAATTTGCATTGGCGCCCGCCGAAAACATACTCCAACATATCGTCGAGCAGACGGCCAGAGCCGAAGATGGAGCTGTCGGCAGGGCTGTTCGCTATCATAGAGGCCTCATCTACAATAAAAAGGGTGTCGGATAAGAGATTCCTGTCGAGCGCGAACCTTCCCGGAGCCTGGTTCGAAGATTTTTGACGGTAAATCACTTTGTGAATGGTGTAGGCAGCCGAACCCGAATAGCCCGCAAAAACCTTGGCAGCACGTCCGGTGGGAGCCATAAGCAGGGTTCGCCGACGCAACTTACGCAGCACCCGCACCAATGCGCTCAACATGGAAGTCTTCCCAGTGCCGGCAAATCCTTTGACAATGAACACCGAACGAGCAGCCGGCTCCTCCATATAACGCCCCAGTGCCTCAAGAAACTGTGTCTGGTCGGAGGTGAGGTCAAAATCGACCTCTCGCCTAAAGAGGCCGGAAAAATTATTTTCTGTCATTCAAACGAAAATATGAGCCCGCTAAAGGTTCGATAATCTAAATTCTTTTATTTACTTTTGTGAGTGTTCATGCATTGCAAAATAACCAAAAAAAAGCTACAAAATATGAAGAGTGCCATTCACGCCGTTCTAGTTGTTTTAATAGCCTGTCTGATTTACTTCCTTTACCAAAGCATTATGGAGCCCATCCAATTTAACAAGGAGAGGGATTTCCGTTATGCAAAAGGAATTGAACGCCTTAAGCAGATCAGAACAGCCCAGGTTGCCTTTAAACTTGAGTTCGGGCATTATACCTCCAGTTTTGATTCGCTCATCGCCTACGTAAAAGAGGGAAAATTTAAGGTTGTGCGCATGGAGATCGATAATAGCGACCCCAAAGACCTTTCGAGGACCGTTGCGAAAGATACAACCTTAGTGAGCATTAAGGATTCGCTCTTTAAGAATGTCTTCCTCGATTCGCTCCGGTTTGTACCCTTCTCGGGCGGCAAACAGATTGAGATGGCCACTAACCTGCTGGCAACCGGTTCGAAGGTAGTTGTTCCCGTTTTCGAGGCATCTATGAAGAACGACGACTTGTTGGCAGGGATGGATCCCCAACTTGTAATCAATTTCAACTACGACCGCGAAGAGTTAGTGGGTTTCGCCGGTCTGAAGGTGGGTTCGGTTAGCGAGGCTAACAATAATACAGGCAACTGGGAGTAAACAGTTATAACCTTGAATAGCGTAAACCATCCGGGTCAACACACGGACAAGGCATACAGATTATCCATTCAAACCGGTTTGAATGGATTTTCTTTTTGCGCCGGTACGGCCGCGCCATACCAGGCAACTCAGCTTGCCCTTCCTGTGGCTTACCCGGTTGACGATAGAAATCTTTCGCTTATCGAGCACTTTTTTGTGAGGGAGCCTGCGTTGCAGGATTCTTACGGCGAGGTGGCTTGGTTTGTGGATACCCCCTGGTATTCGTTGGTGCCGCAAAAATTTTTCCTCCCCGAAATGGCGGCTCCCGAGATGCGGCGCCATTTTTCCGATTCGGTTGCAGAATCTGAAATCGGTTTCGATAGCATAGAGGCGCTGGATGCGGTGTTGGTTTATGCTCTCCCTTCGGGTATTGCGAGCCTGCTCCGACAGCGGTTCGGCGCACAACTCAGTATGCGTCATGTAGCGTCCGACACCCTGCAAAAGCTGGCCTCTCAGAGCCCTACCAACACTTCGGAACCGCAGTTGCACGCCCTCATTCGGGAGAGCGACCTGATGGTTGCCGTTTTTCAAGCCGGAAAACCTCTTTTCTTTAACCGTTTTCTCCGACCCAACCCTGCCGGAGCCGACCCGGGCGAACATGGCAGCAGCGAGCGGCACGATGAGTTGTCGCTTCTCTACTACCTATTGTGGGTGATGCAAACGCAGAAGATGGAGCCGCTCGAAGCCTCCATCCGGATCCTGTCAACGGCCGATCTCCCCCTTTTAAAGGCCCATCTGCCCGAAAGTTCGCAGTGCCGCTATCCCAGGCTCCTCCTCCCCCCTCCCGTTTCGATGCCGCTGCCCGATCCTTTTATCCATCTATTAAACCTGGCATTATGAGAGTTATCAGCGGATCTTTAAGAGGGCGGCACATCGACCCGGGAAGCAAGTTTACAGCACGACCCACAACCGATTTTGCCAAGGAGAACCTCTTTAACATTCTGGCTTCGCGCCTCGAATTTGACTCGCTCCATGTACTCGACCTCTTCTCGGGAACCGGCAGCATCTCGCTCGAATTTGTTTCGCGCGGGTGCCCAATGGTACATGCCATTGAATCGAATCCCAAACATGCCGCATTTATCCGCACCACCATCGACACACTGGAGATTTCCGACCAGATGCGTGTAGTGCGAATCAACGCCTTTCAGTTTATCAGATCGGCCACGCAAGCCTACAATGTCATCTTTGCCGACCCTCCCTTCGACATGAAAGAGGCCGAAGGGCTACCCGATTTGATCCTTTCGAGCCGTCTGATGGCCCCCGACGGGGTGTTTATTCTGGAGCACGGACGTTCGAAAGAGTATCTGCAGCATCCTAATCTGGTAGATGCCAGAGAGTACGGAAGTGTTCGTTTCAGCTTCTTTAAAAAGTTAGAATAAATGCAAAAAATGGCCCGATGCCCTTGCAAATTTGGGAATTATGGCTACTTTTGCATCGCTGTTAAGGGAACAAGACAGTCATCAAAAATGGTGTGGTAGTTCAGCTGGTTAGAATACCTGCCTGTCACGCAGGGGGTCGCGGGTTCGAATCCCGTCCATACCGCAAAAAGCAGTCAACCGAAAGGTTGGCTG
>CAYGID010000052.1:11960-15842 GCA_964349835.1 uncultured Bacteroidales bacterium | reverse complement strand
ATCTGGTTGTAATAAGTATGTTGAGATATATACTACAGGGTCTCTAGATCTGCCTTAGCCCTGATTTTCCTGATTGCCGTTGGCTTATGCCTCTTCGCTGTTGGCTTATGCCTCTTCGCTGTTGGCTTTTGCCTCTTCGCTGTTGGCTTGCTCCTCCTCATCGGGGTTGATAAGCCCTTGCTCCTGCAGCAGGTTGTACCACTGCACAATCTTTTTCATGTCGGAAACGTAGACTCTGTCGCGGTCGTATTCGGGCAACACTTGAGCAAAGTAGCTCTTCATGGCTGCGTTATCCACTTTGTGCGAAATGGCCGAACCCCCGTTCTCTTTTGCATGAATCCTCTTGAAAAGGGCGGGAAGGGGAAAATCTTCATCGTCGGTATAGATGGAGATATCTTCCATCGAACTCATTCTTGCACTGGCCGGTACTGTGATTTTCTTCCCGTCGGTGAGCGATTCAATGATGACACCGGTGCGGCCTTTGGATACAAACCGGAAAAGTCCGCTCTGGCCCGAAATAGCTAAAATGTCTTTGAAACTCATAGATATGATTGAATATTGAGAGGTGCAAAAGTAAGAAATTGTTCCGAAGAATTACCTTGCCTGCGATGTTTGGCAAAAAAGGGTGTGTAGACGGAGTACCTGCGGAATCAGCAAATGCATATCGTCGTTGCAGATCAGGTAATCGGCCTTGCTTCGCCTCTCCTCATCGTCCATCTGGTTTTGCATACGGGCCAGAATCTCTTCGCGGGTTGAGCCGTCGCGTTGCATGACCCGCTCAATTCTTGTTTCGAAGGGAGCATCTACCACAATGATTGGGTTGAAGTGGATTTGCATGCCGCTTTCGAACAGAATGGCGGCCTCATGAAGGATGTACGGCAACGAAGCGAATTGGGTGCACCACTCCGCAAAATCGGCCGCCACCACAGGATGAACTGCCCGGTTTACCCATTGCAGGAGCTCCTTGTTTGTGAATATCAGCGATGCAAGTAGTTTTCGGTTTAATGTACCCTCTTTGTAGAGATCGCTTCCAAACTTAGCGGTGAGTGTTGCGCGGATATCGGGATGGCTATCCATCAGTTGGCGTGCCCTCAGATCGGCGGCGTAAACGGGAACGCCCAATAGCGAAAAGATTTCGCAAACGGTCGATTTTCCGCTACCTATACCTCCGGTGATTCCAATCTTCATCATGTTGCGTTACTTTTCCATGATGAATTCTACCAGACGGGGTTGCAGCGATACCTGTGAGATGTAAGCGGGACCGTTCTCCAGAATCACCCGGAGTTTTGTTTCGCGGCCCAGGGTGCTATAATCGACAATCACCCTGAAAAGGGCAGGGGTGAGTTTTTCGTAATCGCTGATGCCCACCATGCAGTTGAGCGTCACTTGTGAGGGAAAGGTTTTAACAGTGACTCCCGGGGGAAAGTTCACCGATACAATGGGTACCTGCAGGGTAGCTTCTGTGTGCTTTTCGACAGGAATTACCACATTGATTTGGTGGTGCGAAAACTGCAGAAGTTTGTTTTCGGGGATCGACAATACCCGGCGGAGGGTGTCTTTCACACCTGTCTCTTTAATGGTTCCGGCATGAACCACTGTCATGGTGTCGAGCAGGTACGACGGGCCGCTGACCTCAACCGAGTCGGGCTGCAAGATGGGTTTTCCTTTGGGAAGGTATTGGCGTTCGTAGGTAACCGAAATGGTAGGTTTTACAGGAAGACGCCGCTTTTTGAGCGTACTGAACCGAACCCAGAGGGTATCGGGTCGAATCTCCAGCAGCCGCAGATTACCTGTTAACTGCGCGCTGACATTGTTGAACACCTGACGAGTGAGGGTAAAGTAATTGCCTCCCTGATTATCGCGTTGAATCGACAATTCGCTCATATCGAATGCAATAGCCTGACGAGTAAATAGCGAGGTATATTGCAGAATCGCATACCCGCTTCCCCCCACCTTTAGGGTTACCTGATCGGGAAGGGGATCGGAGAGGGCTCTCCCTTTGGGAATGTTAACGTATTCGACCGGAAACGTGATAGAGGTTTCGTAATCGCCTTTCAACGCATTCAAAAACCACAGGATGGCGGCTAAAAGGATAAAGACCGTCATTCTGCCGAAAAAGAGCCGGACCAGCCGTTTAGCACGGACCAGCCAGGATGCGGGTGCCGAGTCTCCCTTTGGTTGCATACGTAGAACCTCCCGGGTTAACCGGATTAGCGATTATTTTTGGGCCGCCAGGTCGGAGGGGTCTTTCAGAATGGCAAATTTGTCGACCTTAACCTGCACATTCTGAGCGATTTCGATTTGAACATACTGGTCGCTCACTTCGGTGATTTTACCGTAGAGACCGCCTGTGGTTACTACCTTATCGCCTTTCGACAAAGCTTCGCGGTAATTTTTCAACTCCTTCTGACGCTTCATTTGCGGTCTGATCATGAAGAAGTAAAAAACCACAATCACCAGTACTAAGGGGAGAAATTGCACGAAAGGGTTTCCTGCCTGCGCTTGCAAAAGAATTGTTGATAGTGTCATAGTGGTATGTGATGTTATGAAGAACAAATGTAGAATAAATTTTCAAAAATGGAGCACCCTTATTTTTCGATCAGGCCTCGTCCATGTTTTACAATAGCGCCCGATTCCTTAAGACCAGCTGTGATTTTGTCGAGAATTCCGTTTACAAAGGTGCTGCTGCGCGGGGTGGAGTAGAATTTGGCTAACTCAATGAACTCGTTGAAGGTCACGCTCACCGGGATAGAGGGAAACTCTACCAACTCGGCAATAGCGGTTTGCATGATAATGATATCCATAAAGGCGATTCGCTCAAGATCCCAATTTTGGGTGTGCTCTTCTATGAGCGATCGGTACTCCTTGCTATTGGCAAGGGTTTTCCGAAAGAGACGGGTGGCGTACTCGCGGTCTTCCTCCTCCTTAAACAGGGGGAATATCTGCAAGGGACTGCCCGATGACTGCTGTTTGACGGTTTTGATAATCTGGCTCAACACAAATTCAATGTCGTCGTTCCAGAAGATGCTTAACTCTTCGAGGCTTTCGAAAAGCACTGCCGATTCTGCTGCAATCTTGCCATAAAAATCCGACCAAAACTTTTGAGAGGCCTCAAAGTCGGAGAGTTTGCTCAACATGAACGTTTCGTATTCGGGGCTTTCGACCATCGCATTGTAGATCATCCTTACCAGCTCGGGGTAGGGGGCCCAGTTCAGTTTGCGTTCGGTGGCCAGTGCCATAAGCGGAGCACCCTGCGAGAGCATCTCAACAAAGGGATCGTTTACCAGGCGGAGGTTGGGATTCAGATCGCTCTGGGTGGGAAGTTTCTTATTGCGGGCCTGTTCGATTTTTGATTCTGTCAGATTTCTGAGTGCCAAAGGAAGCAACAATAAAAATCCGTATAAGTCTTCTGTTTTCTGTATGCTGAAGAAAAGCTCTTTCTCGGAGCGAACAGGATCGCGATCTTCCTGTGGCGTTGTAAAATACGCATAAAGAACCTGAATGATCTTAATTCGTAACAGTCGGCGGCTGATCATAAAAATGAATCTAGATAAGAACTTGTAAAGCGTGGCAAAGAAAAGCAAAATAATCTGAATAAGCGTTCGGGGGGGCATTTTTTGGGAAAAACGTTCGAGGGTGGTCAATAACCTTGTGCAAAAACCCATATATTTGCGGTCGCTTTTTAGTGAAAGTTCAATTACTTTATTGGGGTCGATTCATGAAATTCAGGATTGAAGTAGCCGGGCCGCAGCATATCAAGTATGCCGGGGAGATCTGTAAGGAGATGGAAGAGTCTGCACGGGTTCGCGGCACGGGTATTGCCAAACGGTCGCCTGTTTACATAGAGGAAAAAATAAAACAGGGCAAGGCTGTTATCGCATT
>CAYGID010000052.1:5953-11860 GCA_964349835.1 uncultured Bacteroidales bacterium | reverse complement strand
GGTCGCCTGTTTACATAGAGGAAAAAATAAAACAGGGCAAGGCTGTTATCGCATTAGATGAGGCCGACCAGTTTGCCGGTTTCTCTTATATCGAAAGTTGGAGTCACGAGATGTTTGTGGCCAACTCGGGTTTAATTGTGCGGTCCGATTACCGAAAATCGGGGTTGGCCCGCCGCATTAAACGGCAGATTTTTGAACTCTCCCGTAAGAGATATCCGCACGCCAAAATTTTTGGTATTACCACCAGTCTGGCTGTTATGCGTATCAATTCGGAGTTGGGATACAAGCCGGTTACCTTTTCGGAACTGACACAGGACGAAACTTTTTGGAAAGGTTGTCAGGCCTGTCAGAATTTCGACATCCTTTCGCGCAATAACTACCGTATGTGTTTATGCACTGCCATGCTCTACGATCCGAACAAGAAGCAGAGTCCCTTTGATTTTGTGCGAAAAATAAAAATCCTGGAGCGCTTTCGCCGAATTTTCTCGGTTCCCTCTTCACCGAAAGAGGAGGGTCACTCCTGATAAGGGTCGAAAAAGGATCGAAAAAGATGGAATAGGATAGCAAGAGGAAAAACAGATAGCGTATGATAAAAGTCGGGATTATAGGGGGCGCCGGTTATACTGCCGGTGAGTTGCTACGTATCCTCTTGCCGCACAGGCAGGTAGCACTAGCGTTTGTACACAGCAACAGTCATGCCGGGTCGGCTATTACCGACGTTCACAGGGATTTGCTTGGCGATACCGCCATGCGATTTACCGATACCCTCGATTTCGATGGGGTCGATCTGCTCTTTTTGTGCAACGGACACGGAAAATCGGCCGAATTTCTTGAAAAGACAACACTTCCCGCCACGCTCCGCATCATTGATTTGAGTCAGGATTTCCGAAATCGTCCCGAATATAGTGGGGCAGGAGGCGGCCGGCTCTTTGTATATGGTCTTCCCGAATGGAACCGCGAAGCTATCAAGCAGTCGCACAATATTGCCAATCCGGGCTGTTTTGCCACCGCCTTCCAATTGGCTCTGCTACCTTTGGCTGCCAAGGGGCTGCTCAGCGAGGAGGTGCACGTTAACGGCATTACCGGTTCGACCGGAGCCGGGCAGGCGTTGAGTAGCACCTCGCACTTCTCCTGGCGAAACAACAATATCTCCATTTATAAGCCTTTTACGCATCAACATCTTATTGAGGTGCGGCGCCATTTGGCGATGGCTGCAAACCAACCGTTGCCTGCATTTAACTTTCTGCCTGTCAGGGGTGATTTTACCCGGGGAATCTTTCTCACTGCCTACACTGCGTGTGGGCTCTCTGCAGAGGAGTTAACCGCTCTCTACACCGATTACTATAAGGATGCTGCATTTACTTTTGTGTCGGGTTCGACCCTTTCGTTGAAGGAGGTGGTGAATACCAACAAATGTTTTGTGCAGGTAGAAAAGTACGATGATAAGGCGCTAATCACTTGCGTTATAGACAATCTGGTAAAGGGAGCCTCCGGCCAGGCTGTACAAAATATGAACCTGATGTTCGGTTTCGACGAGAAGGAGGGCCTGCTCTTGAAACCAACCATGTTTTAATTCGGTGAGTTATGGAACTATTTGATGTTTATCCTCTCATCAACCTGGAGATTACCCGGGGGGAGGGCTGCTATGTGTTTGATTCGGCAGGGACTCGTTATCTGGATCTCTACGGCGGACATGCCGTGATTTCGGTTGGACACACCCATCCTCATTATGTAAGGGCCATCGGCAATCAGCTGGCCATGTTGGGCTTTTACTCCAACTCAGTGCATATGCCCATTCAAAAGCAGCTATCCGAAAAGTTGGGTCGCATGTCGGGCTACGAAAAGTATTCGCTCTTTTTAATCAATTCGGGTGCCGAAGCCATCGAGAATGCCCTGAAGCTGGCCTCGTTTCATAACGGCAGGAGCCGGGTAATTGCTTTTCGGAAGGCCTTTCATGGGCGGACACATGGTGCGGTAACGGTTACCGACAATCCTTCGATTGTGGCTCCCATTAATCACAATGAGCACGTTACATTTGTGCCGCTGAACGATGCGGTAGCTCTCGACGAAGCGCTGAGTGGAGGCGATATTTGTGCCGTGATTGTGGAGGGTATTCAGGGATTGGCAGGTATTGAACTCCCCGATCCCGATTTCCTGGAGACAGCTGAACTTTTGTGTAAAAAACATGGCGCCATCCTGATTCTCGATGAGGTGCAGTCGGGGTATGGGCGAACCGGAAAGTTTTTTGCCCACCAATTCACCTCTGTACGTCCCGACCTGATTACCATGGCCAAAGGGATGGGTAACGGGTTTCCTGTGGGTGGTGTGTTGATATCGCCTCAATTTAAGGCAAAATATGGTCTGTTGGGCACCACTTTTGGTGGCAGTCCGCTGGCCTGTGCAGCCGCTTTGTCGGTACTCGAAATTATGGAGTCGGAGCAGTTAATGGCCAACGCCGAAAAGGTGGGCGCCCATCTGATTGGCGAATTGCGCAAGATAGATTCCGTAAAAGAGGTTCGTGGGGTCGGTTTGATGCTGGGGCTCGATTTCGGGCAGCCGATTTCGGCGCTCAGAAACCGTCTGATATTTGACTATAAGGTTTTTACGGGAGCCTCTTCTAATAAAAATGTGATGCGGTTACTTCCCCCTCTTTCGTTAACTATTGAGCAGGCCGATGATTTTCTCGCGGCCTTGAAGTTGGCTCTCAAAAACGGGGTTGCATAATGGTTACCTTATTGAAAATCGGGGGCAATGTGCTCGATTCGCCTCAAACGCTCTCGTTTGTGCTTTCGGCTTTTTCGCAGTGGCACGAGCCCTCTCTTTTGGTGCACGGCGGTGGCAAGATTGCCAGCGAATTGATGCGAAAGATGGGGATTGAACCGGTGATGGTTGACGGACGGCGCATTACTGACCGCCAGACCCTTGATGTGGTTACTATGGTGTACGGCGGATTAATCAATAAACAGCTGGTGTCGGCTCTGCAGATGAAGGGATGCAACGCCATCGGGCTTACCGGTGCCGATGCCAATCTGATTCCGGCGGTTAAAAGGCCGGTGGGTGCGGTCGACTACGGATATGTGGGCGATGTGACGGCTTCGCGTGTAGATGCAGGGCGTTTGAAGTTGCTCCTTGATGCCGGTCTGACCCCTGTGCTTGCACCGCTTACCCACGATGGGGCCGGTTCTATGCTGAACACCAACGCCGATACCATTGCCTCCTCTGTGGCAGTAGCCCTTTCGGGCTTATGCGAGGTGCGGCTTGTGTACTGTTTCGAAAAGAACGGGGTATTGAGCGATCCTGCAAACGATGACTCGGTGATTGCCGAGATTGACGAAGCGCTTTTTGCCGAGCTAAAAGCCTCCGGGGCGGTTTCGGCCGGGATGATTCCGAAACTGGAGAACGCCTTTGAGGCGCTCAGTGCAGGGGTGAGCGAGGTGGTGATTTGCGGTCCGAAAGCCTTTCTGTCTGAAGGAGCCGTTCGGGGAACCCGTATCAAAAAAAGCGGTTCCTTTTAAAGTACCAGAAGCCGATGGCTCCCAGCCCCAGAATCAGCGACACAATACCCACAAAGGCATAGGGCGAGTTTTCGAACCCGTTGAGAACGTTCATACCCAGCAAGCCCGAAATTACGTTGGGAAAGGCCAGCAGGATGGTGATGAGCGTAAGCCGCTTCATTACGGCGTTCAGGTTGTTGGAGATTACCGAGGCAAAGGTATCCATCCTGCCGCTCTGGATGTCGCTGTACACTTTACAAATTTCGATGGCCTGCTTGTACTCAACGGTGACGTCGTCGAGCAACTCTTCGTTTATCTCCTCGTTGTTGATGAGTCGAGAACGCTGGAGTTTATTCAGCAGCAGTTCGTTCGATTTGAGAGATGTCATAAAGAGTACCAAGCACTTCTCCATGTCGAGCAGGCGATGCAGATCGCTGTTTTTGGCCGAACGTTCCAGTTCGGATTCGATATCGTTGGTAAGACGGTTAATCTCCTTGAGATATTTCAGGTAGAAATTGGCCGAACTGTTAAAGAGTTGCAGTACGAAGTTGATTTTGTCGTCTAAGCGGATATTGCGGTTTTTGGTTGAGTAGATGATGTCTTTTACCACCTCGTTCTCCTGTGAGCAGATGGTAATGATGGAGTGGAGCGAGATCAGGATGCCCAGGGGGAGGGTGAAAAAGGGAACCTCACTTTCGAGATTGTAGATGGGAATTCGGAGAATCACCAGCAGCCAGCGTCCTTCCACTTCGGTGCGGGCTCGTTCGTCGGGGTCGAGGATGTCGCTGATGACGTAGTCGGGAACCTTAAAGCGGTCGACAAGCATTTCGATCTCGTCGGGGCTTGGGCCGGTTATATCGATCCACGCATCTCTCTCGTACATTTTTACGGGTTTCAGCCCGTTTTGCTGCTTCCAGAATGTTATCATCGGTCATCTGTTTATCGGGTCAATATGCAGGTTGATTTTGCTGTGCACTAAAGGCACAAAACCGCATATCCTTACGGGAAGGGGACCTTCAAAACAGATAACTCTGCGGTTCGGAAACGGCAGAATGAAAGGCTCAAGCCATAGCTTGGAGCAGGGAGAGAAAATTTGTTTTGATTATTCATGTACATCCGGTGTAAATGACGGATGCACAGCATGGAAAGCCTTAACAGCAACCGTCAGGTTAGAAAATCATGATCTGTCTACTCGCGGGGCCGTCGTCCATGGGTTTTACTTTTTTAATTCACGTGGGCAAAGGTAATCGATTTTGGAAAAAATCCATACCGAAAAGGTCTCTCCGCGAAAAAAGAAAAGATACATTTGTTGCGGTAACAACTACTCACGGAGCAGCATAGCTGCTTCGTCTATACTATACGCCATGGATGTCAACTATTTCGCAATCTTTGTCACTAAGCATTTATATTATCTTCCTCAATACTTGCCCATTGCCGATGAGCTGAAAAAGCGAGGCAGGTCGTTTTTGTTCCTTTTAACGGGCGAGGATGCTCCTGCGCTGATTGAGGTTGCCGCAAACTATCTGACCCGGGAGGGTTATGCCTGTTGCGATTTTGCAAAGAATCCGGTTCAGCTTTCGTGCAAACATTTGATTTGTGGAGCACATTCGTTTCCAAACCTTCAGGTAAAATACGATTATGCCTCTTTTGTGGTGCATGGTATAGGTACCAAAGCGGGCAATTTTACCCCTGAGCAGAATAAGTATGACATTCGGTTTGTGGAGGGCTCGTTTAGAGAACAGCATCTTCGCGAGCTTTACCCCGACATAAAAACGGCTCTTTATAACGTGGGGTTCGCTAAGCTTGACCCGGCCGTTAATATGTTGCCCGAAGAGAAGGTGGGGCTTTTGGAGCGGCTTTCGCTCGATAAAAACAAGAAGACCCTTCTGTATGCGCCCACCTTCTATCCCAGTTCTATTGAGTACATGCCGCGCAACTTTCCAAACGATTTTCAGCAATACAACCTGATCATAAAACCCCATTTCTTCTCCTTTTCGAAACCGGCCTACCGCCACCATCTAAAGAGATTCCGTCGGTGGGCGGAGTTTCCCAATGTCTACTTTGCAGGTGTTGAGGATTTTAACCTGACGCCCTACCTTGCACTGGCTGATTTGTTGATTACCGATGAGTCGTCGGCTATTTTTGAGTTTGCCGCACTCGACAAACCGGTTATCTGCAATAGAAACGTCCGCTACCGTTTAATCTACCGAATCTTCCGGTCGAAGATTAAGAAGCGGATGGAGACCTCGCTCAACGTTTTTCGTTCTATAGCCACTAACACCTTTACCTATAAGGAGTTGTTAGAGAAAACGCTTCTCGAAATAGAGAACCCCGCATTAAACCAACGCAACCGGATGGAGATGATCGAAAAAGTGATAGGCCCTGCCGATGGAAAAGTATCGGTACGAATAGC
>CAYGID010000052.1:1236-5853 GCA_964349835.1 uncultured Bacteroidales bacterium | reverse complement strand
AGATGTGACGATTAGCGCGCGCAGCGCAGCACTAGAGCACTAGAGCACTAGAGCACCAGAGCATTTGCGCATCAGCGCATCGACGCTTCGAATGGCATGCGGTGGGTAAGGGAGCGTCCCAGCGTGAGCACGTCGGCATATTCCAGTTCGTCGCCCATGGAGAGTCCGCGGGCAAGGGTGGTGATTTCGACCTGCAAGGGCTTGAGCCGCTTGAAGAGGTAATAGTTGGTGGTGTCGCCTTCGATGGTGGTACTCATGGCCAGAATCACCTCGCGGAACTTCCCTTCTGTAACCCGCGCCTCGAGCGAGGCAATGGTGAGGTCGGAGGGGCCAATGCCTTCCATGGGCGAGATGACCCCGCCTAATACATGGTAAAGCCCCCGATATTGCGAGGTGCTCTCTATCGACATCACGTCGCGTACGGTTTCCACAACGCAAACCATTGACCGATCGCGATGCGAATCGGAGCAGATAGGGCAGACAGGCTGATCGGAGAGATTGTGGCAGGTGGTGCAGTACTGTATCTCGTTGCGCAGGCGGATGATGGTTTGTCCAAAGTTTTCGGTTTCGCGGGCATCTTGCCGAAGCAGGTGGAGTACCAGACGCAGAGCTGTTTTCCGCCCGATTCCGGGCAATTTGGCAAACTCTGCCACGGCACTTTCGAGCAGACGAGATGTATATAAGGGGTTGTCCATGCGGGCTTCTTTAGAGTAAGCAAAAGTACAAAAATTGTACTGCGGCGAGGTTGTTATATTGCCCATTTTCTTGTAGGTTTGCTGTGATATGCTGTCAGGTTACCATTCTTAACACTATTTTCTATGTTTAAAGGACACCCCGGGGGATTGTTTGTTCTGGCTTTTGCCAATCTGGGCGAGCGTTTTGGATACTATACCATGCTCGCCATTTTTACGCTTTTTCTGCAAGACCATTTCTTCTGGGATGAATCGCAGGCAGCCGCCGTGTACGGAATTTTCCTGGCCGCTATATACAGCGCCCCCCTTCTGGGAGGTTTAATTGCTGACGCATGGTTGGGATATGGCAGAACGGTGACTTTGGGTTTGATTGTTATGACCATCGGTTACCTGCTTCTGTCGCAGACAGGCGCCAGCCCAATGCCCATGTATGTTGCACTGGGGGTTATTGCGCTTGGTGTGGGCCTTTTTAAAGGCAATCTGGCGGTGATTGTGGGTAATTTGTACGAGAAATCGTCGGTTTCGCATCTTCGCGATGCCGCGTTTAATATCTTTTACATGTTTATCAACATCGGGGCGATGTTTGCTCCGCATGCCGCCCGATACCTCAAGAACCGAATGATGCTCAGCCACGGGTATGAGTACGACAGCGGGTTGCCCTATATAGCCCACTCGTTGCTAAACGGTTCGCAGGTTTCGCCCGAAGGCGTAGAAAAAATTACCCTTCTGGCCACGCAAAAGGGAGAGACGGTTGAGGCTTTTGCCCAAGGATATCTGGATGCCCTTTCGGGTGGCTACACCCTCGGCTTTGCCGCTGCCGGCGTCTCGATGGTGATCTCGCTGGTTGTCTTTATTCTGCTGAGAAGACACTATAAGAGTGCCGATTATATGCAAAAGAACAAGCCTGCATCCGATATCGCAGTAAAGGAGCTTACTCCGAAGCAGACCCGCGACCGGGTGGTTGCCCTTTTGCTGGTCTTCCTGATTGTGATCTTTTTCTGGATGGCATTCCATCAAAATGGTTCGACCCTCACCTTTTTTGCCAAGAATTATACCAGCCTCGAGGTGGGGCGATATACCTATATGCTCTTTACCATTCCCACTCTTCTGGCCCTCTTCTCTGTTATTCTCGGCGGCGTTGCACTGCTTACCAAAACCGCATCGAAGTTGTTGAAGGGGTTGGGCGCCGCCTTTGCGCTGGGTGGGTTGGTCTATCTTACCTACAGTCTGTTGGCTTTGAGCAACAGTAACCGAATTGATCCCGAACTTTTCCAGGCATTTAACCCCATGTTTGTGGTCTTTCTGACGCCGGTTGTGGTGGGTTATTTTTCGTGGCTCAACAAAAAGGGGAAGGAGCCCTCGGCACCCAAAAAGATAGGCATTGGCATGACCATTACCACCATGGCTTTTGGTTTGATGCTCTATGCTTCTATCGGATTGCCCGGTGTGCAGTCGTTATCGGGGAGTGTGGTGGGTGCCTCGCTGGCGGTCTCTCCCTATTGGCTTATCTCTACCTACTTTGCTCTCACAGTGGCAGAGTTGTGTTTGAGCCCCATGGGTCTCTCGTTTGTATCGAAGGTGGCGCCCCCCAAGTTGCGGGGAACCATGCAGGCCGGCTGGTTGTGTGCAACCGCCATTGGTAACTACCTTGCCGGTTTTGTGGGTCGGTTTTACATGAACTGGGAGTTGTGGCAGTTCTTCCTGTTATTGATTCTGGTAGCCGCGATTTCGGCCCTCATCATGTTCTCTATTATGAAGATTATCCGGAGAGCCAGCGAGTCGTAAGCCAATATTGTTGCATCGCGCGCAGCGCAGCACTTGAAGCGCCAGAGCACTAGAAGAGATTTAATGCAGTACTGCATTAAATCTCTTCTATCGGTTTGTTATAGGGAAGTTGGTGCAACTGCTCCTCAAGGTCGCTGTAGAAGGCCTGGACGTGGGCCAGTTCGGCCGAAGGTGTTTCGAGAATCTGGTGGTTTCCCACCCCTTCGAGCGATTCCAGAACGGTTCCCACTGTGATAGTCCTCACGGCTCTGGCCGGTTGATAGGCTACGGTTTTGTTGACGTTGGTGTACACCTCCGAAAGGAGGTTTCCGGCAATGAGGTCGCGCAACAGATGTCGCACTATGCGCACCGGAAGTTCGAGCTCTTTGGCCAGATCTTCGGCACTTAGGGGCGGGCCGGCTTCTAAGAAGTTGGTGGCTAGCTTTTTCATGATGAGCAGACCCACGATTTTTCGGGTGCGCAGATCGAGATTTCCGGTGGTCGATTCCAACTCGTACTGGTCGATGTTTTGGTTAGCAAAGGCAATCTCGGCACCCAGAAGCACAATAAGCCAGCTGGTTTGCAGCCAAACCAGAAAGAGGGGGATGGCTGCAAAACTTCCGTACACGGCATTATACTGTATCACGCCGCCCTGAAATTCGAAGTAGAGCCATTGAACCAGTTCGAAGAGCGATCCGGCGAGCACGCCGGCAATGATGCCCGAGCGAATCTGCACCTTTGTGTTAGGTACCTTTATGTATAATATGCTGAATATAATCCATATAAGGATAATTGGCGAGAACCCGATGAGAACCTGCAGAAAGGGGCTGATGTAGTCGCCTATGCCCCCCGGTTCGAAGAGGCTCTTCATCCGCGTGGTGAGGAAGAGATTGGCACTTCCGGTGATAATCAAAAAGAAGGGCATAATCAGGATGAAGGCGATGTAATCGCTAAAACGCCTTGTGAGTCTGCGGTTCTGTTTTACATCCCAAATTTCGTTGAAGGCGCTCTCTACATTTCCGAATACCTTGATCACCGACCACATCAGCATCACACCGCCGAGTGCGGCCACCACGCCCTGTGCGGAGGTACTCAGGAAGCTGTGCGAGATATTGAGCAGCCAGTTGAGTACCTCTTCTTGCCCTCTAAAATTCTCCATGAGTTCGGTTTCGAGGAAGGTGTCGTAACCAAATCCCCGTGCAATGGCCAAAAATACAGTGAGGAGCGGAACCAACGCAAAGAGGCAGTAGTGGGTGAGGGCCGAGGCCTTCATCTGGATCTGGTCTTGCGAAAATTGCCTGGCCACAATCAGGAAGATTTGCGACTGTCTGACAATAAAACGGGTAAAAGGGCTAAACTCTTTGGTGTCAATCAGTAACAAGTCGCCCGAAAGCAGTCGACGCCACTCTCTCCATCCAAATAAATGCTTCATACCCATGTTTTTATGAGGGTGCATGTTGCCAATATCAGAGTTGAAGATAAGAAATTCTCAGAACTCGCTGCTAAAGAGAAACTGAATGTCGGGGAATTTATCGATAGCCATCGAAAGCGAATAGGAGGTGTCGGCAAGAAAAACGTCGCGTCCATATTTGTCTTTGGCCATATATTGATGTTTCCGTCGCTTAAAGTCGTCGAGCTGAACCTTGTTGGTGCTCTTAATCCAACAGGCCTTATGCAGTTGTATCGGTTCGTAACGACACGATGCGCCGTACTCGTGTTCGAGGCGATATTGAATCACATCGAACTGAAGCGCCCCCACGGTGCCGATAATTTTGCGTCCGTTGCCGGTGTGTGTGAAGAGCTGTGCTACCCCTTCGTCGGTGAGTTGAATTAACCCCTTTGCCAACTGTTTGTATTTAAGCGGGTCGGAGTTTTCTACATAACGGAACTGTTCGGGCGAGAAGGTGGGAATGCCGGTAAAATGGAGCTCTTCGCCTTCGGTGAGGGTATCGCCGATAATAAAGTTTCCGGCATCGTAGAGACCCACAATGTCGCCCGGGAAGGCTTCGTCGACAATCTCTTTTTTCTCGGCCATAAAGGTGGCCGGGCTCGAAAACTTCAGCATCTTGCTCAATCGTACATGCTTGTAACTCTTGTTCCGCTCGAAGGTGCCCGAACAGATTCGCACAAAGGCAATCCGGTCGCGGTGGTTGGGATCCAT
>CAYGID010000052.1:0-1136 GCA_964349835.1 uncultured Bacteroidales bacterium | reverse complement strand
GGATCTTCTATATTTTTGAATTCGAGGGTTTCGCCCACCGTCTGTTTGTCTTGCGAGGTAAAGAGGCACAATTTCTGTTCGTAGAGGTTGTAAACCCCTTTGAAAGTGGGCCCCGAACTGATGGGCCAACTGAGCGGGCGCACGTGAATGCGCAGCTCCTTTTCCAACTCATCGAGCAGTTCGAACGGGTCTTTGCCGATTCGGTCGAGTTTGTTTACAAAGATGATGACCGGGGTGTTTCGCATGCGGCACACCTCCATGAGTTTCAAGGTTTGGCTCTCAACCCCTTTGGCTCCGTCGATCACAACAATTACGCTGTCGACTGCTGTCAGGGTGCGGTAAGTATCTTCGGCAAAATCCTGATGGCCGGGGGTGTCGAGGATATTAATCCGCAACTGTTCGTAATCGAATGCCATTACAGATGTGGCCACGGAGATTCCCCTCTGTTTTTCGATTTCCATGAAGTCGGAGGTGGCCGTTTTCTTGATTTTGTTAGATTTTACGGCTCCCGCAACATGAATAGCGCCGCCAAACAGCAGCAATTTTTCGGTGAGGGTGGTTTTCCCGGCATCGGGGTGGGCAATAATGGCAAACGTCCGCCGGCGGTTAATCTCCTGTTGTAGATCCATCTGGTATGTATGAGTTGGGGTGGGAGGGGGTTGACCCGCTTGCTCCGCACATTGGTTTGCAAAATTAGTATAAATCGCATAATTTCTTCGCCTTATTGGTCTAATCCGCTATTTTTGCCCCGCAGTTGGCTGTTCGGGCTGAGTAGTTGGTTTGGTTTAATTGCATGGTTTGATTTACTGGTTACATGGTTTGGCGTAAGTGGTTACATGGTTCAATTTTATAGCTTATGAGTTCGGATACCCAAAAACAAGCTCGTTATGAGCGTCTTTATGCACAGATATTGCCCTTGATGGAAAAAACCGAGAATCCGGTTTCGCGAATGACCACGATTGCTGCTGTGCTGCACAACAAGATGAAACCCTTTTTCTGGACCGGCTTCTATCTTCTTCAGGAGCCCGACGCCCTGATGGTAGGACCCTACCAGGGGCCTTTGGCCTGTTTGGTACTCCGACGGGGGAAAGGGGTCTGCTGGGCCGCGGTCGAAGCCGGTAAGCCCATCGTTGTTC
>CAYGID010000051.1:0-15918 GCA_964349835.1 uncultured Bacteroidales bacterium | reverse complement strand
TTATTGTCGTATTCTAGTGGCTGATTTTCTGAATTTTTGTCGTATTTTCGTGGCTGTTTGCAGTAGAATCCGTTCAGTTATTCCCAAAAAAAATCCAACATGACACAAGTGAAGACCAATAAGGGCGTCGCCGTTCGTTTGGCAGTAATGATGTTTATGCAGTATCTCATGTTTGCCGTGTGGTGGGTGCCTCTGGCTGCCTATCTTACCAATATGGGTTTCAGTGAATCGGCCTCCTCATGGATTCTCAGTTCTATGGCCATAGGGTGTATTGCATCGCCTATCATCGGCATGGTTGCCGACCGCTATTTTGCCAGCGAGAAGGTGCTTGCAGTGTCGAACGCTTTAACTGCTATCTTGTTGTACTTTGCCGCCGGACAAACTGATCCGGTTATGCTCTTTGTGTTGTTGATGCTGGCCATGATTTGTTATATGCCCAGTTGGGGTCTAACCAGTGCCATAGCCATGGCACACCTTCCTGCCGAGCAATTTCCCCGTATTCGGCTTTTCGGTTCTATTGGATGGGTGGCTTCGGCGCTCTTTTCGCTGGTTGCGGTGAAGTTTTTTGGGTTGCCCAAGTTCGACGGAACGGTACTGCCTCTCTATTGTGCTGCAGGGGCCGGAGTGGCAACTGCACTGCTCAACCTTACCTTGCCCAAGACGCCTCCTGCCGGGAAAGGTCAGCCCATCTCGGTGATCGATGCATTGGGTCTTCGGATGTTTACCCTGATGAAGGATAAAAACTTTGCCATTTTTACCGTTCTCTCTTTTCTGGCCATGATTCCCTGGTCGCTCTATTTTTCGTATGCTTCGCAATTTTTGAGCAGTCAGGGATTCGAACTCATCACCGCCACCATGAACATGGGACAGGTGGCAGAGATGCTCTTTTTAATTGGTACCACGTGGATCATTGCCAAAGCGGGCATCAAGTATGCTATGGCCATTGGTCTGGTTGCTCTGGTGATTCGTTTTGCCTCTTTCCAGTTTGGCGTGATTCTGAATCAGGAGTGGATGTATATGATCGGGATTCTGGTTCACGGCCTGATCTTTGGTCTGTTCATGATTGGAGGTCAGATCTATGTAAACGAAAAGGCTCCAGTGGCGCTTCGTGCCCAGGGACAGGGTTTTGTGGCTCTGATTACCAATGGTTTGGGTATGCTGGCTGGAACCTTGATTAACGGGGTTCTTATCGAAAAATTCAAAACAGTATCGGCCGAAGGGCTCGCCACGTACGACTGGAGTACCATTATGGGAATCTCTACGGGGTTGTCGGTGGTGATTCTGATAGCCTTTTTGGTTCTGTTTAAAGAAAAATAGAGAGGTGGTTCGGCCATAATGGCCGAACCTTCCTTGCGCACTTCACTATCCATGAAGGTTCTCCTTTTCTGCGAGCAGAAATATGCCATTACCATTCTGCAGCCCATTCATGAGGCTGCGATGCGGATGGGTTACCCGGTACTCTGGTACGTTCATACGTCGAACATCGGAATCTTCCCTTTGTCGCAAGAGGTGGAGTGGACCTCCAGTATTGAGAAGGCCTACGCCTTTTTGCCAGAAGCGATTTTTGTGCCGGGTAATATTGTGCCCTATTATCTTCCGGGGGTGAAGGTTCAGATCTTTCATGGCTATGCAGGCGACAAAAAGGGGCATTGGACCATTCGCCGCTATTTTGACATCTACTGTACCCAGGGCCCCTGGTTTACCCGTAGGTTCGAACTGTTGGCCCAACAGTACAAAGACTTTGAGGTGGTTGAAACCGGATGGAGCCGGCAAGATTGGATTTATGCCAACCTGAATCGTTTTGCGACCGAGCGGGAATCTCTCCTCGAGAAACATGGCAAAAGTCGGTTGGTGCTCTATGCCCCCACCTTTTCGCCCTCCATGACTTCGCTTCCGCACTTGAAGGAGGCATTGGTGGAGTATGTCAATTCGAAGGATGTGCTCTTACTGGTTAAGTTGCATCCTCTTACCCGCGCCGAATGGGCCTCGGAGTACAAAGAGCTGGCCTCTTTACACCCCGATATCGTGTGGGTCGACGATCATGGCATCTCGAAATCTCTTTTGATGGCCGACTTGATGATTAGCGACACCTCATCGACAGTCTATGAGTTTCTGCTGTTGAACAAACCTGTGGTGACCTTCCGATCCATTTCGCAAAACATTTACTGGGAGAACTTTACCGAGATTAGCGGGTTAGAAGAGGCCTGCAACAGGGCGCTGCACGATCCCGAAAGCGTTGCGAAACGGCAATGGATTGTGGAGAATTTCGACCCGCATCTCGACGGCAACTGTTCCGAGAGGATGCTTGAGGCCGCTTCGCGGTATATCGCTCGCAAGGGGGTGCCCGCAAAACGAAAGCTCAATCTCTGGAGAATCTATACCAGCCTGAAAAAGTTTCCCTATTTCGGCCATTTTTTCCGATAGGAGAGGCTCTGTTTATCCGCCCACTTTTACTTTCATTCCCCACTGTTTGAAGCGGTTTGCCACCTCCTCAATCTGTTCTGTAGTGGGAGGAATCGTCTCTTGGGTCGGATTTGTACGTTCGAGCCGAAGGTATTTGGTGTCGCCAATTTTATGAAACGGCAAAATGTGCAGTTCGCCCAGATTTCGGTTCAGCATCAGCTCTTTTAACTCCCCGAGCGTGACGGTATCATCGTTATAGCCGGGAATCAGCGGGAATCGGATTATCACTGCTTTTTGCATCTGGCAGAGCCAATCGAGTGCCGAAAGCACAGGTTGTAGGGGTTGGCCCGTTCCCTTCAGGCAAGCATCGGGGTTTGTGTGTTTGATGTCGAACAGGAAGAGGTCGGTCTGTGCCGCAATGCGTTCTATCACCTGTTCGGAGGCATATCCCGAGGTGTCGACGGCAGTATGGTATCCTCTCTCTTTGCAGGCTTTCAGGCTGGCCTCCAGAAAATCGGGCTGCATGAGCGGTTCGCCCCCGCTAAAGGTAACCCCTCCTCCCGACTCCTCCATGAAGATCCACTCTTTGTCGATTTCGGCCATAAGGGCGTTAACAGTATACAATCTGCCCACTGTTTCTGTGCAGGGAAATACCCGATTGCCCACCTTTCGTTCTTTTACCATTACCTCGGGTTCGGGCAACTGACTTTCGGGGTTGTGGCACCAGGCGCACCGAAGAGGGCATCCCTTCATGAAGACGGTGATGCGCAATCCCGGTCCGTCGTTTACAGCGTAACGCTTGATATCGAATAGAGTTCCTTCTACTGCCATGGGCTTGATTTTCAGCTACCGGAAGCCGATTGGATCCGACCATCCGCGATGTAGCCTGTGTAGGGCAAAGATAGCTTCTGCCAGTGATATTTTCCGTTCCTTTTTGCGTAACTTTGCTTGTTAGAGCTGTATGAAAAAGGAGCATCATTATCACTTTCCGCCATGAACCCAAGAATAGAAAGATTGAGGGAGGCTACGTTAAAGGCCACGCCTGTGATTTCGCCCGAAAGGGCTCGTCTGATTACCGAGTTTTACAAGCAACAGTCGATTTTGGGCGATTCCATTCCTGTGCAACGGGCTAAGTTTTTACTCTATCTGATGGCGCACAAAGCCCTGTGCATTAATCGCGACGAACTGATTGTGGGTGAGCGGGGACCAGCCCCTAAAGCTTGCCCCACCTATCCGGAACTTTGCGTCCATTCGGTCGATGATTTAAAGGTATTGAACAACCGGCCTAAAGTGTGGTTTCGGGTCGATCAGGAGACCTTAGATCTCTACGATTCAACCATCATTCCCTTCTGGACGGGTCGCTCAACCCGCGAAAAGATTTTGGATGGTGCCGATCGGGAGTGGCTCGATGCCTATCGGGCGGGCATCTTTACAGAGTTTATGGAACAGCGTTCGCCTGGTCATACCGTATGCGGCGACAAGATTTACCATAAGGGAATGGCCGATATCCAGGCCGATATTCGGGAGGCACTCGATGCGCTCGACGAGTTTAACGACCCGCAGGCCTTCAGCAAGAGAGAGGCCCTTACGGCTATGATGATTGCGGCCGAGGCGCTGATTTGTCTGTCCACGCGCTATGCCGTGGCTCTCGATGAGGCTGCCGCTGTAGAGCCCGACCCTCTAAGAAAGGTGGAACTGACCCGTATGGCCGTGATATGCCGCCAGGTGCCTGCCCATGCCCCCCGCACCTTCCACGAGGCGTTGCAATACTACTGGTTTGTGCATATCGGAGTGGTTTCGGAGATGAATCCGTGGGATTCCTTTAATCCGGGGCGGCTCGATCAGCATCTGCTTCCCTTTTATAAAAAGGAGATCGAAGCAGGAACCCTGACACCCGAAGCGGCCAAAGAGCTACTCTGTTCGTTTTGGGTTAAGTTTAACAACCATCCGGCACCCCCAAAAACCGGCGTGACCGCCCAAGAGAGCGGCACCTACACCGACTTTGCCCTGATTAACGTAGGCGGCGTGAAGTCCGACGGCACCGACGCAACCAACGAACTCACCTACATGATTCTCGATGTAATTGAGGAGATGCGGCTGCTGCAACCCAGCTCGATGGTACAGTTGAGTAAGAAAAATCCCGACCGCCTCATTCAGCGTGCGGTGCGTATTGCAAAAACCGGATTTGGTCAGCCCTCTATCTTCAATACCGATGCCATAATCCAAGAGCTTGTCAGGCAGGGGAAGAGTCTTGAAGATGCCCGATGCGGCGGGGCCAGCGGCTGCGTAGAGGCAGGTGCCTTCGGAAAGGAGGCCTATATTCTTACCGGCTACTTCAATATTCCCAAGATATTGGAAATTACCCTGAACAACGGTTTAGATCCCCGAACCGGCCAACAACTCGGCCCTCAAACCGGCACCCTCGATCAGTTTACCTCCATGGAGCGGTTGCTGCAGGCCTTCGAAACGCAGATTGGCCACTTCATTGATATAAAGATTAAAGGGAGCAACCGGATTGAACAGATTTTTGCCCGATACCTTCCTGCTCCCTTCCTCTCGTTGCTGATAGACGATTGTGTAAAGAACGGGAAAGATTACCACGCCGGGGGAGCCCGATATAACACCAATTACATACAGGGTGTGGGATTAGGCACCATAACCGATTGTTTTGCCTCCATTCATCATAATGTATTTGTAACCAAACGATTCACCCTTTCGCAAATGGCAGATATGCTGAAAGCCAATTTCGAAGGGTTCGAACAGGAACAATCGCTGTTGATTTACGATACCCCAAAATTCGGGAACGATGATGATGCGGCCGATAGTTTTGCCTCGGTGCTCTTCGACATGCTCTTCTCGGCAGTCGACAACCGGCCGAGTCCGCGTGGCGCGAGGTATCGCGTGAATATGCTTCCTACCACCTGCCACATCTATTTTGGCAGTATTACCGGTGCCCTGCCCGATGGGCGGAAGGCCGGTGATACTGTTTCGGAAGGCATTTCGCCGGTGCAGGGAGCCGATCGGAAAGGCCCTACGGCTGTGTTGAAGTCGTGTGCCAAATTCGATCACCTCAAAACAGGAGGAACCCTTCTGAATCAGAAATTTGCGCCCGAGTTCTTTAACGACCCCGAAAGCATTGCCAAAATCTCGGGGCTGGTTCGCAGCTACTTCAGGATGGACTGCCACCATATTCAGTTTAACGTGGTTTCGGCCAATCTGCTGCGTGATGCCCAAAAACATCCCGAGAAATATACCGATCTGATTGTGCGGGTTGCCGGTTATAGCGACTACTTTAACGATTTGTCGCCCGAACTGCAGGAGGAGATCATTCGTAGAACAGCTCACTCTGCTTGTTAGGCAGAATGAGCTGTTCTACAAAAGCTCTAGTGCTCTAATGCTCTAATGGTTAATGGTTAATGGTTAATGCAACAGTATAGCAGTGATTTAGTTATATTAAATGATTAGTGATGAAGTGTTTGTGGTTTTTTTTGTTGGTTGTGGTGTTGTCGGTTGATTTGCCGGCTCAGCAGCCGGCTCAGCAGCCAGTGAAATTTTCGGCGCAGAGTGCGTTGTCGATTGATCTTTGGCCCGGAGGGGTGCCCGGGGAGGCTGCGCCTAAAGCCGATCCTGTGGTAACCGACGATAATAGTAATGGGGTGGTTCGTCTTACCGATGTAACTCGCCCGGTGCTGGAGGTATTTGTTCCCCTGAAGGAGGATGCCAATGGTGCGGCAGTGGTGATTTGCCCGGGAGGAGGCTACCGGCTTCTGGCAATGAACCTGGAGGGATACGAGGTTGCCAAGTGGCTGAACACGCTGGGATATACCGCATTTGTATTGCATTACAGGGTGCCCGATAAGCGGATGGGGGCGCTTCAGGATGCGCAGAGGGCGCTTCGGGTGGTTAGATCGCGTAGCGGTGAGTGGGGCCTCAACCCCGACAAAATTGGCATCATGGGCTTTTCGGCCGGAGCTAGTCTGTCGGTACGGCTCTCCAGTCGTTATGCCGACACGCTCTACCAGAGGATCGATGCTGCCGATGAGTTATCGGCTCGCCCCGATTTTACCATGGCTATCTACCCTGCCTATCTCGATGACGGGCCTAATCAGTCGGTAACACCGGAGTTGCTCCCGCTCGACAATATGCCGCCCATGTTTCTCTTCTCCACGCACGACGACCCCTATGGCAATAGTGCGTTGGTTATGGCTTCTGCTCTTCGGAAGGTGAGGGTTCCTGTTGAACTGCACTATCTTCCGCGGGGAGGCCATGGATATGGTGTGCGGTTGGGCAACAAGGCCGCCGAAACCTGGCCTCTGCTGGCCGAGAAGTGGCTGCAACAGATAGTGCCTCCCGTTACTGCCCGATTGTTTTAAATTCAAATTATACCCGCATGAACAACGCTTTTTCTTTTCTGCTTTTATTTGTGTCGATAGCCCTTTTGCCCGCCTGTGGGACGAACGAAGAGTCGGTGTCGGAGATTTCGGTATTGCCCCGTCCCGATTCGGTTTGGATCGACAAGGGTTATTACACATTGAGTGATGAACCCCGGGTTTCGGGTCTGATTGATTGTGCCGCCGAGCTGACCTATCTTCAGGAGATGCTTGCAAATGAGTTTGGTCTTACGCCGGTGGTCGACCATCGTCCTCAGCCCAAACAGGGCATCCGACTTTGGGTAGATGCAAACCGTGAAGCGGAGTTGGGTCAGGAGGGTTATTCGTTAGTTGTCGACAGGAGAGGTGTGCTGATTGAAGGGGGTGCTCCTGCCGGTGTTTTTTACGGTTTGCAGACTCTCCGACAGCTGATTGAGGAGGATTCGGCTACTGGCGAAAAACGGATTCCCCGGCTTCGGATTGTCGATAAGCCCGCTTTTGCCTGGCGTGCCTTCATGCTCGACGAGGCTCGCAACTTCAAGGGTGCCGATGTGGTAAAGCGGTTGCTCGACGAAATGGCAGCTCTAAAGATGAATACCTTTCACTGGCATCTCACCGACGACCAGGGTTGGCGCATTGAGATCAAGAAATACCCGTTGCTTACCGAAATCGGGTCCATGCGCGACTCAACCGAAATTGGCGGATGGGGTTCGAATCGGTACGACGGGAAGCCCCATGCCGGTTTTTATACTCAGCAACAGATTGGTGAGATTATAGATTACGCATCGGCGCGTCATATCAGGATTGTGCCCGAAATCGGGATGCCCGGCCACAGCGAAGCGGCCATTGCCTCCTATCCTTTTTTGGGAACCCTTAAAAAGAAGATTCCGGTTAAGAAGAATTTTGGCGTGGCTTACGACGTGTACGGAGTGCACGATGCAAAGGTGCGCGATGCATTGAAAGAGATCTTGGCGGAGGTGATGGACCTCTTTCCGGGCGATGTGATTCACATTGGCGGCGATGAGGTGCGACATCAGGTTTGGCAATCGAGCCCCGAGGTGGGCTTATTTATGAAGCAGCAAAAGATTAATAGTTTTACCGATCTGCAGGTTTGGTTTACCAACGATATGGCTGTCTACATTGCATCGAAAGAGCGCAGAATGATGGGCTGGAACGAGATTATGGGCGGAAAGAGCTTGCACGAATATGCTGAGAGCGCCTCCGAAACCTCCGATATGAAACTGGCTCCCGGAACTATTGTCCATTTTTGGAAGGGCGAAACCGACAGAATTATCGATGCCGCACAGAAGGGTTACGATGTGGTGAACTCCTTTCATGAGTACACCTATCTCGACTACAGCCTGAAGCAGATTCCGTTAGAGAAGGCCTACGCTTTCTCGCCCATTCCGCAGGGGATGCCGGAGTCGCTGCATGCACGGATTCTGGGTGGCGGATGTCAGATGTGGGGCGAGTGGATTCCCACCGAAGCCGACATGTACCGTCAGGTTTTTCCGAGGCTGGCTGCCTATGCCGAAGCCTTCTGGATCCCTGCCGGCAACAAGGATATGACCCGTTTTAGCAAAGATCTTGAACCCTGGCTGGCCCGATGGAAGGCGATGGGCTATTATGCCGAGTAATTACCTATACCTTATGTAGTGTGTAAAACACGCGCAAATGCTTTTTATTGGCTCTGTTTGTACAGATGCACCAGAGATACGCAGCCTCTTTTCGGTTGCGGGGCGTTGTCTGTTTTACTTTTTTTGTCGGTGCTCTGGGGCACCCCCACCTCCCTCTCTTCGCAATCGCTTTCGGGCGGAATCAAGCGCGCTGAGTGGCTGAAATATCAACATGATTCGCTGAGTGTGGTCGTAAAGCCGATTGGCGATTCTTCGACGATGGAGAAGCCTTCGGTCGAAGAAAAGCAGGTCTATTCAAAAATTGTTGAGAAAGCCTCTAAACGGCGCTTTACGCGCGAATTAGTGGGTTTCCTGATTCGTAATCCCGATAAAATTAAGGATACCGACTCCGTAGGAAACTTTCGGAGCGATATGCCTTTTCAACCCTTTGCTTCGCGAATTATCAGCACCATCCATGTGGTGTGTCTCGATCCTTTTGGTACCAGCATATACGATCCCTCCCGGGAGGTGACCAATGGCCTGAACCGCTTGGGCAACGGGGCGCACATGCGCACCAAAGATCCGGTGATTCGCGGTAACCTGCTCTTTACGGAGGGCGACGCCCTGAGGCCGGAGCTACTGGCCGACAGCGAAAGATTGTTGAACGACCTTTCGTATGTGTATAATGCCCGGATTGAGGTAACCAACGATCCCGATGTGCCTGGAGAGGTGATGGTGTGGGTCATTGTGCGCGATGTGTGGTCGGTCATGTTCGATATTCCGCTTCCAACACCAAAGAAGATTACGGTCGGGCTAAACGAAAAGAACCTGATGGGTCGGGGTAATCAATTGGAGACTAAAGTGGTATGGCAGCAAAATGCCGACCGAAAATGGGGTTCCGCATTCAAGTATCGAAAGGATAACTGGTATGGTACTTTTATCGGAACGGAATTGGCCTATCAGAATCTGCGCGATAAAGAGTGGCTCTACCTGCAGGTGGCCCGGCCCTTTCTGACCCCCGGTATCAGGGTGGCCGGAGGCGGGTATTATGCCCGGACCTCCGATAATAGCTATCTTACCCTGCGCGATTCGGTAAAAATGCTGAGGAACTACGGTAGTGCCAACGGCTGGCTCGGGTACTCATTTCCCCTGAAAAGTGGTGGCAATGGCCAGGCTATTCGAAAGAATCTCACTTTTACCGCAAGTGTCACCAATCAGAACTTTTTTAAACGGCCCGGAGATGCCGCTTTTGCGAAGCGATATTACTCCCTCCAAAACAGAACGACCTTTTTGGGCTCTGTTGCCCTGTCGCGGCAGAATTTCTTTACCAGTTCTATGATTTACAACTTTGGGAGAATCGAATATATCTCTACCGGCTCGCTCCTCACCGTTACAGGAGGAGCCGAACACAACGAGTTTGGTCAAAGGGTCTACTTTGGCACGCAGCTCTCAATGGGTACCTATCTGAATCGGTTTGGCTATCTCGCTCCCAAGATTTCGGCCAGTTCTTTTTATAACGGGAGCAAGACCGAACAGGCGGTGTTCGAGGTAGAAGCCAAATATTTTTCGCCCCTCCATACGATAGGGCGTTATAAAATGCGCGCATTTTTAAACAGCCGCTATACGCGAGGTTTTCACACCTACGACGATGAGTATGCCACTCTCAATAGAGACTATTACTTTAAGGGTTTTTACAGCGATTCGGTTTCGGGGTTAAAACGGTTCAATCTCGACCTGGAGTTCGATTTCTTTACCCCATGGACATTTCATGGTTTTCGCTTCGTGCTCTTTGCCGGTACCCAACTGGGTTGGATTGGCGATTCATCGACTGCTATTTTCGAAAACTCGGCCTACACATCTGTTAGTGCCGGTTTGAGGATACGAAACGAGATGCTGGTATTCAATACCATACAGATTCGATTGGCTTGGTTCCCCAATATTCCAAAGGATGGAGCGCGGTTTGAATATTTCAAGTTTTCGGACGAACCTATCTATAAAACGCCCTCCTTCCGGCCAGAGCAACCCGCTGTGTACGTTTTCCGGTAGTCTTCGGGCACTGCAAATTATCGTTATCTTTACGCCTCAAACCCCTTCCTGACCTCTGCGGGATTGCCTCTTCGCGCCGCAGTGGGCACTTGGGTTCTTACCTCTACTCCTCCTATGACTCCATCACTGATTCTACTGGTTTTTGGTCTCTACACCCTCCTCCTTTTCTTTGTAACATGGCTCACCTCCCGGCGGGCAACCAGCGAAACCTTCTATACCGGCAACCGACGCTCACCCTGGTTTGTGGTGGCCTACGGCATGATAGGAGCCTCTCTTTCGGGGGTTACCTTTATGTCGGTTCCGGGCTGGGTGCAAAACACCCAGTTTACCTACATGGGTATGGTGGTTGGCTTTTTGGTGGGCTACTTCGTGATTGCTCACCTGCTTCTGCCGCTCTATTACCGGCTCAATCTGACCTCCATCTATACCTACCTTGAACAGCGGTTCGGGGTTTTTACCTATAAATCGGGTGCCTCCTTTTTTATACTGAGCCGATCGTTGGGGGCCTCACTCCGGATGTTTCTGGTGGTAAATGTATTATATGAGTTTGTGTTTCGGGCATGGGGTGTTCCCTTTTGGCTGGCAGGCGCCATTTTTGTACTGCTGATTTTACTCTATACCCTCGAAGGGGGTATCCGCACCATTGTATGGACCGACACTTTGCAAACCACCTTTATGTTGGGTGCTGTGGTGCTCTCCTTTTTCTTGATTGCCCGTGAGATGGGTTTTGATCCGTGGGCGCTGGTAAGGGAGATTCGGCATAGCGAGCTGTCGCAGACCGTGGTAACCGACTGGCAAGACAAACGCTTCTGGCTCAAACAGATTATCAGCGGTATCTTTATTACCATCGTGATGACAGGCCTCGATCAGGAGATGATGCAGAAAAACCTGAGCTGCAGGAATCTGCGCGATGCGCAGAAGAATATGATTACCTTTAGCTTCACCCTGGTGGCGGTTAATCTTTTCTTTCTATTTCTGGGTGCCGCGTTGGTGTTGTATGCCCGAAACCATGGTATTTCGGTTGAGAATACCGACACCCTCTTTCCAGAGATAGCCATTCATCATTTAGGTATTGTACCCGGCCTCATTTTTGTGGTTGGCCTCATCTCGGCAGCCTACCCCAGTGCCGACGGTGCACTGACTTCCCTCACCACTTCGTGCGCCATCGATTTGGTTGGCATCGAAAAGAGGGGTTGGGATGCACGCAAGCAAAAACGGGTTCGGTATGCCATTCATGTTTCGTTTGCCCTGCTCTTTTTGGCTCTGATTTTGTTGTTCCGTAACATGAACAATAGCGCGGTAATAGACAAACTCTACACCATCAGCAGTTATACCTATGGACCTTTGCTCGGATTCTTCTGTTTTGGGATGTTGACCCGTTGGCAGGTGCGCGATATGGCAGTTCCGTTTGTTGCTATTTTGTCGCCCCTGCTCTGTTACCTGCTAAATGCCCATTCGGTTGAGTGGCTTTGGGGATACCAATTTGGATTTGAATTGCTCATCGTAAACGGATTAATTACCTTTACAGGCCTCTGGTTGCTGAGAATTCCGGCTTCCGGGGCATCGCAGAAGAGTTTTTAATGATTTAATTATCAATGATATGACGCTAATAAAGTCTATTTCGGGTATTCGTGGAACCATCGGAGGTAAGGCGGGTGATGCGCTGACCCCTCTCGATACAGTGAAATTTACGGCTGCCTTCGCAGAGTGGATTATTGGAGCGGCCCGCAAGGCCGGAAACCACGGAAAAGTGAGGATTGTTGTGGGGCGCGATGCGCGGATTTCGGGTCCTATGGTGAAGCAGGTAGTGTTGGGTACACTCACCGGAATGGGGGTTGAGGTGATAGATATTGACCTTGCCACCACACCCACTACCGAGATGGCTGTTACGGCCGAAAATGCCGATGGGGGTATTATTCTTACCGCCAGCCACAATCCCAAACAGTGGAATGCTCTTAAACTGCTCAATCGCCATGGCGAATTTCTGGATGCCGCCGAAGGCGCCATAGTCTTGGATTCGGCCGAGAAGGAGCGCTTCTCTTTTGCCGGTGTCGATGTGCTCGGTTCGGTAGTGACTAAGGACTATTCCGACTACCATATTGAGCGGGTACTCGAATTGCCTCTGGTCGATATAAATGCCATAAGGGCGGCCCGGTACCGAGTGGCTGTTGATTGTGTGAACTCGGTAGGGGGGCTAGTAATACCCCGGCTCCTCAAAGCCTTGGGTGTACTTGAGGTTATTGAACTCTACACTACCCCCGATGGAAATTTTCCGCACAATCCCGAGCCGCTGCCAGAGCATCTCACTGAGATTTCGCGGGTTGTGCGCGAAGCAGGGGTACATGTGGGATTTGTGGTCGATCCCGATGTCGACCGACTGGCCATTGTGAACGAAGATGGCTCGATGTTTGGCGAAGAGTACACGTTGGTTGCAGTGGCCGATTATGTGTTGACGCAACATAAGGGAGGAAATACGGTATCGAACCTCTCCTCTTCGCGTGCACTCCGCGATGTTACCGTAGCACACGGTGGTACTTATACGGCAGCCGCTGTTGGCGAAGTGAATGTGGTGCATGCCATGAAAGCAACCGGGGCTGTTATCGGGGGCGAGGGAAACGGCGGAATCATCTATCCTGAACTACATTATGGGCGCGATGCGCTGGTGGGAATTGCCCTCTTTTTGACCTGGCTGGCCAAATCGGGCAAAACGCCTTCTGTGCTTCGGGCGGGCTATCCGGCCTATTATATGTCGAAAAATAAGATCGAACTGACTCCCGGGATTGATGTAGATGTGCTCCTGAATAAAATGAAGCAGAAATACGCCCACGAACAGGTAATCGACATCGATGGAGTAAAAATTGATTTTGCCGGAGAGTGGGTGCATCTCCGTAAATCGAATACCGAGCCTATTATCCGCATCTACACTGAGAGTAGTTCGCAAGAGGCGGCCAACCGCTTAGCCCTTCGGATTATTGACGAAATCAAAGCACTCCTGTAAAACATAAGAGTACAAGTGCTCTAGTGCTCATGATTATTGCGCCACTGTAATAGAAAAGAGGCTGCTTCGATTCGTTCGAAGCAGCCTCTTTTTCGATGCGGCCGAAGCCTGAAACTCTTTTTTCGCTCCCGTTATTTAATCCTAAAGGCCATCAAGGCACTGCCATGCCTAACATAGAGAACTCCGTTGCGAATCACGGGATGCGCCCAATGCTGCTCTGTACCTTTAGTGATGTTGGTTTTGCTTATCACCTTAAGGCCGGTCGGGGTGGGTTCGGCCAGAGCCAACTCACCCTTTTCGGAATAGATATAAAGCAACCCATCGGCAAAAATCACGTTGCCTTTTCCGGGATCGGTGGCTTCGCCCAAGACCTGACCCGTATTCCAATCGAGGATGGTCCATTTCGGATTGTTCTGCCCCGACCCGTAAATTCGACCGTTTACTACAACAGTTCCCCCCATCTGGTTGTCTAGTTTGGTATCGGCCCAAACTTCGGTAACACCGGTGCCGGCCTCATTAATGCGAAGCATGATGCCTCCTTTGCCATATCCGCTAAAGCAGTACAGCATTCCGTTTTTATATACGGGGGCGTTGGGGTGAATGCTCCGGTTATTTTTGTAAGGATGGCTCCAAAGCAGTGTGCCGGTTTTGGGGTCGAGGGCGATGATATTTTCGGCCATCATATTTACCAGCATCTCGCGGTTGTTATGGGTAATGAGCAAGGGGCTGCAGTAGGCCGACAGGTCGCCCTTTCCGCCCGATACCCAGATCTCTTTTCCGGTTACCTTGTCGAGTGCTACCATATTGTATTTTACACCCCCGGGCTGGCAAAAGAGCATATTGTCTTTGATCAGCAACCCTTCGGTAAATCCGAAGCGGATGTTTTTCCCGTCGTATTCGTTAAAATAATCTTTGGTCCACTTCACCTTTTGGGTGGTGAGGTCAATACAGTAGAGCACCCCATGACCACTGGTTTTGTAGAGCAGATTTCCGTCGACAAGGGTAGATGTACGGCTGCCCGGGTAGTTCACAATGAATTCGGGTCCATACTTGATTTTCGACTGCAGAGCCCCTGCTTCGTTAAGTACATAGACATATCCGATTGAGTCTTCGGCACCGGTAATATAGATTTTCCCGTTTGCAAAAGAGGGCGATGTGTAGCCGCTTCCCAGATTTTCGAATGCCCACAGCATCTCCGGCCCGTTTTGCGGCCAGCTCTTTAAGAGCCCTGATTCGGGATAGACTCCGTCGCGGAGCGGCCCTCGCCAATTATTGATGATCTGAGCTTCAGCGTGTAGGGAGCAGAAGATACAAAGAGTAATTGCTAAGAGCCATTTTTTCATACGCAACAGTTTTAATGGTTAATTAATGGTTAATGATTAATGACACAATAAGATAGGCGAAATCCGCCCGTTGGCGAAGATATGATATTTGGGGTTTTATCCCAACTCAAATGAGGTGATACCATAGATTTTTTGCAAAGGAACGTCAGGTTTTTTTCCGTTGTACATGCGGCCGGTTTCGAAGACCATCCGCATGTTGTACTCATTTGTTAGTTGCAAGGCCGCTGCATTGGGCTCGGGCACATCGAGATAGAAGGTTTCGCCAGCCTCTGATGCGTTGAGGCAGGCCTGCAGTAGCTTTTGGGCCGTGCGGGCATCGTGGGCAATCAGGGGGCCTATTTTGTAGCCTTTTACGCACCTCCGTATGGTAGCATATCCTTCGATCCGGTTTGCGTTGAGGGCTACAACACTCATGCTTTGGGGCATGGCAATCCACGAACGCAGAAAACCGGCTCTTTGGGCCGGAAAGTGTTGCGTGTCGTAAGTCAATAGGGCGTCGAAGGGAACCTCCGAAGCCGACACAAGAGAAGGGGCTTCGGAGGGGTTCTGCGTCGCGGTTCCCTCAAGGTGAGGGCGAGATAGAGTTTCCCCGGAGGGGGTATGTGTCACGGTTCCCTCAAAGCGGATGTTTCGGTAAGCGAGCCGGAATCCGGCCTTTTTGTAATTTTCCTGCTGTGCAACCACCCCGTCGAGGCCAACGGTATGGTTCGCTAATCGGCCCAGCACCGCTTGACCGATTTGTGCTCCGTAGCCCATGCCCCTATATTCGGGTTTTACCATATAGAAACCGGCAAAGGCATACTGCGGGCTGTAGACCACTACCGAAACCGAAGCAATGGGTTCGCCGTTTAACAGCCCCACCCAAAAACCCTTTGGATCGGTGGCATAAAAACTTTCGGCGTCGTGTAGGCCGGGGTTCCAGCCTTCGGCGGCTGCCCACGCAATGGCAATGTCGGATACCTCTTGGCGGGTCATGGGGCGGATGGAGAGCATGGGGGATAATGGTTAATGGTGAATGGTAAATGCGCTGCGCGCGAATGCTCTGGAGCTCTGGAGCTTCGAAGCGCGTGCGCGCTTCAAGTGCTCTAGTGCTGCGCTGCGCGCAAATGATTAATGAATTAGTGTGCACAAACGCGAATATA
>CAYGID010000050.1:0-15931 GCA_964349835.1 uncultured Bacteroidales bacterium | reverse complement strand
AGTGCTCTAGTGCTCTAATGCTCTAATGCTCTGGTGCTCTGGTGCTGCGCGCCAGGGACAAAGAGTCTTCCGCGCTTGCGCGTATTTGTCTTTTCGCGCGCAGCGCAGCACTTGAAGCGCATTAGCGCTTCGATGCACCAGAGCACCTGCGCGCAGCGCATTTACCATTCACCATTCACCACTAACCATTCACCATTTGCATTAAAGCGCATTAGCGCTTTTTAGCACTCCACCAGTCAAAGTTAAACAGCTCTCCCTCTCCCCCTTTGGCTACAAAGTAGAGGTCGTGTACGCCTTTTACCTTCTTGAGCTTAGCCGATTGTACCGCGAAATCCGAAATTCCTCCGGTGGCTTTTACCGGAAGCACTCCGACTACTTCTCCATCGGGAGCATCAAGTCGAACCTCCAATGAGGCTCCCTCACCCGAAGCGGCAACGGAAAACTCCATCTTTTGCGCTCCTCTTTTAAAGTCTACACCCCGCACTGAGATGTAGTCGCCGGTATGAATCTGGTTGATATAGATACCCGACCCTCTGCTGCCTTCGCTCTTAACACCCACACTCCAGGCCATTGTTTCGGCCTCTACCCGTGAGAACGCATTGACCACACCCAACTGTTCGGGCCCTTCGACCGACCAGTAGTGTCTATTCTGTATGGTGCCATCTTCATTATAGACAATCTCATCCATATCGACCGAGCGACGCTCATAGAATGTGGAAGTGCTCTGCTTCAAAAGATCGTAACTATGACCAAAGCAGTATGATTTCCCTTTATAGTCTATGATTCCGGGATGATTTCCCCGTGTAAGGTTGGAGGCATCCACAATCATGCCTTTATACTCCCACGGACCCGCAGGTGAACTGCTCATAGCATACCCTATTCCCTCAGGGCAACAGGTAGAAGCATAAGCCAGATAGTAGTGGCCTTTCCGTTTCCAGACCCAGGGCCCCTCCTGATAATTTTTGGGTTTTGAAGGTTCTTTGACCACCTCGCCCGCTACAGAGATCATGTCGGGATTCAGTTTAACATAGTAGAGATCGGGATTGCCCCAATAGAGCCACGCCTGTCCATCGTCGTCGATGAAAGGGGTGGGATCAATGTCGTTCCAGATATGATTGGTCTCAATTAATCGTTTACCCAGAGGATCTTTAAACGGACCATAAGGCGAATCAGAAACCAGAACACCGATCCCGTTGCCGTGCATCGGACAATAGAGGTAAAATTTTCCATTGCGTTCAATGCACTGCACTGCCCAGGCTCCGTTGTCTTGTCGCACCCAACTGAACTCTTTGAGTGAAGCCACTGCCCCGTGATCGGTCCAATTTACCATGTCGGTCGAGGTATAGAGCAGCCAATCAAGCATTTTAAAGCCAGTGGCATCATCCTCGTCGTGCGAAGTATATAAATAGACGGTATCATTGTAAACCATGGGAGCCGGGTCGGCCGTATATTTGGTTTGAATGATTGTCTGCTGTTTGATCGGGCTTTGTGCCGAAACCTGCACTGCGACAGCCGATAGCAGAAGGAGAAGAGTTAGTCGTTTCATTTGTATGGTTAATATCCGAAAGGGGTAAGATGTTTACTGAAAAAGCAAAGGGGCAAACTGATACAAACTGCGCCTCCAGCTTTGCCACTCGTGAGCGGTAAGCGGAGAAACATAGAATTGGCTTTTTACCCCGGCTGCGTTAAGGGCTTCGGTATTGGCCTTAGGATCGCCACCCATACCGCCTCTGCGATTCTCCAATTCGCGGCTGCCATAACTGATAAAGACCATTTTCACACCCTCCTTAAAACCGGCCGACTTTTCAACATCCTCCACACTGATACTGCCTCCGCTAAACATACCCACATAACCGAACAGCTCGGGATGTGCAAGCGTAATCACACGAGTCTGCATGCCTCCCATCGACAATCCGGCCATAGCGCGGTTTTCGCGATTGGGCAGCGTGCGATAGTTGGCATCGATCATGGGAATAATCTCTTGCGTGAGAATCTGCATAAATCCATCGGCAACACCCTGAAGGCCACCCCCTCCGGCTGGACGTTGACCGGCAGAAGCCTGGCCTGCAGGACGCTGACCGGCAGGATTAGTACCGGGTGCAGCACTGGGCCTACTCCAGGCACTGTTGTCCATCACAATGATAAACGGTTTGGCTTTTGCCTCGGCAAGCAGATTATCCATAATCAAATTGGCTTTCCCCTGGGCCGACCATCCGGTTTCGTTCTCGCCCATGCCATGTTGCAGGTAGAGAACAGGGTAGCGGGTTGTACAATCCTTATCGTAAGCAGGCGGGGTGTAGACAAAACATCTGCGCATCCCATTCTGAATCTTCGAAAAATAGGGTTGTTCACGCACCACGCCGTGCGGAACATTCTTCAAGGCATAGAAATCCTGATCTTTGGCCGGAATCTCAATACCACTTCCCCAACGGCTGGCGCCATAATAATAGAGAGAACCGGGATCGGGTACCGATGCCCCATCAATTTGGAGTTGATAGTAATGAAAACCTTCGTCTTGCGGAGCAGATTCACCGGTCCAAACCCCCTTTTCGTCTTTCTTCAGATCGTATTTCACTGCACCAATATCGAGTTGAACACGGGTGGCCTCCGGAGCGGAGATTTGTGCCCTCACGCGCCCTTCTGAGTTCACCTGCGGAAAACGCTTTCCCTCCTGCGTTGTGGCCGAAACTGCAAAATCCTCGACAACAGCCGGCTGATCCTGAGCTAGTAGAGAGCCTGCAACACAACATGCGGCCAGCCCTAAAACGAATAGTTTCTTTTTCATATTTCAGTTTTTTTTGCGATTCTACTGGATTCCATAATTAGTAATGCGGAGATAATCGAACGAGACATCGAACGGAGTGTTCGGTTTAGTGGTATCTGAGTTGAACCAGAAGGTGCTTTTCATGAACTGGGCCACAATCCCATCACAAGCCATCACTCCGGCTTTCAGATCTTTCAGCAACATATCGGCCGAACCCAACCGGACAAACTCCCCATCCGAAAGGGCATAATAGGCTGTATAGAGGCTGCCTTTCTTTGTCAGCTTGAGACGCAAGGGGTTTTCAGCAGTAACGGCCTGTTGCAGATTAAAGCTTCCCATCGACTTGGTAATCCCATTCTCTTCCATGGTCAGATTCACAGTTCCCGGTTGCGGTTGCCGCTCCCGGGTGGTCTTGATAACGGCCCGGAACATCAGTTTAACAAAGTTCTCATCGTCTTGGTAAGCAACCAGCCCGCCATTCTCGGGCTGAGAGGGCACACGCGAAACAAATAGTCTAGTCTCCATATCCCAGTCGTTGTTGGCACTCTGTAGCAAGATGTTTTTTGCATTGTTGGTATTTTCGGAAATATCGCCCGGTTCGGAGGTAAGGGTAAGGAAACCTGTCTGTTTCGAGAAGCTTCGGGTCGAGGCGTTCTCCCGGACCCAATTCCATTGCGCTCCTGCCAACTCACTGTTAAACTCATCGCTTACCGAAGCCACATCAAAGTTGAGATAGAAGGTATTGGTTTCGAGCGAGATGTCGTCGATAAACCTGACCACTGCGGTTCCCGGAACGCCGGCAGCCTGCGTAATCTCAACCGAAATGCCTTCGTCTAATGCCGTTGCCTTTACTTCAGGCGCTTTAGCACCCTTTTTCAAGAGGTAACTATAAGCCTTAACGGCTTTATCGAATCCGGCAATCGCCTTCCCATTCACCAAAATCGATTTTGGGGTAAGATCGGGCATAACCTTGAGCGGATAACTGCTGCTGAGACTTTTCCCATCGACCGTAACCGTGGCAGTAATCGAAGCCACACCCACACCCACAGCTGTAACAGCGCCTTTGGCGTCGACAGTGACAACCGATGGATTATTGGAGGTGTAGGCAACTTTTTCCTGCGCAGGATCTATAAAACGGTCGTCCGACATACAGGCTGTTACAGAGGTTTGAATCCGATCGCCCGGCCGCAATACTACCTTATTACTTTCAGCTGTAACGGTAATCAATTCAGGTTTATATTCGCCACGCATGCGGGCTTCAACGGTTCCCTTGATATCTTTTGAGGAGGCGCCGATTTCGAAAAGATAGCGACCCTGATCGAAGGTAATTTTCCCCTTTTCGGCATCCCAGAACCACAAATCGGCACAATCGATGTCGATTGATACCCTTTTTATCTGACCACTGGGAATGGTGACGCGCTTAAACCCTTTCAGACGTTTGATGGGCCGTAGCAGAGAGGAGTTGCTGTCGGGGGTCTTCAGATAGACCTGCACAATCTCATCGCCATCGGTATCACCGCTGTTTTTTACGTCGACACTAACCGTAATCTTATCGTTAGGCGAAATCTCCGACTTACTAATGGCAAAATTGCTATAGGTAAAAGAGGTATACGATTGGCCAAAACCGAACTCGTACGATACATCACCGTCGAAATACCAATAGGTTCGCCCGTTCTTGCCATTACCACGCAAAGAGTAGTCGCCGAACTCGGGAATATCGTTCAGCGATTTATGCCAGGTTACATTCAACTTTCCGCCGGGATTCACCTCGCCGAACAAGATTTTTGCCATGGCGGTTCCTTGGGCCTGCCCGTTGTAGCCGGTCCAGATAATACCGGTAATATTCGGAAGATTTCTAAACTGCTCCACTTCGACCATACCCATAGTCTGCATTACAACAATGGTATTGCGATTTACTGCGGCAACCGATTTAATCAAATCGTACTGATTCCCGGGCAGTGTGATGGCAAAGCGGTCGGCCTCTTCACGGCCGGTGGTTTGGTCGGTTCCTACAAAAACCAAAGCAATATCCGACGAGGCCGCCATGTCGAGGGTCTCCTGATCGGTACCGGGCGCTTCGGCCTCACGATAAACCAGCACAAGGCTCTGCGAACCCGTGATACCCAGCGTGTTAATCTTAACAGGAATTACTCTTCCACGACCGAAGCCCGGCATGCCGCCGCCACCTCCTGCCTGACGAACCGCTTCGATCTTCTCCGAAGCCAGAATATTACCGGCAGCAGAACCTACGCGCACTTCCAGTGTGCCGCCATCGCCCGAAACCCCCATCCGAAAACGAATGGAATCGATACCAGTGAGATCAACATTGTGATACATGGTCCAGTCGCCATCCTTAATGCCTCTCAGCGATACCTGACCTCCTCTCCCGGAGGTAATCAGACCGCTCGAAGAGGCATCGAATTTTGCCGCATCGAATTCGGCAACCACCATACCTTTCGATACCGTTGAAAAGCCGTTCATTGTAAAGAAATCGGTCTTTTTCTCCGTATTGGCACCTGCTTTCGAAACCACCTCGACATTCAGGTTATGCAACTTAATATAATCCTGAATCCCTGCCAGCGGGGTTACTTTGTACTTGGCCTCCACTTCGCCGGAGTAATCACCCAGCTCTATTTTATTGGCCTGCGGTCCTAAAACAGCAATCTTCTTTACTTCACTCAAACGGATTGGCAACGCCTTCCGGCCGGTTTGTGCCACAATCTTATTTTGCAGCAAAACCGGGGTCTTGGTAGCAATTTCGAGCGCCAGATCGTTGTGCGAGGGATCGTTAATGATGGAGGGTTTAATGCCTGCGTAGGGCACAACCTCCTTAGGATCGAACTCCCCGATGCGCATACGGATGGTAAAAATATTCACCAACGCTTTGTCGATATCGCCCTGGGTCAGCAATCCCTTTTCAAGGGCAGCGAGGGTATTGTTCTGGTAAACACCGCCGCAATCGGTATCCACTCCCGCGATAATACCCAAGGCAGCAGCCTCTTCGTTACTCTGGACAAATCTGTGGCCACGTACAATATCATCGATCGCACCACAGTCGCCGGTCACATACCCATCCATTCCGTACATCTTTCGGGCAATGGTATCTACCAGATACTTACTAGCCGAAACGGGAACACCGTTCACCGCACTGTAGGCGGTCATAATGGAGGGAAGATTATAATCGCGAATCAGGGTTCGGTAAGGAAAGAGATAAAACTCGTGCATATCGCGGTTGTCCATATTGGCACTTCCATTGTGACGGTTGTACTCAGTGTTATTGGCAAAATAGTGCTTACCGCAAGGCACCGACTTTAAATAAAGGGGATCATTGCCCATCAGTCCCTGAATGAATCCTTTACCAATCTCTGTTACCAAAAAGGGATCCTCGCCAAAGGTTTCGGCGGTTCGTCCCCACCGGGGGTCACGGGCCGGTTCAATCACCGGCGACCAATAGGTGAGAGTAAAGATTAGATCGTGGTTAAAACCTCTGGCCTCATCGGCTATTACAGTGGTTTCGCGCAGAATCAGTTCCGGATCCCAAGTTGCCCCTACAGCCACACTATTGGGAAATGAGGTAGCTGTCATCCCACTGTTATTATTACGACCCATAATCCCGTGCAGCGCTTCGCCCCACACATCGTAATGGTTCACACCCAAACGGGGAATAGGGGGCATGGTATTGCCCAACTGGCTCTGTTTTTCTTCGGGAGTCATTCTCGACACCAGGTCGGCAGCTCTCTCCTTAAAGGAGTAGGCCCGGTTCAGGTAAATGGGCTTAGCCGCCCTCTTCCCGATTGGCGAAAATGCCAAAAGCACAAGGCACGCCGATACCAGGATGCTCCATTTAATCAGTTTCTTTTGCATAGCGAAGTAATAGTGGTTAATTTAATAATGCTCTGATGCTCTGGTGCTCTAGTGCTCTAGTGCTCTAGTGCTCTAGTGCTCTGGTGGTTCATGATTAAGGGGAAGTTATGGGGGCGAAGGATTGGAGAAATGCGTTGGTGCCGGCAATCAGGATAGCTTCGCTGTTGCCGGAAACGGCCCGCAACGATGTGGCAGGTAGTTTGATGAGTTGGTGGCATTGGTGACACGACGGGAGAACCATCAGATTTCCCTCTGTGCAGGCAAGATAATAGGTTTGATTCACAGTATCGTAGTAAATGTCGTTGGGGGTGGCATCAAGGGTTTGCAATGCACCCTCTTCGTCGGTGTAGGTAAGAGGGATCTCAATCCATACCAATCCCTTGGCTGAGTGATAAAAAACGGGGTGCCCCTCTTCGTTTATCCCCGATACGGCAAGGCCCTTATCGGAAACCAGAACCGTTGTGAACTGCACAGATTTGTAATACCCTTTATACTCCCTATCGAAATCGAAAATCACCCACTCTTTGCCGTTTTTGGTGGATATAATTTCACCAAAATTGGTTACGCCATAACAACGCTCAGAGTCGGCCGAGAGGGCCGTAATATCGCCTTTTGCCAAAAGTTGAATCGGTTGGAAGCCTCCGTTTTCGGACCCGGCATACAGTATTCCGCTATCGGAGCCAACTATGATTATTTGATTGAATCTGGCCAGGCAGTTGATAGCCTTTCCGGCCAGGGCATCCATTCGGGTTATCGCTCCGTCTGAACCAAGTTGTATTATCTCGCCCGATTTTGAAGCAGCCAACACCCCCATGCTCCCCGATACTGCAGTGACAAACGAGAAATCGGGTACAGAAAAACGTTTTTGCAAGGCCCCTTGGGCCGAGAGTTGATGAAACTGCCCATCTTCACCCACCGCTACAAATCCGTTTTCATAGGCAACAACATCGGCATAACCCCTTGAAGAGGTTTTATCGATATAGGCAGACGGTTGCATAAGGAGTAACCGAAAACAGAGTGAATATAGAATAGGTATTATCATCAATTCCTCATGAGGACTTTCGCAACGTAAATGTAAAATTACCCCAAAGAACTATTGACCACAAATGTTGATTCCATTATAAGAGATGTTGCTAACAGGAGGGTGCTCTGCGTTTAATTATTGCTAAATTCGCAGTTCACGCAGAAATAGTATGCATTGGCTGTTTTCTCTTTTTTTATTTCTCTTTTACACTCCGATTCTTGCCGGAGAAGAACTCATTTTTTCGCCCATTAACAGCCACCACGGGCTCTCCGATAACGGCGTGCGAACCATCAATCAGCTATCCGACGGACGTATGGTTTTTGTCACCCCCGGGTTGGTTAATCTGTACGATGGGGCCCGATTTAAATATATGCGTTACGACGAACAGGAGGCCTATCCACTGCCCGATTTTTCTGGTTGGCATCTCTCCTACGTCGAAGAGAATAGCCGCCTCTGGTTGAAAAACCAACACAAACTTCTTCTTTTCGACATTCAGACAGAGATGGCCGTATCGAACATCGACAGTGTTTTCGGAATGTTTGGGATTACTAAACCCATTCGAGATCTCTTCATGGACAGGTTATGCAATCTTTGGCTGGTTACCGAGGCTCATCAGCTTTGGTTTGTTAATACCAAGGAGAGCCACCCCCGTCTTTTTCTGGATGATTTTTCGAAGGGAATAGCTCCCGACGATATCTTATACAATGTCACGGTTTCCGACAAGGATCTCTTCCTCTTTTTCCAGTCGGGATGGATGGTTTGCTACGATTTAGCTTCAGGAAACGAGAAATATCGTGAAAACCCTTTTTCAGCCTCTCCAAACCGATACACAATTACTCTGGCAGTGGTAGAGTACGGACCCTACCTTTACCAGGCCCGAAACGGATTTACTAAAGGGTTGCTTACCCGATTTAACAAGCATAATCATAAGTTTGAAACACTTTTAGCCACCGATTGCTGGCTAAATACACTTACGCTCGATTCACTGGGCAACTGTTGGATCAGCACTTTCGAAGGGCTCTGGCATATTGATGGCGAAACGGGAACCCAACATCTCACCTCTCCTATCCCGCTGGTCGACGGGAAAGCGTTCGAAACCGAAATTACCTCTCAATACCACGATCGGTCGGGCGGATTATGGTTAGGATCTATTAACCGGGGGCTGTTATATTATCATCCCGATCGTTTTACCTTCCAACAGAAAGACCGGGATCACTTTCCCATACCCGACAAAGAAAAACTTCGGGTTACCTGCTTCTCAGAGATGGGTAAGCAGCTCCTGATCGGAACCCAAAACGGGCTGTTCGAATACAACCACACTACCGGCAACATAGAACGCTCAGTTCTATTGCCGGATGCTATCCATTGCAACGCTCTCTACACCGACAAGCAAGATCAGACATGGATTTGCACCCAGAATAGTGGATTATACCGTATTAAAAACCAATCGGTTACCCACTATTCGGAACCGAGAAGTTGCCAATCTGTATGTGAAGCGCCAAATGGGAATCTCTATATATCTACTTCGCAAGGATTTGGGCTGTTCAATCCTGATTCCGCTACATTTCGCCCAGCAGCTGGCAGGGGTGGTTACAGATTGGGCCATATCACGCAGGTTATGCCCTTTGGAACCGACACACTAATTGGCATCAATGGTGGCGGGTTATTTCTTTACAAGGTTAGCACAGGGCAAATTTCCTCTCCCTACCTAAGTGACCACCCCGCATTCAGACACAAGAACCGCCAGTACCATTGCTTGTATACCGATAGCCGTGGTCTGGTGTGGTTTGGCACGCAAGACGGACTGTATGTTTACAACCCGAAAATGCGCCGATTGCGCTGTTTCTATACCAACGATGGTTTGGTGAATAATGCCATTCGCTCCGTCACAGAAGACAATTCGGGCCGAATGTGGATCTCTACATCGAATGGAATTTCATTATTGACCCTCTCCCCCGGGAAAGATGACTATTTGTACGCTATCTCCAATTATAACCGGTTCGACGGAGTCATTGAGAATGAATTTATCGTACGTTCTGTTCTTCACACCTCCTATCAAACGCTTCTATGGGGAGGAATAGATGGTTTCAATGAGATAGACCTTAATCGGTTCGACCGTAGAAGCCTCTTTTACGGCACGCCACTCTTTACCGATTTCTACCTCTTTGGAAGTCCGGTTTCTATAGGGAAGGCTTATCAGGACAATCTGATTCTCACGCAATCGGTGAGTTCGACGCAGAAAATCACATTAAAACATACACAAAACTTTTTTGGTATCGATTTTTCTGCGCTCAATTACAGTAATCCCACCCAAACCATTTATCGGTATATTTTAGAGGGAATAGACGATAACTGGAACGAAGTCCGCTCTCCTTCAGGAGTGGGCCATGCCAATTACACCAATGTAGCACCGGGAAACTATCTGTTTAAGGTGGTTGCCGTGAATCATCCCGGCAATCCGGCAAGCCCCCAGCCTCCTCTTGCTCAACTGCAAATTGTGATTACTCCCCCTTTTTGGGCCACTCCGTTTGCCAACTTCTTGTATATTCTGGTGTTTGTTTTGCTCCTCTATCTGGCACTCCATTACTACACCCGGTTTAACCAACGGAAAATGGAGGCAAAACAGAAAGAGGAGCTGGAACAGATGAAAATGGCTTTTTTTACCAACATCAGCCATGAGTTCCGGACCCCCCTTACCTTGGTCATGACCCCGCTCTCCTCTCTGATGAAAAGATACCGGGAGGAACCTCTTCATTCGCAATTGAAGGTCATTTACCAACATGCCAACGATTTATTACAACTGGTAAACCAATTGCTCGATCTGCGAAAATGGGAGATGAAAGGAGAAACCATGCGCATGCAGTATTGTCAAATGGAGCAGTTTGTAGCCTCGCTCACTGAGTCGTTTCAGGAGAGTGCTGCCGAAAAGGGGATTCGGCTTTCCTATTCTGCACCAGAAGAAGAGCTCTTTGCCTATACCGACAAGGAAAAGGTGCAAAAGATTGTTTACAACCTACTTTCTAATGCTTTAAAATTCACCCCCAAAGGCGGCGAGGTAGAAGTTTCTATTGCGAAAGTCAGGGCCGATTCCCACCTGGAATCTATAGTTAGGATTTCGGTATCTGATACCGGATGTGGCATGGCAGAAGATGAGTTGGCAAACATATTCACCCGTTTTTACCAGGTTGGGCAGGCATCACACACAGGAGGCAGTGGCATAGGACTCCACCTGGTACAACAATATACCCAGGGATTGGGTGGAAAGGTTTCGGTGGTTTCAAAGCCCGGTCAGGGAAGTCGCTTTGCCATCGAGCTCCCATGCCGGCAAACTGACGATACATCATCGGTTGTACACGAAAGTCGTGACTCCGTATCGATAGAAAAGAGAGAGTGGGCACACGCAAACATAACAGTGCTGGTGGTTGAAGACAACAACGCATTTCGGCTGTTTCTTCAGAGTGAACTTTCTGTCCATTTCCAGGTTCTTTCGGCAACGAATGGTAGTGAAGGTTTACGAATAGCCAGAGAAAAACTGCCCGATGTGGTGGTTACCGATCTGATGATGCCCGAAATGTCGGGCACCCGGTTGTGCTACGAAATCAAACACGATCTGCGTGTATCGCATATTCCCGTTATTATGCTTACGGCCAAAACATCGGACGAAGCGCAGATTGAGGGTTTTCAGGCGGGTGCCGATGCCTATATAACTAAGCCCTTTAACATGGAGTTGCTGCTTCTACGCATCCATAATCTGTTGGAGCAGCAACAACAGCGTAAGAATCGGTTCAACCAGGAGATCCAACCCGATCCTCGCTCCTTTACCCTCACCGATGTAGATGCATCGTTAATTGAAACCGCTTTGGCACACATACACCGCAATCTGGACAATCCCGACTATTCGGTTCAACAGTTCAGTCGCGATATGATGATGGATCGTACAGGGCTTTATCGAAAATTGATGGCGCTCACCGGACAGACCCCTTCCGGCTTTCTGCGTACAGTGCGGCTCAAACATGCCGCCCATCTATTGGCCCAGGGACTACCGGTAACCGAGGTTTCCGAACAGGTGGGTTTTGGAACCCTCCACTATTTTAGCAAATGTTTTCAAGAGATGTTTGGCATCAAACCTTCGCTTTACCGAAAAGGCGAACGTAAATCGGCATCCGATTCGTCTGAAACAGAGCCGGTAAACAAACCGACGGAGTAAACTAATGGTTAATGCGCAAATGCTCTGACGCGAAAATGTTCCAACTAAGGAGATTAACTCAAGTTTCGCACCGTATTTGTATGCAACTAAATCCTCGACGGTCGAAGTTTTGCGACCCATTAACGCTCTCATTCACTAAAAGAGGTAGAGCATTAGAGCATTTGCGAGGGCATTTACTCCATCTGCCGTACCAGCTTTTCGCGTGTCTGTGCTCTGACACGCAAAGCTTCGGCCTGTTTCCGATAGAGCGAGGAGCGGGGATTAAGCTGCATGGCTTTTGCGGCGGCCTGCGATGCCGGTTGCAATTGATCCATATATTCGTAGACCACCGAGATATTGAGATGCGTTGAGGCATCGCGCGAAAGATTACCCGTCTTGCTGAGCATCGATTGCAGCAACCCGAGTGCCTCCTCCGGATTTCCTGCCTGCAGTTTGTCGTAGGCCAGGTAGGAGGCGGGAGATTTCAGCATCATCACTCTCCGTTCGGTTCGCCAGAGAGGTGAATAGCGCTCGGCCATTTTACCGGCAAGCGTGAACCCCAAATCCCAAAAAATATCCTTTCCCGCGGGCAATTGCCTAAGTGCCAATTCCATCGAAGATGCTTCGGCAATCCAGAAGAGAGAGTCTTTGAGCCGAAAACTGTCGACCACCCTAAAAGCAGGCAGGCTGTTAGTACCCACAGGATCTTTCTCGAACGCTATAATTTGCGTCGACAAAAACAGTCCCTGTTGGAGGAAGAAAACCCATTCGGAACGAGAACCCCTCAGCTCGTGGCCAATTTGGATCGAGTCGAACCGGATGGCAAAACTGTATCCCTCTGCAGGGTGGGGCATTCTATTTTTGAAGAAAGTAATCACTGCATTTGCATAGCGGGGCGACTCACGCAACCGCTCACTGAAAACTAAACCCAGCGCTTTCAGAAAGGTATCAGGCTGAAGCAGACCGGGACGCGTACCCGAACCACGCAGTGCAACCAGCGAAAGGCTATCGGGCAGGATAACCGCAACAGAATCGGTTATCCCGCCCTTCAAATCAGCCTCGGCCGGCATGAGTACCTGCAACGAGGCATACCTTACCGATGAGACACACGAGGTGACCGATAAGAGAAGCAAAAAGAGAGAAGCAACTGCAAGTAATCGTTTCACGCCACCTAAGTTTAAAACTATGTATTCATTCCACCGCAAACATGAATCACCTGACCGCTCACATACGAAGAAAGATCGGAGCAAAGAAAGAGGGTCACATCGGCTACATCCGAAGGGGTGCCTCCACGGCGAAGGGGAATTTTTTCGATCCACTCCTTTCTTACATCGTCGGGCAACTGATGTGTCATCTCGGTTTCAATAAATCCGGGAGCAATGGCATTGCAGCGGATGCCTCTCGAACCAATCTCTTTGGCAACCGATTTGGTAAAACCAATAATACCCGCCTTAGAAGCCGAATAGTTGGTTTGTCCGGCATTACCCGAAACACCCACAACCGAGCTCATATTTACGATACTGCCGCCCCGCTGTTTGAGCATAGCAGGCTGAACCGCCTTGGTAAAATTAAAGACCGATTTCAGATTCACATTGATTACCATGTCCCACTGTTGTTCGGTCATACGCATCAGCAGTCCGTCGCGCGTGATTCCGGCATTATTTATCAAAGCGTCTATCCGACCAAAATCGGCAAGTATTTGCGTTACAACTCTTTGCGTATCCTCATAATCAGCAGCATTCGATGCGTACCCCTTTGCCTTAACGCCATAAGACAACAGCTCCGCCTCCACCGCTCGGGCATTATCGTCGTAAGCCAAATCAGTAAAGGCCACATCGGCCCCCTGCGAGGCAAACTTCAACGCGATGGCTTTGCCGATGCCTCGGGCAGCCCCTGTAATCACCGCCACTTTTCCTTCCAATAATTTCATGTTCGAATGTATTAGCATTTTTGTTGAAGCAAAAATAGAAAAAAAAGCTGCCGACTATTCGCAAAAGTGTTAAATTCGTATGGAACGTTACTGCACTAACTACTACTTATCGTGAAACGCTTTGGCTTATCTCCTCAAAGGGCTGAGTTTTTGTGCTCACTCTTATTGCATGTGGGAGGGTTGATTTTTTTCAGCCTCTATTATCCCCATCACTTTCTGGAACAGGAACAGGAGTATATCTTCCAATTCTCGCTCGATTTCTTTCGGCAATATCTGATTCAGCCCGGTGGCATTGCAGGCTGGACAGGCGATTTTCTGCTACAATTCTGTCACATTGGCTTCTTGGGAGGTGTGGTAATCACCCTGCTCTCTTTGAGCATCTGGCTCACAACTCGCGCACTTTTCCGACAATTTTCGCTGACAGGTCGTTGGTGGGTGGTGGCCCTGCTTCCCATCCTATTGTTATGGACAATCCACTGCGATTATCTGTCGCGTATTTCGGGCTCAGTGGCCTATCTGCTCACCCTGGCAGGGCTGCATATATTTATCGGTATCAGGAATCCGATTTTACGCCGGAGAAGCGCGCCTCTTCTGATACTTTTGCTCTACTGGATTTGCGGCGGTCCATTCATGGGTGCAGCTGTTGCCATGGCATTTATCGAGCTTTTTCTCCCCCTCCGTATGGTAAATATGCAACCCCAGCCCCAACCGCTGAGGATAATCACCGCTCTTTTCTACCTATTGGTTACTCTGCTGATTCCCATTTTGATACGCAGGTTATTCCTTACCATCTCATGGAAAACTGCCTTTTTTGGCGAATACATCTACGAAAACGCACTGGCGTTCCCCACCGAAATCTTTCTTTTGTGGGCCTTTGTACCCGCCATCATTCTTTGGTTCAGTTGGTTCCCGCCAAAAGCCTCCGTTCAGCAAGGTGTGGCTTTAATACAATTTGCACTGGCTCTCGGAGGGGGTTACCTGGCCATTCAGTCAAACAGCAATCTCTATCGCGAACACATTTTTGCCTTATCGCACTATACCCAGCAAAGGGAGTGGACCCAGGCACTATCGTATTACGAGCGCCACAAAACCGAGGGTAAAATGAGCAGTTGTCTGGTGAACCTTGCGCTCGCCAATCAGGGGGATCTACTTAATGCCATGTTTTTTTACCCCCAATACGGAGAGTGGGGGCTTGTACCCGAATGGACCGAAGATTTTTGGACCCCACCAATGCTGCACAAAGTGGTAGCTCAGATAGCCCTTGCCAACGGGTCGATTGGTATGCACAGAGCTAATGGCTTTATGTCGAACGTATATGGGCTTCGGGGAATGCAACCGGAAGTTTTGCAAGATCAAATCCGCGCCGAGATTCTCAATGGGAGTTACGAGGTAGCGTCAAAAATGTTGAGGCCTTTAGAACGGTCGTTATTTTACCGCAAATGGGCCCGGGAGATACGCGAACTACTCAACCATCCCGAATCAATTTCTCAAGCCTCTTGGTTTCGCCAAATGGAGCAAATTCGCTACACTGAGACCCCCTTCGACGATGTACAGGAGTTTGCCGAACGCAGAGTTTTTGAGCTCGATTCAACTCCGCGGAACAGAGTGGCTTTCGAATATTTTATGGCCGATATGCTTCTGACACGTAAAATAGTACCTCTGATAGAACATCTTCCGTTGCTAAAAAAGTTTGGGTACAACACCATTCCCATCCACCTGCAAGAGGTTCTGCTTGCCTACTCTACCCTTCCCATTGCCAAACAGGAAGTGCTCAACCAATATCCTATCAGTAAAATAGTTGGCGCCAACTATCAGAACTATATGCGGATGTACGCACAATATAAAGATAAGCCGGAGTTCACCTCCGTAATGGCCAAATCGTTTGGCAATACCTACTGGTACTATATGCATTTTATTGTGCCCGCATTGGAGCAATACATACAGAACGCCCCGTTTCCTCAGCGATAGCTCCTATTGAATCTCGGAATAATCTCCTTTTGTTATTGAATTATTACAGATACAAAATCTCATGAGAAACAGAACTTTACTCTACATTGCTGCTCTCCTCTCCCTCCTGGCTATAGCCGGATGTAGCTCCGCGCTGCCCGAGGCTACGGTTTCGGAGGTGCCGCTCTCTATTTCGCCAGATTATACCCGGCTGGA
>CAYGID010000049.1:15600-16901 GCA_964349835.1 uncultured Bacteroidales bacterium | reverse complement strand
TTGGGAATTCCGTTTACCGGCATAATATACGGCAGGTTAATCTCGGTGCTGGAAGTGCTCGAAAGTTCGATCTTTGCCTTCTCGGCAGCCTCTTTCAGACGCTGAAGAGCCATAGGATCCTTGCGCAAATCGAGCCCCTCTTCTTTGAGAAACTCCGCGGCAAGCCAGTCGATAATCACATGGTCAAAGTCGTCGCCGCCCAGGTGGGTGTCGCCGTTGGTCGATTTTACTTCGAACACGCCGTCGCCCAGCTCGAGAATGCTGATATCGAAGGTACCCCCGCCAAGATCGAAAACAGCCACATGCATATTCTTCTGTTTTTTATCGAGGCCGTAAGCCAAGGCGGCAGCGGTGGGCTCGTTGATGATACGGCGAACCTTCAAACCGGCAATTTCGCCGGCCTCTTTGGTAGCCTGTCGCTGCGAGTCGCTAAAATAGGCGGGTACCGTGATGACTGCTTCGGTGACCTCTTGACCCAGATAATCTTCGGCAGTTTTCTTCATCTTTTGCAGAATCATGGCCGAAATTTCCTGTGGCGAATATTTTCTGTCGCCAATCGCTATGCGGGGAATATTGTTTTCGTTAGTCACAGTGTAGGGAACGCGCGAGATCTCCTTGCCAACCTTATCGAACGTTTCGCCCATAAAACGTTTAATAGAGAAGATGGTGTTTTGAGGGTTGGTAATGGCCTGACGCTTTGCAGGGTCGCCCACTTTCCGTTCGCCATTCTCTACAAAGGCCACCACCGAAGGGGTGGTTCTTTTTCCTTCGTTATTCGTAATTACAACCGGTTCGTTGCCCTCCATTACAGAAACACACGAGTTTGTTGTTCCCAGGTCGATTCCTATGATCTTGCCCATGATAGTTTGATATTATTAGATATAAGATATGCTTTTACTCTGTTTACCCCGCCTGTCGCAATGATTGTGCCATTACCTCAACAAGACGCATTCTGTCAGTATCCGGGGTTTTAAGTGATAGCAATACGACATATTGTCATTTTTTTCTCCTGAGGGTTCTGTCAGTTTTGTATCTGCTCATGCTGACCCTTTGCACATGGGCCAATCCCGGAATGTGAGTAGTTTTCTTCCTTGCGAGCTCAATCTAAGGGGGGGGTGTCTGCTTTTTGTGTGTTTTTTTAGAAAAAAACAGACTATTTTGTAGGGGGTGGTGAAGGAAATAGTACTTTTGCCACAACCTAAACCCACTCATTCCAATGGAAAATTCAGCTCTCTTACGGTTCCGTATTTTACAGGATGTCCTGTCAAGAACCCCACGTGTGGTAGATCCCCCTGCGCCAA
>CAYGID010000049.1:0-15500 GCA_964349835.1 uncultured Bacteroidales bacterium | reverse complement strand
TTCTCAGGTAAGTTGCTGGTGCAGCAGGAGCCCGATGCTTCCAGTTTTCCCAGCGGGGGAATCCGGAACACCTTCGAGGCTCGCGGTTATAGTGCCTGGGACCCCTCTTCTCCGGCCTTCGTGCTTGACAAGACCCTTTGTGTACCCACGGTTTTCATCTCCTATACGGGCGAGTCACTCGACTACAAGGCGCCGTTACTGCGGGCCATTGCCGCTGTCGACAAAGCATCGGTAGATGTCTGTCGCCTCTTCGACAAAGAGGTTGCCAAGGTCTTCGCTTTTCTGGGTTGGGAGCAGGAGTACTTTCTGGTTGACTATGCTCTCCATTCCATCCGAACCGACCTGGTGATGACCGGCCGCACGCTGGTGGGGCAGGAGAGTGCCAAGAATCAGCAGCTCGAGGATCACTATTTTGGAGCCATCCCCACAAGGGTAACCGCTTTTATGCGTGAGCTGGAATATGAGTCGTACAAGTTGGGCATTCCCTTGAAAACGCGTCACAACGAAGTGGCGCCCAATCAGTTTGAACTGGCGCCCATCTACGAAGAGATGAACCTTGCCATAGATCATAACCTGATACTGATGTCGCTTATGAAAAAGGTGGCCCGCCGCCACCATTTCAAGGTGCTGCTCCACGAAAAGCCCTTTTATGGTGTGAATGGGTCGGGTAAACACTGCAATTGGTCGCTGGGAACCGACACAGGGGTCAATCTGATGTCGCCAGGCAAAAATCCCAAGTCGAACCTACAGTTCCTCACCTTTTTGGTGAATGCGCTAATGGCGGTTCACAAGAACAACGCGCTTCTCAAGGCCAGTATCGCTTCGGCAGGCAATGCCCATAGGTTGGGAGCCAATGAGGCTCCTCCGGCCATTATCTCGGTTTTCCTTGGTACCCATCTTTCGCAGGTGCTCGACTATCTGGAGGAGAATGTGCCCGATTCTCGCATGACGCCCGACGAAAAAACAGCTATCAAACTCGACATCGGGAGGATTCCTGAAATCCTGCTCGACAACACCGATCGCAACCGGACATCTCCCTTTGCCTTTACAGGCAACCGCTTTGAGTTTCGCGCCGTGGGCTCTTCGGCTAACTGCGCCTCGGCCATGATTGCTCTGAATGCCGCAATGGCCGACCAGTTGAATGCCTTTTCGGCCGATGTGCAGCAGCTCATCGATGCCGGACAAAAAAAGGACGATGCCATTTTTCAGGTTTTGCGCAACTATATTACCCTTTCGAAAGCCATCCGTTTTGACGGTAATGGCTACAGCGACGAATGGAAGGTTGAGGCTGCCTCGCGGAAGCTCGATTGTGAATCGCGAGTGCCCTATATGTACGATGCGTACCTAACCCCCCGTTCGATTGAGATGTTTACCCGCACTCGTATTTTTACCGAGAAGGAGCTTCATGCTCGTAACGAGGTGAAATGGGAGATCTACACCAAAAAGATTCAGATTGAAGCCCGCGTCTTGGGCGATTTGGTTACCAGTCAGATACTGCCTGCCACCATTCGTTTCCAGAATACCCTTATCGAGAATGTGAAGGGGTTGCAGGCCATCTTGGAGGGCGACGAGTTGGCGGAGGCAATCAGCGAAAATATGTATCTGATTCGCGAAATTTCTAAGCAAATGGTGGCCTTGCGAACCAAAGTGCGTGTTATGGTTGATGCCAGGAAAAGCGCCAATACCATGGAAGACGGACGCGAAAAGGCGATTGTTTACGAACGCACTGTTTACCCACTGTTCGACGAAATCAGGCGTCATGTAAACAAACTGGAGCGTCTGGTCGACAATCAGGTATGGCCTCTTGCTAAATATTCGGAGCTTTTTTTCTCGCGTTAATTTCTGTCGGAGTACACAAAAAGGGCTATCTTCGTAACCGCGTTTCCGGTTGCGGGGATGGCCTTTTTTTTGGAATTTGCAAACTATGACCGATACATCATTCATAAAATACTATTTAACCCCGTTGGGGTGGGCCGAAATCTCTTCCGACGGAGAGGCCGTCACCCGGCTTCGTATTGTGGAGGAGGCAGGAGTGAGCCATGAGTCGCTCCCCGAGTGTCTGGTGGAGTGCATGATGCAACTCGACGAATATTTTATGGGATTGCGCAGGGAGTTTACAGTGCCTCTCTGTGCCAAAGGTACCCCCTTTCAGGAACGGGTGTGGAAAGCGCTTGGTGGCATACCCTACGGAACCGTCAAGACCTACGGTGAGCTGTCGGAGGTGGTCGGGGGTCGAAACAACACACGGGCGGTAGGATCGGCTGCCCATTACAACCCAATCCTTATCCTGATTCCCTGCCATCGGTTGGTAGGTGTGAGGGGAAATCTGACCGGTTTTGCTGCCGGCCTGCCGCGGAAAGAGTGGCTGTTGCGCCACGAGGGATATCTGACAGGCGAGAACGGACAAATGGCTTTTTTTTCGTAATTTTGCCGCCTGAAAATAACCTGCCGACTCCCGAATGAACGCTATCCGCAACTTTTGCATTATTGCCCATATTGATCACGGAAAGAGTACGCTTGCCGACAGGCTGCTCCAGTCGACGAACAGTGTTACCGACCGTGAGTTTCAAAACCAGGTGCTCGACAATATGGACCTGGAGCGTGAGCGCGGGATTACCATCAAGAGCCATGCCATCCAGATGCGCTATGTGCTCGATGGGAATAGTTACATACTCAACCTTATAGACACCCCGGGGCATGTCGATTTTTCGTACGAAGTGTCGCGTGCCATTGCCGCCTGCGAAGGGGCCTTGCTGGTTGTAGATGCCACACAGGGAATCCAGGCACAAACCATTTCGAACCTCTACAAAGCCATTGAGTACGATTTAACCATCATACCGGTGCTCAACAAGATGGATATGCCCAGCGCCATGCCCGAACTGGTTAAAGATCAGATTGTTGATTTGTTAGGATGCACCCGTGGCGAGATTTTTGAGGTGAGTGCAAAAACCGGCGAGGGCATTGATGAGATTCTTGAGGCCATTGTTCATAAGGTTCCGGCGCCTGCCGGCGACGAGAATGCCCCCCTTCAGGCTCTTATTTTTGATTCGGTGTTTAACTCCTTCCGGGGCATCATTGCCTACTTCAAGGTGGTAAACGGACAGTTCTCCACCGGCGATTTCGTGAAGTTTGTGAACACCGGTAAGGAGTATCATGCCGACGAAATCGGTGTACTGGAAATGTCGATGTCGCCCCGCAAGATTCTGAAGGCTGGCGATGTGGGCTATATCATATCGGGCATCAAATCGGCGCGTGAGGTGAAGGTGGGCGACACCATTACCCATGTTGACAACCCCTGCGCAAAGGGGATTGAGGGGTTCGAAGAGGTCAAGCCCATGGTTTTTGCCGGTATCTATCCTGTTGATGCCGACGATTACGAGGAGTTACGCTCCTCGATCGAAAAGCTGCAGCTTAACGACGCTTCGCTCACCTTTGTGCCCGAATCCTCGGCCGCTTTGGGCTTTGGTTTCCGCTGCGGCTTCCTGGGTCTTCTGCACATGGAGATCATTCAGGAGCGGCTCGACCGGGAGTTCGATATGGATGTCATCACCACGGTGCCCAATGTATCGTACAAGGTGTACACCACCAAAAACGAGGAGGTCGATGTACACAACCCTTCGGGGCTGCCTACACTCAGTTCTATCGACCGCATTGAGGAGCCCTATATCAAGGCCCAAATTATTACCAATGCCGACTACTTAGGTAATGTTATCAAACTCTGCATCGATAAGCGAGGCGTCCTGAAGAATCAGCATTTTCTTTCGGTCGATCGCGTTGAGATTACCTTCGAAATGCCCCTTGCCGAGATTGTATTCGATTTTTACGATAAACTCAAAAGTATCTCGAAAGGGTATGCCTCTTTCGACTACTTCATTGTTGGATATCAGAAGGCCGATTTGGTAAAACTCGACATTCTGTTAAACAACGAGAGTGTCGATGCCTTGTCGGCACTCATTCACCGCGGAAATGCCTACGATTTTGGTCGGAGAATCTGCGAAAAACTGAAAGAGCTTATTCCGCGTCAGCAGTTCGACATTGCCATTCAGGCCGCCATCGGTGCCAAGATTATTGCCCGCGAAACCGTGAAGGCGGTTCGAAAAGATGTAACAGCCAAATGTTATGGCGGCGATATTACCCGTAAACGGAAATTGCTCGAAAAACAGAAAAAGGGCAAACGGAGGATGCGTCAGGTTGGCAATGTAGAGGTGCCTCAGTCGGCCTTTTTGGCTGTGCTTAAATTGGGCGATTAAACCAATTTATTGTTACCTTTACTCTATTCCAACATAAAATATACTGCTATGGAACATTCACTTCCCGTTCTGCCCTATGCCCTTAATGCACTGGAACCCATCCTTTCGAAAGAGACACTGGAGTTTCATTACGGCAAACATCACCAGGCCTATGTAACCAATCTGAACGGCCTTATTAAGGGAACTCCATTCGAAAACGCCACCCTCGAAACCATCATTATGGAGGCTGAGGGCCCCATCTTTAACAATGGCGCCCAAATTTGGAACCATACCTTCTATTTCGAATCTTTTTCGCCCGAAGGGGAGGGGGAACCCCAGGGAGCGCTGGCCGCTGCCATTGCGCGTGATTTTGGATCGTACGAGGCTTTCCGCGAACAGTTTTCGAAGGCAGCCGCTACTCAGTTTGGTTCGGGATGGGCGTGGCTGGTGGCCAATGCCGACGGAAAACTCTCGATTGTGCAGGAGTCCAATGCGGGAAACCCTATGCGAAAGAATCTTACACCCCTCTTGACCTGCGATGTTTGGGAGCATGCCTACTACATTGATTACCGGAACCGCCGTCCCGATTACATTGCCCAGTTCTTTAAACTGATAGACTGGAATGTAGTGGAAGCGCGGTATCAGGTCAGATGACCGAACTTTTAGCCGGATACACCCTCTCACCGATCTCCTGGATATTGTTGGTACTTTGCGGCATGCTGATTGGTATGTCGAAGACCGGCATCCAGGGGATTGGTACTTTGGTAGTGCCCATAATGGCCCTCATTTTTGGGGCAAAACCCTCAACAGGTCTTTTGTTGCCCATGTTGTGCATGGCCGATGTGATGGCTGTGTCGTACTACAGGCGTGAGGTGCAGTGGCGCTATATCTTTAAGCTCCTCCCCTGGGCCGTTTTGGGATTTTTTGTAGCGCTTCTTGTCGATGCGCAGGTTCCCGAATTGCACTTCCGTAAGCTTATCGGAATCACGATCTTTATCGGTTTTGTTGTGATGTTCTGGAGCGAACACCGGCAAAAGAGCGGATCTGCATTGCCCGAAGGGGTATGGTTCTCGGCTCTGTTCGGCATACTAGGTGGTTTTTCGACCATGATCGGGAATGCTGCGGGTCCTATCATGGCCGTTTATATGCTGGCAGCGCATCTGCCCAAGAATGCCTTCGTGGGTACCTCGGCCTGGTTTTTTCTCATTGTGAACTTTCTGAAACTGCCTCTCCAATTTTTTGCCTGGCACAATATTTCGGTCCATTCGCTTACGCTCAACGCTGCCATGTTGCCTGCCATCTTTGTGGGCGCGTTGATTGGCATATGGTTTGTACGTTCGCTCTCCGAACAAAATTACCGCCGATTTGTCACTGCGGCCACTATTGTTTCCACCCTGCTGTTGTTCCTTTAAGGCGGGCGGGAAAAAATATATCGTATCTTTGCAAAACAAATTTGAAGCTGGTTGTATGGATGCTAAATTCAATCAACGTACACGCGAAGTGCTGGGTTATAGCCGCGAAGAGGCCATTCGCCTTGGCAATAGCCAAATCACTACCGACCACCTGTTTTTGGGTATTCTGCGCGAAGCGGGCGGAGAGGCCCTCGACGCACTGAAGTCGCTCGATGTGGACCTGTTCAAGATTCGTAAAAACCTTGAAACCCAAATCAAATCGGATCCTTCGCAGGAACTCACCGAGGCCGATTTGTTGCCTCTTACAAAAACGGCCGAGCGCGTACTGAAACTGGTCTACCTTGAAGCGCGCTCTTTTAAGAGCAAAGTCATAGATACTAATCATCTCCTGCTGGCTATCCTTCGTGATGATACCTCCCATATTTTCCGCATTCTTGGCGACGAGAATATCGATTATGCTACCGTAAGGCAGGCGCTCGAAGGCTTTAGTCCCGAGCAACCGGCCGAGTATGAGGCCCCGATCGAAGACGCGTTGCGTGGGGAATCGGACGATGACGACGATGAAGAGCTCTCTTCGGGCGCTTCGTACTCCAAATCCGGTGCCTCGGGTGCCGCCAAACCGACCTCCGAAACGCCTGTGCTCGATAACTTCGGAATCGACCTTACCCGTTCGGCCGAAGATGGAAAACTCGACCCCATTGTAGGCCGCGAGAAGGAGATTGAGCGCATTGCTCAGATTCTGAGCCGGCGGAAGAAAAATAACCCCATTCTGATTGGCGAGCCGGGTGTGGGAAAATCGGCTATTGCCGAAGGGCTTGCGCTGCGAATCGTGCAGCGGAAGGTTTCGCGTGTTCTCTTTGGGAAACGGGTGGTTACGCTCGATCTGGCTTCGATTGTTGCCGGAACCAAATTCCGCGGGCAGTTTGAAGAGCGACTGAAGGCGATTCTTAATGAGCTGTCGAAAAACCGAAACGTAATTCTCTTTATCGACGAAATTCACACCATTGTGGGTGCAGGGGGTGCCACCGGTTCGCTCGATGCCGCCAACATGCTCAAACCGGCCCTTGCCAGGGGCGAGATTCAGTGTATCGGTGCCACCACGCTCGACGAGTACCGTCAGCATATCGAAAAAGACGGAGCGCTGGAACGTCGTTTCCAGAAGGTAATGGTTGAACCTACCAGTATTGAAGAGACCATCATTATTCTCAACAACATAAAATCGCGTTACGAAGATCATCACGCGGTACTCTATACCGACGATGCCATTGAGGCCTGCGTTAAGCTCACCAACCGCTATATCAGCGACCGCCATCTGCCCGACAAAGCTATCGATGCGCTGGATGAGGCAGGTTCAAGGGCTCACATCTCCAATATCAATGTTCCTGCGGCTGTGCTTTCGCTCGAAAAGAGAATTGAGACGTTGAAAACCGAAAAATTGCTGGCTGTAAAAAATCAGGATTTCGAAAAAGCGGCTGCTTTCCGCGACTCCGAAAAGAATCTGGTGACACAGCTTGATAAGGCCAAGTTGGTTTGGGAGAAGGAACTTGAACAGACTCGTGTGGTGGTCGATTCCGAGAAGGTGGCCGAAGTGGTGGCCATGATGACAGGAGTGCCGGTACAGCGCATAGCCCAGGCCGAGGGGAAACGCCTGCTCCATATGGCCGACGACCTGAAGGGTAGCGTGGTGGGTCAGGCAGAGGCTATCGATAAGATTGTGAAGTCTATCCAGCGAAACAGAGCCGGTCTGAAAGACCCCAACAAGCCGATTGGTACCTTTATCTTTTTGGGTCCCACCGGGGTAGGAAAAACCCAGTTGGCCAAGGTGCTTGCCCGTTTTCTCTTCGATTCGGCCGAAAATCTGATCCGAATCGATATGAGTGAGTATATGGAGAAATTCACCGTATCTCGTCTTGTAGGTGCTCCTCCGGGGTATGTGGGTTACGAAGAGGGCGGACAGCTTACCGAGAAGGTGCGTCGGCGTCCCTATTCGGTGGTCTTACTCGATGAGGTAGAAAAGGCTCATCCCGATGTGTTTCATCTCTTGCTGCAAGTTCTCGACGAGGGTCAGCTCACCGACAGTCTGGGTCGCAAAGTCGATTTCAGAAACACCATTGTGATTATGACCTCCAATATTGGTACCCGTCAGTTGCGTGAGTTTGGTCAGGGTGTGGGTTTCTCTACCTCTGCCAAGGATTCGCAGATGCACGACTACGAGCGGAGCGTAATCCAGAATGCACTCAAAAAGGCCTTTGCACCCGAATTTCTAAATCGGATCGACGATGTAATTGTCTTCAATTCGCTAACGCGAAAAGATATCCAGGCCATCATACAGATCGAACTCAAGGGGCTGATGCAACGCATTCGGGCGCTGGGTTACGAAATCAATATCTCTGCTTCGGCCCGCGATTTTATTGCCGAGAAAGGCTTCGATGCCAACTTCGGGGCCAGGCCGCTCAAGAGAGCCATTCAGAAATACCTCGAAGACCCTATGGCCGAGGTGATTATTAAAGGATCGGTTCACGCCGGGAACCTGATTTCTGTAGGATTAAATCAGAAAAAGGGGGAATTGACCTTCCGCGTGATTCAGAAAAAGAAGAAAGCCGAAGAGGAAAAATCGTCGGTTAATCCATCGTAACCTGCCGCGAGAAATTCTCCTCGAGCGAAATAATGGTGTCGGTGCGCGAAATGCCGCTGATAGTTTGCAACTTGTCAACGAGCACCTGCTTCAGGTGCTCGTTGTTGTGTGCATAAATCTTGATAAAGATGGAGTAGTCGCCTGTAGTGTAGTGGCACTCAGTAACCTCGGGAATTCTCTTTAACTGGTTCACCACATCGTTAAAAAGACTGGCTTTTTCCAAAAAGATGCCCATGAAAGCGCAGGTATCGTAGCCTATCATTTTGGGGTCGATCACATATTCGGCTCCTTTAATGACTCCCAATTTATTTAACCTTTGTACACGCTGGTGAATGGCCGCGCCCGAAACACCACACTCTCTGGCCACCTCAAGAAAAGGGATTCTTGCATTGGCCTGCAGCATCGCTATAATGCGCTTGTCAAGATCGTCTAATTGCGAGAGAACACTCATGATATGATTTTTCCGGTTAGAACAGAGGAGGCCATTTTAGGCTATTCTGAATTGAAAGCAAAATTAAAAAAAATCTGTTCCTTTTGTAGCTTTCCTTTGGTTAAATGTAACGTTTTTGCAAGATTTGCAGTTTCTTTACCCAAACTTTCATTCTGCATGACCAAGCTTTCCATTCCCAAAGGATATACCTCATTACTCGATTTACAGACAACCGAAAGGGCAATAAAGAGCATAAAAGACGACTTTGAGAGGGGGCTCTCTTCCGAATTGCGACTCCGCAGAGTGACCGCTCCTTTGTTCGTTTTGCAGGGAACCGGTCTCAACGACGACTTAAACGGTACCGAACGTGCTGTTACCTTTCCCATCCTCGACATGGGGAATGTGCGGGCCGAGGTAGTGCACTCTCTTGCCAAATGGAAAAGGGTTATTCTGGCCGATTACGGAATCCAGCCCGGATTCGGAATTTATACCGACATGAATGCCATTCGCTCCGACGAGGAGCTCGACAATATTCATTCGCTCTACGTTGATCAGTGGGATTGGGAACGGGTGATTACCCCCGCCGAGCGGACTGTTGCCTTTCTTAAGGAGATGGTTTCGAAAATTTACAATGTGCTCAAAAGTACCGAGTATAGAGTTTCGGAGGCCTATCCGGTAATTCGCCCCATTTTGCCCGAGACCATTCACTTTATCCATGCTGAGGAGTTGCTTGCAGCCTATCCCGGCTTTTCGCCTAAGGAGCGAGAGCATGCCATTAGTAAACAATATGGGGCCGTTTGTATCATAGGTATCGGAGGTCCGTTATCGAACGGTGAATCACACGACGGGCGGGCGCCCGATTACGACGACTGGACAACCCCCAATGAGGAGGGTTTCAAGGGGCTGAACTGCGATATTCTGCTTTGGAATCCTGTTCTGGAAGCCTCGCTCGAGATCTCCTCCATGGGCATACGGGTCGACAAAGAGGCTCTTTTGCAACAGCTTGCGCTACGTGGCGAAGAGAAACGGAAAACGCTGATGTTTCACAAACGGCTTCTGAACGATGAATTGCCCCTCTCCATTGGCGGTGGAATCGGTCAGTCGAGGCTCTGTATGTTCTTTCTGCGGAAGGCCCACATTGGTGAGACCCAAGCCTCAGTGTGGCCTGAGTCGATGAAGGAAGCCTGCGACGAGAAGGGTATTATTCTGATGTAGGAGGCAGTAGAGAGTTGCAGCAGGCAGCCGATCTGGAGATACTCTCGGTCTAAAGATACTCTTTGGGCTTTTCGATGCCATTTAATACCCGAACCGCACTGGCTGCCAGTGCCAACATCTCGTCTTCGCCTGCGTAAATATGTACCGGAGCGATAAAGCTGATAAACCCTGTGATGTACTCCATAAAAAGCTTGTTGTAGGCAATGCCGCCTGTAAGAAGAATCGCATCGACCCGGCCTTCGAGTACTGCCGCCATAGCCCCGATCTCCTTGGCTATCTGATAGCCCATGGCATTTCTGATGTGTAGTGCCTGTTCGTCGCCCGCGAGGGCCCGCTTTTCTATTGCCCCCGCATCCTGGGTGCCTAAGTAGGCCATGTAGCCCCCTTTGCCGCAGATCATCTTCTGCACCTCATCAAAACTGTACTTGCCGCTAAAACAGAGTTCGGCCAGCTGACGGGCGGGCAGGGTGCCACTTCGTTCGGGCGAAAAGGGACCGTCGCCCGACAGGGCATTGTTTACGTCTACCACCAAACCCTCGCGGTGCGCTCCCACTGAGATGCCGCCACCCATATGCGCAACAATAAGCCGGAGCGATTCATAGCTTTTGCCGCAGTCGGCTGCATATTCTCTGGCCACTGCCTTTTGGTTTAGCGGATGGAACACCGACAGGCGTGTAAAGAGGGGGTGTCCGCTGATTCGGGCCAGATCCTGCAGCTCATCCACCACTATCGGGTCGGCAATGCAGGCCATACATCCTTCGATGGTTTTAACAATGTCGTTGGCAATCAGGGCACCTAAGTTGCTGGCGTGTTCCACCCCCGACGGGTCGGTGAGATACTCAATCATGCGCCGGTTTACCCGGTAGATGCCCGATTTTACCGGTTTAATCAGGCCTCCCCGAGCCATAATAATGGAGATTTGATTGAGCGGGAATCCGGCATCTTGCAGCGACTCAAGCACCAAATTTTTCCGGAAGGCAAACTGGTCGGCAATGCGCGCATAAGGAGCCAGCTCTTCGGGGCTGTGACGGAGGGTCTGTGCAAAAACCTCTTTGTCCTGCTCAAAAAGAGCTAGTTTAGTAGATGTTGAACCGGGGTTGATAACAAGAATCATACAAACAAAAGGAGTTAGCCGAATAGTATCTCACTGTAGCCGCAAAGAAAAGGCTTTTTTTGCTCTATACCTCTCGGAAGCCGCGCTCTTTGCGCCCCTATTTCCTTGTTATACAGCATGACAGAATGGCGCAAAACAGGTCAAATTGGCATCTTAAGAGAGTGTGGCAAACCATTTGAGGCTTCTTGTAAACAAACCGCTTTATTCTGAATAGATGAACGTAAATAACTTTACCTTAAAATCGCAGGAGGTGATTCAGGGTGCATTCCGGTTGGCCGAACAGGCCGGCCAGCAAGCCATCGAAACCGCCCATCTCATGAAGGCTCTTCTTGCCGAATCGACCGAGGTGGCCTCTTTCCTGTTGAACAAACTGCATATTCCGCAACCGGGTCTCGAACAGGCCGTTGCGGGCCTGATTGCCGGATTCCCAAAAGTTTCCGGGGCCGAATCCTATCTCTCGTCGGCCGCTTCGAATGTGTTGAACCGGGCACTTTCTCTCTCGAAGGAGGCAAAAGACCAGTTTGTGCCGGTTGAGTATATGTTTTTAGCCCTCTTTTTGCAGGGCGATAAGCTATCGCAGTGGTTGAAAGATAAGGGCGTAGGCGAGAAAGAGCTTAGGGCGGCCATCGAAGAGCTCCGCAAGGGGGGTAGCGTAAACAGCCAGTCGGCCGAAGAGAGTTACGACGCCCTGGGCCGATATGCTATCCACCTGAATGAGATGGCCCGCAACGGGAAGCTTGACCCGGTGATTGGTCGCGACGATGAGATTCGCAGGGTTTTGCAGATTCTTTCGCGAAGAACCAAGAACAATCCCATTTTGATTGGCGAACCCGGGGTGGGTAAAACGGCTATTGCCGAGGGACTTGCCCATCGGATTGTTTCGGGCGATGTGCCGGAAACCTTGCGCTCAAAGCAGATCTATTCGCTCGATATGGGTGCCCTGATTGCCGGAGCCAAGTATAAGGGGGAGTTCGAAGAGCGACTCAAAGCTGTGGTGAAGGAGGTAGCCGGATCGGATGGGAACATCATCCTCTTTATCGACGAAATTCACACCCTTGTGGGTGCCGGAAAGAGCGATGGAGCGATGGATGCCGCCAATATTCTGAAACCGGCCCTGGCCAGGGGCGAACTGCGTGCCATTGGCGCCACCACGCTCGATGAGTACCAGAAATATTTTGAAAAAGACAAGGCGCTCGAACGCCGTTTCCAGGTGGTGATGGTGAATGAGCCCGACAACCTCGATGCTATCTCTATTCTCAGGGGGTTGAAAGAGCGCTACGAATCGCACCATAGGGTACGAATTAAGGATGAGGCCATTGTGGCAGCGGTTGAGTTGTCGCAGCGTTACATTACCGATCGTTTTTTGCCCGATAAGGCCATCGACCTGATTGATGAGGCGGCTGCCCGTATGCGGCTTGAGATTGATTCGGTACCCGAAGCCATTGATGAGCTCGAACGGAGAATTAAACAGCTCGAAATTGAGCGGGAGGCCATTAAGCGGGAGGGCGATGAGTCGAAACTCAAGATTCTTTCGGAGGAGATAGCCAACCTGAATCAGGATCGTACCGAGTTCAGGGCCAAATGGAAGCAAGAGAAGGATTTGGTTACGGCCATTCAGCAACTCAAGCATGCGGTTGAGGATTATAAGTTAGAAGCGCAACAGGCCGAGCGAAACGGCGACTACGGACGTGTGGCCGAACTGCGCTATGGCAAGGTGAAAGAGGCCGAGGGGCAAATTGAGAAACTCCATACTGAGTTTCTGGCCATCCAGAAAGATTCGGCCATGATTAAGGAGGAGGTCACCTCCGAAGATATTGCCGAGGTGGTGGCCCGATGGACAGGGATTCCTGTGGCGAAAATGTTGCAGAGCGAACGCGAAAAACTGCTGCACCTCGAAGAGGAGTTGCATAAGCGGGTCGTGGGGCAGGAGGAGGCCATTTCGGCCGTGGCCGATGCGGTACGCCGCAATCGGGCAGGGCTCTCGGATGCCCGCCGTCCGGTGGGATCTTTTATATTTCTGGGCACTACCGGTGTGGGGAAAACCGAGTTAGCCAAAGCGTTGGCCGAGTACCTGTTCGACGACGAAAATCTGATGACTCGTATCGACATGTCTGAGTATCAGGAGCGCCACACCGTTTCGCGCCTTATCGGAGCCCCTCCGGGCTATGTGGGATACGACGAAGGGGGCCAGCTTACGGAGGCCATCCGTCGGAAGCCCTATTCTGTGGTGCTGCTCGATGAGATTGAAAAGGCCCATCCCGATGTATTTAATGTGCTGCTGCAGGTGCTCGACGATGGTCGCCTTACCGACAACAAAGGGCGCACCGTGAATTTCAAGAATACGCTGATTATCATGACATCGAATCTGGGTTCGCACCTGATTATGGAGAATCTGAGCGCCCTTACCGATACCAACCGTGAGGCGGTACTTGAGAAGACCCGCAACGAGGTATTCCAACTTCTGAAACAAACCATCCGGCCGGAATTTCTGAACCGGGTCGATGAGATTGTGATGTTTACCCCGCTCACCCGCACCGAGATCAAAGCCATTGTGCGGATACAACTGGAGTCGATCGCGCGGATGCTGCAGGAAAACCGCCTGGTATTGGAGACCGATGAGGCGGCCATAGAGCTGCTTGCCGATGCCGGTTACGATCCGCAGTTTGGCGCTCGTCCTATTAAGCGGATGCTACAGAAACATCTGTTGAACGAACTCTCTCGCAAGATTCTTGCGGGCGATGTCGATCCCCAAAAGCCTCTGAAGCTGACCGGACTGAACGGAGAGTTGCACTTTGGGAACTAAGATGCACCCATTTCCGTTAGCCAGCGTTCGGCATCGATAGCGGCCATACAGCCTGTTCCGGCTGCTGTTACTGCCTGACGATAGTGCGGGTCCTGCACATCGCCGCAGGCAAACACCCCTGGTACATTGGTTTTCGATGTGCCGGGGGTGGTTTTTATGTACCCTTGGGTATCGGTTTCGAGCCAGGGTTTAAAGATTTCGGTGTTGGGTGTGTGGCCAATGGCCAGAAAGAAGCCCTCTAATTCTATATCGCGCTCATTGCCCTTCGAGTCGACCAGTCGGACACCTGTAACTGCCTTGTCGCCCAACACCTCTTTGGTTTGATGTTCCCACAGAATCTCAATTTTGGGATTTTGCTTAACCCGTTCCTGCATAGCCACAGAGGCCCGCAGCACATTGCGTCGAACAATCATATAGACCTTACTGCAGAGCCCGGCCAGGTAAGAGGCTTCCTCGCAGGCTGTATCGCCGCCGCCCACCACGGCAACCCGCTTGCCACGGTAAAAGAAACCGTCGCACGTGGCACACGCCGATACCCCTGCCCCCTGCAGGCGTGTTTCGGAGGGAAGCCCCAAATAACGAGCTGTAGCTCCTGTGGCAATAATCACCACATGGGCCACCACCCACTTCTCCTCATCGATCTCCACTTTAAAGGGTCGCTCCGAAAAATCGACATTGGTAGCATATCCCGACCTCACATCAGTGCCGAACCGCTCAGCCTGAGCCTTTAACTGCTCCATCATCTCGAACCCGGACACTCCCTCAGGGTAGCCCGGAAAATTATCGATTTCGGTGGTAGTGGTTAACTGCCCGCCCGGCTGCATCCCCTCATACACAACAGGATTCAGATTGGCTCTTGCAGCATAAATGGCAGCGGTAAAACCTGCAGGGCCCGACCCGATAATCAGGCAATTGATTTTTTCGGCATTTTCTATCTGAAAGGAACTCATGGTGAAGGCTTATTGGTTATTTTTCATCAAATTTGCACAAATTTACGAATCTGATTCGAATGCCGGCACTTCGTTCCTCCCTTTTCCTTTTGCTTCTCCTTTTTGCATCCCTCACCTTGGGCTCCTGTCGTTCTTGGATCCATCGGGTAGAAGTATCTGATATCAAAGGCTTCGAAATAAGAAAAATAGAGGGGAACCACATCCGGCTCGACCTTTCGGTGCAGGTAAACAACCCCAACCTTTTTGCCTTGAAACTCACCAAAGGCGACTTTCGGCTCCATAACGGCGAAAAACTGGTTGCCAAACTCATCCAACCCGATCTCCTCACCCTTCGTGCCCGCACCGACAGCCTCTACATACTGCCCGTCGACGTAGAACTGGTTGATCCCATGAGTGGAGTCCTGGCCGTACTGCGCATGTTTGCCGGAGGCACCTCCCAATTTACCCTGCAGGGCAAAGCTGTAGTCCGATCGCATTTTGCACGCCGCACTCTGGAAATAGAGGGACTAACCCTCTGAAAACCTTAGGCTTTATTTAGAGCACTTGCCCGGCCCACATCCCTTCCCAACCTCCAGGTAGAAAGTCGCATACCAAATGCCCCGATTTTCAAGAAAAAAGTTGTAAATTTGCGCCACCAAAATGGTCTGGTAGCTCAGATGGATAGAGCAACAGCCTTCTAAGCTGTGGGTCTTGGGTTCGAATCCCAACCGGA
>CAYGID010000048.1:0-16915 GCA_964349835.1 uncultured Bacteroidales bacterium | reverse complement strand
TAGGTCGACGCCAACTTCAGGAGGGTTCTCGCAAGAGAGCCCTCCTTTTTTTGTGTTTATATCTGATCGGGATATCGTGCTTTTTCACCACCACTCCGTCTTAAGGGTATGGGCGACCCTTGACTTCGTAACCTATTGCTGAGCTGGCGTGCCAGGTTTTGCACTACCTTTTGGCAGGCTTCGCTGCCGGCCAGATTCTCTTTTTCGGAGATATCGCTGGCCAGATTGTATAGCTCTATCTTCTCCTCTTCGTAGTAGTAGATTAATTTCCAGTTTCCTACACGGATGGCACTCTGAGGCACTCCAATATCGCCATATTTCTCGCCCCATCGGTTGGGATAGTGAAAATAGAGTGACCGATTTTCGTTTATGGTTTGCCCCCTCAGTGCCTTCGAGAAATCGATGCCGTCGATCTGTTGAACCGTTTTTTGGTTCCTGATACCCGCCATCTTCAGTATGGTTGGGAAGAAATCTTCGATAATAACCGGCGAAGAGTTACTGGCGCCCGGTTGGGTCACCCCCTCCCAAGACACTATCATGGGTTCGCGAATCCCCCCTTCAAAGCAGGCGCCTTTTCCTCCTCTCAGGGGGCTGTTTTTGGGTTCGCCCCCATGGGTGTTTGCCCTGACGCCTACGGTGTATCCGCCATTGTCGCTCATAAAGAGAATAATTGTATTTTTTTCGATGCCTTTTCGGGTTAAAAAGTCCATAATGTCGCCTAAACTCTTGTCCATTCCCTCAACAATCGATGCGTAGCGGGCCTCCTGTTCTTCGAGCCCCATGGCTTTATACTTTGGATAGAAGCGGCTATCAACTTCGTAAGGGGTGTGAACCGCGTAGTGCGACATATAGAGGAAGAAGGGTTGTTTTGCGTGTAAAGACCCTTCCATTGCTTTGATGGCCTCCCGAGTGAGTGCTTCGGTAAGGAAGATATCCTGTCCGTGATAGGCCTCCAGATGCGGAATGGCATATATCGCGGCTTCCTGAGCCGGCCTGTCTTTTCCGAAGGAGCGACTGCCCAGATAGCTTCCCGGCCCACCTGCGGCATGTCCTCCTATATTAATATCGAAGCCCAGTGCTAACGGATCTTCCGCCGGAGTTGTTAGCGCGCCAAAATGTGCCTTTCCCACCATGACCGTCTTATAGCCGGCCTCTTTCAGAAGCCGGGGGAGAGGCGTGGCATAAAAACTATGCTCGATTTCGGGTACGGGCGACATCCCGTTGAAATTCCAACCCGGAAAAAGCAAGGAGTCGCTTTTTGAATCGGTGGGCCGGTTTTTGTGCAATGTCCAGTTAGTTACATGATGCTGCGTAACGTTTGCCCCAGTCAGCAGACTCACACGGCTGGGCGAACTCACCGGACAGGCATAAGCTTGTGTAAACTTCATTCCTTTGGCAGCCAGCCGCTCCATATTAGGGGTGTGGAAGATTTGGTTCCAACGGGTGGGCTCACTGAAGAAGGGAACGGAGGTGTCTTGCCAGCCCATGTCGTCGACAAGAAAAAGCACAATGTTGGGACGCTCCTGGGCAAACGCGGCTGAGGCAAAGGTCGACGCAAACAGTAGATTCCTGATTTTCATAGAGATTTCGAAGTGAAGATTTATAAAAACTGGTAACAATCGGCCCATTTTTGTTTTACCTTTAAAGGTACTATAATTCATACTACTACCTATGAGAAAAAACCTATTGTTTATTCTTACCCTGCTACTTTTGGTGCCGTTCTTCGCTTGCAGCAAGAGTGAGGTAAAAACGCCCGAACGGATGGATTGGTGGCGCGAGGCCCGTTTCGGTCTTTTTATTCATTGGGGACTTTATGCGATTCCTGCCGGCGAATGGGGGGGATCCACCAACCATGCCGAATGGATCAGAGAGACAGCCAGGATTCCTTTGGAGCAGTATGATTCTCTTCTTATGCAGTTTAATCCGCAGAAGTTCAATGCCGAAGAGTGGGTTTCGCTGGCTAGTGAGGCTGGGATGAAGTACATTGTAATCACCTCGAAACATCACGATGGCTTTGCACTCTTCGATTCGAAGGTGAGCGAATTCGATGTTATGGCAACCCCGTTTAAACGCGATATTTTGAAGGAGCTGTCGGAGGCTTGTGCCCGACGTGGCATCAAACTCTGTTTTTACCATTCCATCATGGACTGGCATCATCCCGATTATCTGCCTAGAAGGAGTTGGGAGCAGAATCGCTCTTCCGAGGGGGCCGACATGAATCGTTATATTGCCTACATGAAGGGGCAACTCACCGAATTGCTGACCCAATATGGCGACATCGGTGTGATGTGGTTCGATGGTGAGTGGGAGAGCACCTGGACTCACGAAATGGCAGGCGATCTCCACTCATTCCTCATGCAGGCCGACTCCACCCTGATTGTGAATAATCGGATTGATAAGGGGCGCCAGGGGATGGCGGGCTTGAACCGCGAAGGGAGCTATTATGGCGACTTTGGCACGCCCGAGCAGGAGATACCGGCAACCGGACTCGAGGGGCTCGACTGGGAGAGTTGCATCACCATGAACGACCATTGGGGTTATAATAAAAACGACCAACACTGGAAATCGTCCGAGGATTTGGTACGAAAACTGATCGACATCGCTTCGAAGGGAGGTAATTTTCTGTTGAATGTTGGACCTACCTCCGAAGGACTTTTTCCCGACCCCAGTATTGAGAGGCTTAAGGCCATTGGCAATTGGATGAAAGTGAACGGTGAGGCTATTTATGGCACGCAGGCCAGCCCCTTTAATCTGCTTCCGTGGGGTCGGTGCACACGGGTAAGTGCCAACGGGAGAACTCTGCTCTACCTTCATCTCTTTGACCTGCCATCGGATGGTAAGCTTCAGGTTCCGGGCTTGGACAACAAAATTGTAAAAGCTTACGCATTGAGCGATTCCCGAAAAGGTAAACTACCCGTAGCCACTGAGGGAGGTTCAATTGTGATACAAACCGACAAAGTGAGGCCTTCCGATTTTGCGACGGTGATTGTACTCGAAATAAAGGGCGACCCCGCTGTGGTTCCGGCACCTTAATATTTTGCACACTCGTAAACTATCCCTATTTTTACTCCCGGGCCGGGGTAACTCCTGCGGTCCGGTTTTTTTCTATCCCAACGCCGCAAGGCCTTTTTGACACCCGCCCCCGTATGAGGATTTCGCTCCCCATGGAGATTGTTTCGCTCGATAGTAGTAGTTTCCACCTTTTTCTCAAGGCGACTATCGGTGGCCGCTTGGAGGATATTCTCATCGATACAGGGGCTTCGAGAACGGTTTTCGATCTTAGCCATCTCGTGGAAGAACCCTTGTCGGAGGAGTTCACGTTGCAGACAGCCGGCATTGGTGCCGAAAGCCTGCCCATCTCCTTCGGTTGCCTTCCCGAACTGCTTCTTGATAACTGGGAGATCAAAAATCTGAAGGTAGCCGCGATGGATTTTTCGCGTATTAACGACTGGTATGCCCGTTTTAGCTCGCGAAGAATTGCGGCTCTCATTGGCAGCGATTTTCTGCTCGCTCATAAGGCCAAAATTGATTACAGCAAACGGTGCGTTACCTTCTCGGTACCCCTTTCGCAGATCAGAAGACCGCTTTCGGATTCGGCTGTTCCTTAAATTTGAAGGATGCTTCTATTTTAGACAGGGGTTTTTATCCTTTGATTAATTATTTTATATTTGCGCTCTATTTTCGAGATGGAGTATATAATCAAGTAAATACAGAACGACAATGCAAAACAAAGGCGCAATCAGGTTATTGGCTCTTCTAATGGCAGTGGTCTGCTTATACCAGCTGTCATTTTCGATAGCAACCTGGCGGATTGAGAAAGCTGCGAAAACCTACGCTCAGGGAGATTTCAAAAAGGAGATGAACTACCTCGACTCCATGGGCTCCGAAGTTGCTTATAACTTCTTTTACCTTAGGCAGTACACTTATAAAGAGTGTGTAGATCGCGAGATTATTCTCGGACTCGACCTGAAAGGGGGTATGAATGTGATTCTCGAGGTGCAGGTAGCCGATGTGCTAAAGGCTCTTTCGAATTACAGTACCGACCCGGTCTTCACTCAGGCCATCTCTAAAGCAAAAGAGCGTCAGAAAACCAATAGCCGTGCCGATTTTCTCACCCTTTTCGGCGAGGCTTTTGAGGAAATTGATCCCAATGCCAAGCTGGTTTCTATTTTCAATACGGTCGACCTGAGAGATCGACTTAGTTTCTCGGCCACTAACAAGGAGGTTCTCGATTTTCTGAGAGCCGAATCGGAGATTGCCGTTAATAACTCTTTCAATATCATTCGCAGCCGTATCGACCGTTTTGGGGTTGTTTCGCCCAATGTTCAGCGGTTGGAAGGCACCGGCCGCATCCTGGTCGAGATGCCCGGTGTTACCGAACCTGAACGCGTTCGGAAACTGCTCCAGGGAACGGCCAACCTTCAGTTCTGGGAAACCTACGAAAATTCCGAAGTTTACCCCTCTTTTGTGGAGGTGAACACTAAACTGGCCGAGATTCTGCAGCAGAACAGTGGTGCTGCGCCTGCTGATACGACCGCTCCTGCTGCTCCGGAGACCGCACCCGCCGCCGAAATGGCTGCTACTTTGGCCGACAGCGCCTCGCAGGCTGCTGCCGATACCGCCTCTCTGTTGGCGCAGTTGGGATCGGGTAACACGCTGGCCGATTCTCTGGCGGCAGTGGCCGATTCCAAGAAGTCCTATCCGCTCTTCTCCATCCTAAGCCCCAGTGTATCGGGCGACCAGCTGATTCCCGGTTCGGTAGTGGGTTTGGCTCACTATCGCGACACCGCGCAAGTTTCGGCCTACCTCAACGATCCCAGGCTCCGTTCACTTTTGCCCCGCGATCTCTTCTTCCTATGGAGTGCCAAGGCTTATAGCATGGACAAAACGGGTTCGTATTACGAACTGCATGCGCTCAAAAGAAGCGGACGCGATGGCCGCCCCCCTCTTGACGGCGGTGTAGTAACCAACGCTTCGGCCAACTACTCGCAAATGGGTGGTAGCAACGCGGAGGTCTCTATGTCGATGAATCCAGAAGGATCGAAGATTTGGGCTCGAATTACCCGCGATAATGTAGAAAAGTGTGTTGCCATTGTGCTCGACGACCGGGTCTATTCTGCACCCAGGGTTAATCAAGAGATTAAAGGGGGCAGTTCGCAGATTACCGGCAACTTCACTTTAGCCGAAGCCACCGACCTTGCCAATATTCTGAAATCGGGCAAAATGCCGGCAGGCGCACAAATACTTCAGGATGAAGTAGTGGGCCCCACACTAGGTAAGGAGTCGGTGAAAGCCGGATTCATCTCCTTCTTGGGAGCTATTGCCGTAGTTCTTATCTATCTGGCATTCTATTATAGCACGGCAGGTATCGTGGCCGATATTGCCATGTTGGTTAACATGTTCTTCCTTATGGGTGTGATGGCCTCTGTGGGTGTGGTACTTACCCTTCCGGGTATTGCCGGTATCGTTCTCACCATTGGTATGGCCGACGACGCAAACGTAATTATCTTTGAACGTATCCGCGAGGAGCTCCGAGCGGGTAAAACCCTTCGAACTGCCATTGCCGATGGCTACTCAAATGCATACTCGGCCATTATCGATGGTCAGGTAACCACGCTGCTTACCGGTATCATCCTTTTCTCAGTGGGTGTAGGCCCCATCAAAGGATTTGCCACCACCTTGGTTTTAGGTATCATCACTTCGCTCTTCTGCTCCATCTTCGTTACCCGTCTGATTTTCGACTGGATGGTCGATAATGGCAAAACCCCTAAATTCTCGATTCCCGCTACTGCCAAGATCTTTCTTAATGCGAAATTCGATTTTATCGGCGTTCGCAAGAGGTTGTACGGAGTCTCCATTGCAGTCATTATGGTTGGGATTGTCTCCATTTTTGTACAGGGTTTTAACTGGGGTATCGATTTTTCCGGAGGGCGTTCCTACATGGTTGCCTTCCCTCAGACGGTAGAAACCACCGATTTGCGCGATAATCTCTCTGCTTTTCTGCCTGAGAGCTCGGTCGAGGTGAAGACCTTTGGTGGTAATAACCAAGTTAAAATAACTACCGACTACCTCATTGATGCCGAAGGCGAGGCGGTTGACCGCGATGTAGAGAAGCAGATTTTCGAGGGATGTAAAACGCTCTTACCCGAAGGGGCAACACTGGAGTCGTTCCGGGCCGACAATATTTTGAATTCTCAGAAGGTGGGACCCACCATGGCCGATGATATCCAGCGGAAGGCTATCTTGGCGGTGATTCTCTCTCTGGTCGGGATTTTCCTCTATATCTTTATTCGCTTCCGTAATTGGCAATATGGATTGGGCGCCATTATTTCGGTTGTGCATGATGTGGCTGTTCTGGTTTCGCTCTATTCGATCCTTTATAAGTTTGTACCCTTCTCTCTCGAGATTGATCAAAACTTCATTGGTGCGGTACTTACAGTGATAGGGTACTCCATTAACGATACCGTGATTATTTACGACCGTATTCGTGAGTATAATACCCTCTATCCCAAGCGCACTTCGAAAGATCTCTTTAACGGTGCCATGAACAGCACGCTGGGTCGTACTATGAACACTTCGCTCACCACCATTTTGGTTCTTCTGGTAATCTTTATTTGGGGTGGCGAGGTAATCCGCGGTTTCTCGTTTGCTATGATGGTGGGTATTATCATCGGCACCTACTCCTCTGTCTTCAATGCTGCGCCTATCGTATTCGACCTGATGCAGATTAAAAAGCAGAGAGAGTCTCTTAAACTTAGACTGAAATAGGCTGTCCCAAAAAATCGAACGGGGGTGTTGCAGTTTTTAAGCTGCAATACCCCCGTTTCTTTTTGGGTTCCGATTCATCAGAAGGGTTAGAAATCTACTGCTTTCAGGCTCAAATCAAGACTTTTAATGTGGTGGGTGAGTGCCCCCACAGAGATGTAATCGACCCCGCATTCTGCGAAGGCCCTCAGGGTCTCGAGGGTGATGCCTCCCGATGACTCTGTTTCGGCTGCCCCGCCAATCCGTGCAACCGCCTTGCGGGTGGTTGCCAGATCAAAGTTGTCGAGCATGATGCGGTCGACGCCTCCAATGGCCAAAATTTCTTCTACATCCTCAAGATTGCGTGCCTCCACTTCGATTTTGAGTGCCTTTCCGTGCGTTTTCAGATAAGCCCTGGCCGATTGAACAGCATTCGTAATGCCGCCTGCAAAATCGATATGATTGTCTTTAATCAGAATCATATCGTACAGCCCGATACGGTGATTTTCGCCTCCGCCCAGCTTTACCGCCCATTTTTCGAGTAGCCGCATTCCGGGGGTGGTTTTTCGGGTGTCGAGCACTTGAGTCTTTAACCCCGAAAGCCTGTCGGCATAGATTTTGGTTTGTGTGGCTATTCCACTGAGGCGCTGCATGAAATTGAGCACCAGCCGCTCACACTGAAGAATCGAAAGTACTTTCCCTTCCACTTCGAAAGCCACGTCGCCTTTGATTATCGATGTGCCATCGGCCAAAAAGAGGGTCATCTTCAACTCGGGATCAAAGATTCGGAATACACTTTTAGCCACTTCAACCCCAGCGAGGATGCCGGGCTCCTTTACAAGAAGTCGTGCTTTTCCGGTGGCATGGTGAGGAATGGTAGAGAGTGAGGTGTGATCGCCGTCGCCAATGTCTTCCTGAAAGGCCAGGCGTATCAGATTGTCGAGGTAGGTTGCGTTAACCATTGTCTTCTTCGATACGGAGTTGATGGATAAAAAGGGTTTCGCCCTGCTTCTGAAGCAAAAGTGTGATACGAAAGGGTCCCTGCGCGGTTTCGAGCGAACCTACGGCAAAACAGAATCCCTTCTCTTTGTTTTCGCCGGAGTGTTTTATGGTGAACTTTCGCGGGGTATTGGTATCAAAAAAGCTCTTAAGAATCTGTTCTGCCTGATTCTTGCTATACACCCCCTCCTTCTCCTTAATTACGAGTTTCAGTGAGGTATTAAATTGTGCAGCAAGCTCTTTTGCGTTTCCCTCTTCAATGGCAGTGCGGATAGTATCTAATACCTCATCCACCTGCGGAGTGCCGGCGGGCAAAGATCCGAAGAGGAGCGATACGGTGAGAAATAATGCAACTGTTCTGAAAGGCATGATATGTGACTTAACTTCATTTTGATGTGAACTATCACATCTTCCTGCAAAAAGCGCACCACAAACCAAGCGCCAAAAAAAAGGCATGCATGTTTTTGCTAACGCAAGGTACAAAAATTCGGGCATGCAAATACCAAAATGCCCCTTTTTAGGTCGGGTCGCATATTTTTGCTCTTCTCTAACCGCTTGTAAGAGGCCTTCTTTGCGAAAAAAGTTGTACGTTTGGTTTCCATCTTATCGCGAAGGGTCCTAAATGTAGCGATCAAATTACAGCATTAAAATGAAGGTAACACTCATCTGGGTAGGGAAGACGTCCGAATCCTATTTCGAAGAGGCCATCGCTGTGTATACCAAACGGCTCGGTCGTTATCTGCCATTCCGGATTATCTCGCTTCCCGATGTGAAAACAGGCACAAAGGTCGATGTTGTATCGCAGAAGCAGCGTGAAGGGATCCAGATTCTTGCCGCGCTTCGCCCCGCTGATGAACTGGTTTTGTGGGATGAAAGCGGAGAGGAGCTCTCCTCAACAGGGCTTGCCCAATGGCTTTCATCGAAGATGGTGGCCGGAACCCGGAGTCTTGTCTTTTGTATAGGGGGGCCTTATGGATTTTCGGCCGATGTTTACGAACGAGCCGTTGCAAAGCTGTCGCTTTCGCGTATGACCTTTTCGCACCAAATGGTTCGGGTCATTGCATTAGAGCAGGTATACCGTGCCATGACCATCATTAAAGGGGAGCCTTACCACCATGTTTAGCCGCTTGTATTCTCTGCTCTCTATTTCGCTGAAGCCTCTTTCGGGGTTGAAATGGCTCCTCTTTGCTCTTGCTCCCCTTCTCTTGGGCCTTGCCATGGAGACTGAGGTGCTTTTCCCCGGATGGGCCGAAAAGAAAGCCTCCGCCTTTCAAAAAATTTATCTCGATAAGGAGAGGGAGTTGAACAGGCTCATGTCGGCCTTTTTAAAAGACCCCATATTAGGGGAGACTGGCGACCCGGCCAGGCTTTGGGATATCCTCGACACCCAGACAACCGACGATCCCTCGCTCGCCATTTATGTCTATTATGGCGACAGCCTCTGCTGTTGGAATAATCATGTGATTCCGGTTGAGTCAAGGCTGACCAAACTGCCCTCCGACCCCTCTTTCCACAAGTATGCTAACGTATGGGCCGTGAATCGGCAGATCTCTTTCGGTAAGATTACGGTTCTTGGCCTGATACCCATAAAGTGGGTTTATCCTATCGAAAACAACCTGCTCAAAAACGAATTTCCTACCGATTTCGGGCTTCCCTCTACCGTTCAGATTTCTCGTAACGTGCAGTACGACTGTTATCCTATTTTCGACTCTCGCCAGAATTATCTCTTTTCGCTGGTTCTGGCTCCGGGCACCGGGTACGATAAGGCGAACACCGCGTATCCTGCCTTTCTCTACCTGATTGCCATCTTTTTTATGCTAATGATGCCACTCAGAGCGTTTCGTGACATGAAGCCCGAAAAGAGAAATCGTGCCGTGCTTCTATCGGTTTTCGTACTGTTATTGGTCCGTATCACGATGCAGTGGTTCTCCTTTCCGTCGGTTTTTTACCGGCTCGAAATCTTCGGGCCGGAGTATCTTGCCATTCCCCATCTCTTTCCTTCACTGGGCGATCTCTTCCTGTCGTTTCTTTTCCTCCTCTTTGGGTGTCTCTATTTCTATTCCGGTTTTTCTATCCCTACCCCTTCGTCGGAGAGAGAGCGGTCAAAAATTTCTCTTTCGAACCTCTTTATTGCAGGATACATACTTGTGCTTCTCCTTTTGTTCAGGGGAATGCTCGATATCACCCGCAGTATCGTTACCAATTCGGAGTTTGCCTTGAATTCGGGCCAATTGCAGTTTATTTCTATAAACGGGGTTGCCGTTTATCTGGTAATTGGTTTCTATTTTGCAGCCTTTTGGTTACTGCTCGATAAGCTGTTTGTCTATTGCAGGGGGCTTATCTCCTTTTCGCAATTTCTACGCTGGTTTGTTGCGTTCACTCTTTTGGCGCTCCTCTTCGGAGGCAGTTTTACCAAAATGCAGGCGTCTATTATTTTGCCATTCTGGATTGTCTGGGTGGTTCTGATGGGGTGGATTCGGCTGGCCAGAGCAGAAAATTATTCGTATGCCACCATTGTTTTTGGGGTTGCTCTCGGATCAATGTTCGCAACCCTTTACATCTGGACCTGTGCGGAAGAGAAGAAACGGGAAGAGCGGCATGTGCTGATGTTAGATCTGGCTACTGAGCGCGATTACATTGCCGAATATCTCTTTACCGATTCCATCATTGCCGGAGCCATGCGCAATGATACCATTCTGGCTTCAAAAGTGAACCGATCGCCGGTCGATGTGGTCGATATCAGGCGCTATATCTTGCAGCGATACCTGTATGATGGCTACTGGGACAAATACGATATGCAGATTGTGGTATGCGGACCTGTCGACACCTTGGTAGTTGATAACCTCGCCTGCAACTGTTTCGAGTTTTTCAGAGAAGAGTTCTCGTCGCGAGGGTCACCAATTTTAGGAACCCCTTTCAGTTTTCTTCAGAATCGTAACGGGCAGGTCACCTATCTGGGATGGATCGACTTTTCGACGGGAATTGCTTATTCGGGGCGCTCTTTCTTTTTGGAGTTGACCTCAAAGTTCCGGGTTAGCGAATTGGGATATCCCGAGTTGCTTATGGACTCCAAATCGCCTCAGCGCTCATTTCTCTCCTCCTACTCGTATGCCAAGTATCACCAAGGGATGTTGGTCGACCGCCTTGGCGATTTCGACTATGATCTCAAACTCGATTCTCAGGAAACCCTTCACCCGGGAACCTTTGTTGAATTCAGGAGTGAGGGGTACCGGCACACCCATTATCTTGCCGATCCGAGTGGACCCACGGTTATTATTCTTACCGATAAATACCTGAGGATGTACGATTTCCTCATCTCTTTCTCGCACATCTTCATGTTTTATTTTCTCGTGGTATCGCTGTTCACCTTTCTTTTTCGACTCCCCTTCCTGCGGAGCGGAATTGTGATGAATTTCAGAACCAAAATTCAATTCTCCATTGTGTCGGTGGTTATTTTGGGGCTCTCGCTCATCATGGGGGGGACTCTTACATTCCTGATCTGGCAGCATAACTCCAAGCACGAAGAGATCATCACCGACAAGATGCAGTCTATCTCGCTCGATCTGGGCAGGCAATTGGAATCTACTGCATGGTTAGACCCCAAGAGGTATCAAGAGGAGATTCGTACTGCACTGGTCTGGCTGGCCAATATCTATTTTGTAGATGTGAACCTCTATTCGGTTGATGGGCGCCTGATTGCCTCCTCCCGGCCGGAGGTGTTTCAGAGAGGACTTTTGAGCTCGCATATGAATTCGTTTATCTATAGACGGTTAATACGCGAGCGGGCCTATCAGATAACCACTCGCGAGCGGATTGGTAACCTGAAGTACCTTTCGGCCTACATGCCTTTGATGAACGACCGTTTCGAGGCGTTGGGTATTCTCAATGTTCCCTATTTTACAAAGCAGGAGTCGTTAACGCGCGAAATCTCTACCCTGGTGGCCGCAGTAATTAATTTGTATGTACTGCTTTTTTTAGTTACTGTGGTCATCTCTGTGCTTCTCTCTCGCCAGATAACGCTGCCACTGCAGATTATTCAGCAGCAGTTTAGCCGGATTCGGTTGGGTCATGCAAATGAGAGGCTCGAATATGAGCAAAACGACGAAATCAAAGGGTTGGTATCGGAGTATAACCGAATGGTTGATGAATTGGCGAAAAATGTCGACAAGCTGGCCCGCTCGGAGAGAGAATCGGCGTGGCGTGAGATGGCGCAGCAGGTGGCTCACGAGATAAAAAATCCGCTTACCCCCATGAAGTTGAGCATTCAACATCTTCACCGGGCCTGGGCATCGGACGATGACCGTTTTGCCGTTATGTTCCCCAAGTTTTCGCAGCGTCTCGTCGATCAAATTGATCAGCTTTCCGATATTGCCACTGCCTTTTCGCAGTTCGCCAGTATCCCATTTGTTCAGGTAGAGGCGTTCAAACTGAAAGAGGCGCTTGCCGAAGCTGTTGATCTCTTTTCGTACGATCCCGTTGTAATCAGGATTGAGTACAACGATTGCGACGATCTCTATGTGATGGCCGATCGCAAACAGATGCACAGGCTTTTTGTGAACCTGTTGAAGAATGCCCTTCAGGCGGTACCTCCCGAAAGAGAACCGTTCATTGAGGTTGAGATGTCGCACATTGAGACCTCTGTATTGGTGAGGGTAACCGATAACGGAACAGGCATCGACGATGATGTGGTCGACAAAATCTTCCAACCCAACTTTACCACCAAAACCAGCGGAATGGGTTTAGGTTTGGCCATTGTAAAAAATATTGCCGAGACTGCCGGGGGTAAGGTCAGTTTTGAAACGGTTCGCAACCAGGGAACCACCTTCTGGGTGGAACTGCCTATCTATTCTACTTGATTGACTTGTGTTTTCTGCCGGGCAGCAGGCAATTCCTCTATGCCAATCAATTTACAATCAACAGGAAGTAGCTTTTTTTTCCTTTTTGTCCCACCAAATATTTCCCGTGCAATAGCATATCGGGGAGGATGAGGGTATCGGCACCCGATATCTTCTCTTTGTTGATAGATACACCTCCGCTCTCAATGGCTCTTCGGGCTTCGCCCTTCGATGCAAACGCTTTGCTCTGCACCGAGAGGAGGTCGAGCACAGGCAAACCGCTTCCCAGCAAATCTTTTTCGACAGTAAAGCGTGGTACCCCTTCGAAAACGGAAAGGAAGGTTTTTTCGGGTAAGCCCTGGAGTGTCTCTTTGGTTCCCGCTCCGAAGAGCACCTGTGATGCCTCCTCGGCCATGCGGAACTCCTCCTCCGAATGAACCATAATGGTTATGGCCCTGGCCAACGCCTTCTGCAGTGGACGAAAATGGGGTGCGGCGGCCTGTTCTGCCGAAAGCGCCTCAATCTCATTGCGGGAGAACTCGGTAAAGATCCGGATATATTTTTCGGCATCGGCATCACTCACATTCAGCCAGAACTGGTAAAAAGCGTAGGGAGAGGTTCGTTCGGAGTCGAGCCATACGTTTCCGGATTCGGTTTTCCCGAACTTACCGCCATCGGCTTTGGTGATGAGCGGGCAAACCAGAGCAAAAGCCTCTCCCCCGGTTTTGCGCCTGATCAGTTCGGTGCCTGTGGTGATATTGCCCCATTGGTCGGAGCCGCCCATCTGAAGGGAGCATCTCTTGTTTTCGTAGAGATAGAGAAAGTCGTACCCCTGAACCAACTGGTAGGTGAACTCCGTAAACGACATTCCGTCGCGCTCCTCGCCCGTCAACCGTTTTTTTACCGACTCCTTGCTCATCATGTAGTTCACGGTGATATGCTTTCCGATGTCGCGAATAAAATGGAGGAAAGTATACTCTTTCATCCAGTCGTAGTTGTTAACCATCTCGGCGACATTGGGCGCCTGACTATCGAAATCGAGAAACTTGGCCAGCTGTTTATTGATGGCCAGCTGGTTATGGCTAAGTGTAGCCTCATCGAGCAGGTTTCTCTCTTGCGACTTCATGGAGGGATCACCAATCATTCCGGTGGCACCGCCAATCAAGGCCAGCGGCTTGTGGCCGCAGCGCTGAAAATGGCGCAGCATCATTACACCCACCAGATGGCCAATATGTAAGGAGTCGGCAGTAGGGTCGATGCCCAGATAGGCTGTTGCCATTCCCTGCGAAAGCATCTCTTCTGTTCCGGGCATCACATCGTGAATCATTCCCCGCCACCTGAGTTCTTCTATAAAATTCATGCTAAAAAAATTGACGATTCGGGCCAAACAGCCGCGCAAATTTAAATTGCGCCAAAGGTAAAAAACAAAGTGCCCTTTACCAAACATAAGTTGTTGAACAGCATACAAAGAAAATGGTTTCGGCGTAGCATTTTTTTTTGAATTATCGCGATAATTAGTACATTTGCACCGTTTTCGGACAACTGGCATTCAGGGGACAGCAAGTCCCCTGTTTTGTTCTCCGGCTTCGATCTTTCGTTTTTTTTTGCTTCAGCACTGCGACTCATGATTACAAAAGGGCTTATTGAAGAGTTAGTTACAGGTCAAATCAAAGAAACCGCTATATTTGTGGTGGAGGTTACTGTTAGTGCATCCAATCAGATTAAGGTTTTGCTTGACACACCGCTGGGAATTTCGCTCGATGAATGTGCCTGTATCAGCAAGGCGGTTGAGGCCGCGCTCAATAGGGATCAAGAGGATTTCGAACTGGAGGTTTCATCGCCGGGGCTCTCCGAACCGTTTCGGACACTTCCCCAGTATTTGAAGAATGTGGGCCGAGATGTAGAGGTGTTGCTCACTTCGGGAAAAAAACACAAGGGCACACTGCTAAGTGCAGGGGAGAGCTCTTTTTCGCTCTCGTGTGTTGAGAAAGTGAAAACTCCCGAAATGAAACGCCCGCGAAACGAGGAGGTGATCAGGGAGTTAGCCTATAGCGAGGTGAAGGCAACCAAAGTGATTGTGTTATTTAAATAATGATATATTTAGCAGACCCATGGGACAGAATCTGAATCTGATTGAAACCTTTTCGGAGTTCAAGGAATTAAAAAATATCGACCGGGCAACCATGATGAGGGTGCTCGAAGAGGTCTTCCGCAGTTTGTTGCAAAAGCGTTATGGTAACGACAAGAATTTCGACATCATCATAAACATCGATAAGGGCGACTTTGAAATCTGGCGGAAACGCGAAGTGGTGGCCGATGAGGAACTCGAAGACGCCAATCTCCAGATATCCCTTTCGGATGCAAAAAAGATTGACGACGACTATGAAGAGGGTGAAGATGTAACGGATGAGGTAAAACTTGAAGAATTTGGTCGCCGTATGATTTTGGCTTTGCGACAGAATCTCGCATCCAGAATTCTGGAATTGGAGAAAGGTAATCTCTATGCAAAATATAAAGACCGGATCGGAGAGCTGCTTACCGGTGAGGTCTATCAGGTATGGAAAAGGGAGACGCTTATCCTCGATGACGAAGGGAATGAGTTGGTTCTGCCCAAGTCGGAGCAGATTCCATCCGACCATTACCGGAAAGGCGATACCATTCGCGCCGTGATTGCGCGTGTCGACATGAAGAATAACAATCCGATTATTGTACTGTCGCGCACTTCGCCCATGTTGCTTGAACGACTCTTTGAGCAGGAGGTGCCTGAGATTTTCGACGGCCTGATTACCATCAAGAAGATTGTAAGGGCTCCTGGCGAAAGGGCAAAGGTAGCGGTAGAATCGTACGACGAAAGAATAGACCCTGTGGGTGCCTGCGTGGGAATGAAAGGTTCGCGTATTCAGGGTATCGTCAGGGAGTTGCGTAACGAAAACATAGATGTAATAAACTATACCAACAATTTGCAGCTCTTCATTTCGAGAGCGCTCAGTCCTGCAAAAATCACCTCTATCAGGATTAACGAGCCCGATAAGAGGGCAGAGGTGTTTCTGAAGGCGAGTGAGGTATCGCTTGCCATCGGGAAAGGGGGGCTGAATATCAAGCTGGCCGGCCAGCTTACAGGCTATGAAATTGACGTTTACCGCGAAACCGAAGGCGAAGAGGAGGAAGATGTAAATCTCGACGAGTTTGTAGACGAAATTGATGCCTGGATCTTGGATGAGTTGAAATCGATCGGGTGCGACACGGCAAAGAGTGTCCTGAACCTTTCGGTGAACGACCTGGTAAAAAGAACTGATCTGGAAGAAGAGACGGTGAAAGAGGTTTTGCGGATTCTTCGCGAGGAGTTTGAATAGGATGGACTCTGTGAGTTCGGCGTAGCAACAATGGCGTGAGCCATCGGGAACAGTAGAATGAAAAACGGCAACAAAGAGTATATGACGGAATTTAAAGCTACACGTTTAAGTAAATTGGCCAGCGAGTTTAACGTTGGGATCTCTACAATGGTGGAGTATCTCAGGAAGAAGGGTCACGAAGTGGATCCCAATCCTAACGCCAAACTTGCTCCGGAGTTGGTTGTGCTTGTCTCGAAAGAGTACAGCACAGATCTCAGTGTTAAGAAGGAGTCCGAGCGCATTGACCTGCCCAGAGTGAAAAGGGATAAAGAGAGTGCTCCCGCCGAAAAGGAGGATGCTGCCGATACCGATGACGGTTTTACGGGCGAAGTCTTTGTGAAGGATTTCAACGCGATGGGGAAGGCCTCCACGCACGAAACGAAAGAGCGTAAGGAGGAGAGCGCCCCCGCTTCGGGCGGTTTGAAGATTCTCGGCCATTTGTCGCTCGACAAATTTAAACCCAAATCTTCCGGTTCTGCCGAGAAGGCCCCTGTGGGTAAGCCTGTTCAGGAGGAGCCGAAAGCAGCCGTTCAACAGCCTGCTTCTCATGCGGCAGTTCCTGTTTCGCCGAAGGCCGAAGAGATGCCGCTGGCAAAACAGGTCGAGCACGAAGTGGTTCCTGCGGCTCCGATACAACCTGCGGCTCCGATACAGCCTGTGGCTCCGATACAGCCTGCGGCTCCGATACAACCTGTGGCTCCGATACAGCCTGTGGTCACGACTCAGCCGTCGACCCCTGTGACTCCGAAAGAGGTTCTTGCCCCTGCGGAGCCGCCAAAAGCGACTCCCGTGCCGCAGCCTGCTGCGGTGGTACCCGTCGAAACTGTTTCGGTTGCTCAACAGGTGTCGACCCCGGAACCCAAGGCTCCCGAAAGAGAGCAAAGCCCAAGCACGACTCCTGCCGAACCCGGTATCGTGGTGGTTGGGAAGATGGATCTCGATGCA
>CAYGID010000047.1:0-17144 GCA_964349835.1 uncultured Bacteroidales bacterium | reverse complement strand
CAATCTGTTCAAGATTTGGGAGCGGATGCCGCCCTTTTTTCGGCTTCGTTCTTCAGATTCTCCATAAACGAGGCAATCCGCCATTCCACAATGGCCTTATAATTTTTTTGGGTTACAAACAGATCCATAATCCACGAAAACCGGAAATGTACCCGAACTATCATCAGGCATCCCGAACCCTGCGGAACCACCTGTAGGATGCCTCCGGCCTTCTTAACAATCAGGTTGGTGTTTTGCAGTTCGAGGCTCACCTCCGATTGGTTGCCTGAATCGGCTTTCGACCAAATCAATGCTTTTACCGTCATATCGCGGAAGGAGGTCACGCCGGGGATATCGAAATCGAAATTGCCTTCGTAGAGTCCCGTTCGGGTATCATAAGTGTATCGGTTTACCGTAAGCACCACAATGTCTTTCCCGTCGCCCTGCAGCCCAAGCCCCTTAAAAGCCCATTCAAACAGATGGTTGGGGTCGGTAGTGAACTCCCTTATCAAGTCGTCCGAAACCCTTGTGGCTACGGGCGCAGGTGCTGCTACAGCCACCGAACAAACCGACATGTAGACTCTATCACGTGTATATTGGGTATTTACCCTTGCCTGTGTGATTGCCGTTACCTGTTTGATTGCTGTTGCCTGTGTGATTGCTGCTGCCTGGGTGATTGCAATTGCCTGGGTGTTTACCCTTGCCTGGGTGTTTACCCTTGCCTGGGGCTTAACGGCTGCTCCGGCTGCTCCGGCTGCTCCGGTACTTCCGGCCCACACCAACCACACCAATATGGAGAGAAGGTGCCTCATGGTGCCGACTTTTTTGTACCCGAATCCATTTCGGTAAAGAGTAGGTAGAGTATCATAGCCTTGATAGGAATCAGAGGCATAAAGTAGCGGGCCTCGATAGGAGAGGCCCACACCACCGCTCCAAAGTAGGCGGCTGCAAAGGCCAATACAAACCAAAACCAGGGCTTTTTCAACGTTGAACCGGGGCTCAGTGCTCGTCGGCGAATAAAGGCACGAACCAACATAGCCGCTAACAATAGCCAGCCTGCCAGCGAGAGGGGCCGAAGATACGGTGATAGTCGTTCAAACAGATCGCCATTAGCTTTGTAACTTCCCTTTTCAATAGTGGGGCTGAACCATTTGTTCAGGATATCGAGTTTGGGATGATCCTCGTATCGGCTCACCATTCCCGGTTGAACCCAGAGCGCATTCCAGGTGTTGGGCAGCAGGTAGTAACGCACAAATAGGAGAGGGTATTTTGCAATCAATCCCCGTCCGTACTCTCCCAGGTCTTTCCCGGCGTAGATCCAGGCAATGAGGTAGGGCATGCCGCGCTTCTCCTTCAGGTAAAGCATGTACTGCTTTAGGGGGAGCCGATTGTCCCACATGAACACCGAGGTCACCTTGTTGTTGGCTAAGTCGGTGATGGTATCCCTCTGAAGAGAGACCCCCGCATGGATCATATTGAGCTTCTTGCTGTTGAAAAGATTTTTTTTGGGTTCAATATGGGGAATCACATGTAATGCATTGTTGGCCAGCTGCCAGCCCGTGAATCCGGTGGAAAACTGTTTGATCCGCGCCTCTCTTGCCATGGCTTCTTCGGTTTGGGCGTAGAAGAGCAATAATGCAACCAGAGTGGCAGTAACCGGAATCCATGCTTTGGATTTGTACAACCATATATATAGTGTAATCGAAAGTAGCGGGTAGAAGAGGGCGATATAGCGGGTGTGCAGCATGGCAAACAGAAGGGCAGCCTGCAAGAGCGAGAAGAACAGAATCCGTTTCCCCATGGCAATCCAAAGGATAGAGGTAAACCAGAGGATGCTGAGCGATGCAAAGAGGGAGTCGCTCATAATAGTGTTCGAAATGTACCAGTACACCGGCGTAATCAGGGTGGCGGCAACGAAGAGCAGGTACAGCGATCTCCTTTCTTTCCCAAAAAAGAAGGAGGTGCTCAACACAAACCAGAGTACCGAAAGGGTGTAGAGTAGATGCTGACTCCAGAAGACAAAGCCAATGTTCGGTGTAAGCGTGTGAATAACCTGCAGGAAGAAAGAGTAGCCAAAAGGCCGGTAAATCTGGAAACGATCTTCAATGGCAGCCGTTACGTAGTTGTGCGAATCGGCCATCGTGGCAGGGAATGGGTAGAGCCACCCCACCAGGAGTCCGCTCAACACAGCCATACATACTACCATTACTATTTCGGGCCGTTGTTTACGACCTTTTACAAAGCTGGCAAAGGTACCTGCGTACATCCCTCTATCTCTTTACCATTCTGAAACCTGTGTAGTTGTTGTTGCCTTCGGGTTCGAGCCATTGCCGGTTGTACACGGTAACCATATTCTCGCCCGACTTACAGTGGCCGCCCCGTACCACTTTATGGGTTCCGGTCTCGGGACCCGAAGGGTCTTTCACCACCGACGACAGCGATTTTTCGTAGTTGGTTATGTAGGTGTTGGCATTAAACCAGTCGGAACAGAATTCCGCAATGTTTCCGCTCAGGTCGTTGATCCCGATTCTGTTGGGTTCACGTGTGCCCACAGGGCGGGTTCTCCGATCAGAGTTTAAGGCGTACCACGCTACGAAGCGGGGCGAAGTGTCGCCGCTGTATTCAAAATTATCTTTTCGGATTCCTCCGCGTGCGGCATACTCCCATTCGGCTTCGGTGGGAAGCCTGCCGCCGGCCCACTTGCAATATTCATTGGCCCCGTACCATGTAACATAAACCACGGGATAGTTATCCATTCCAGGTGCCGGTACCCACACCTCTGCCTGCAGTTTCAGCCCCCAAGCGTAGTTGATGTCGGTTTCGTAAATCATGGTTTTCCCCTGGTAAGGACCGGTTTTGACCCGGTCGGATCCGTAGTGGTTCAGAAATTGGGCAAACTGAGCATTGGTTATCTCGGTTTGGGTCATGTAAAAATTTGATACCGTAACCGGATGCGCAGGCATAGCATCAATCACCGGGTAGCTGTTGGCAGAGGTGCAACCCATTGTAAAACTTCCACCGGCCACCGCCACCCACTCGTGCTCGGGCGCGTCGGGATTCTCGGGCGGGTTTTCGTCTTTGCTGCAGCCCGAAAGCAGCAGGATGGCAAGGCTCAGAAACAGGGTGGCGAGACGGAAGGCAGAGTTCATGGCAAATTTTTATGCAAATGTAGCGATTTTCCTGTGCGTTTCCGGCCTCCCTTTGCAGCAGAATTCCCGGCCTTTTTTCGTTGGCTCTCCGGAGAGCGACTTAATTCTTCAGAAAAAATGTTAAAAAATGTTAAATGTTTGTTTAGAGTGCTGAAAAGATGCCCCTCTTTTTTTTCTCTCTTTTGCCAGAATAACTTGATTCTCCTGTTTTTTTAATGGAAAATGGATATATTTGTTTAATCAAAAGGGTTGTAAATAGATGAATTCTTTGTATTTTCGTCCCAATTGATGCTACTAACAGTGATTGACCGGAAGCTTCGTAATTGGGAGTTATATGGTTGATTTTCGGTATGTTAAAAAGATAAAACGATTGTTAAATAATACTAACTACTTAACCTAAATGCCTATGAAACAGCGTTACCTGTTTGTTTCAGCTTCCGGGGCTCCCTTGCCCCTTTCGCTTCCACCTCCCGATTCGTAACAGTAAGATTCTCTGTTACAGATGATAGCTGAAACTATACCTTATCTATTACCTATTTCTGAAGTTTCCAAATTCTCATCAACAGTTATTATTAACTATTTAATGCACAACCTATGAAAAAAACTATTTATCTGAGGGCAAGGAGCTTGCTACGGTCGTTGTGTGCTTTCCTCGTACTCCTGTTTGTCGCTTCGGGCTGTTCCGAAGATTTTCAGGGGTATTATGATTATCCGAGCAATCTGGAAGGGGCGCTCTACGAACAAATTGCCGCCCGTCCTGAATTTTCGGAATTCACCAAGGCCATCGACAAGCTTCCTCTTCTTCAGCGTGCAATCGACAGGTCGGGACTTTACACCATTTTTGTTCCCACCAACGATGCGATTGCCGAATTTTTTGCCGATGCTGATCGTCAGTATTTCAAGGAGTACTCCTCTATCGACGATTTCGATGTCTCGATCAAGGCCGACTCTCTGGCGCTGAGCCACTTTTTGGATGCTCACATTCTATACGACATGTACTTTGAGTACTCCTTTAAGAGCGCCATCTCCAGTACTCCGGCCAACCTCGAACAGGCCTCGTTCGGTTCGCGCGAGAACAACCGTTATGTAAGCCGTTACAAACCGGCCAAATATCAGGAGCTCGATGTTAACTCTCCCTCTCAGCGTGTACGTTGGGTTCGTCCCGACAACACCCGCGTGAGAATCTTTACAAAAAAGTATCTCGACAAATATCTGCTCAACGACCAGTATGAGGTGTTATTTGGTTCGGCTCCCGGCGATTTCAACGTAGGTGCCGCCCAGGTACTTGCCAATACGGCCACTACCATGTATCGCGATATTCCCGCTAAGAATGGTGCCATCCATACCATTAATAAAGTGTTAACCCCCAGCGAAAATCTGGAGGCTATCATGAAGCGCGAGGGCCTCGCGCTCTGGCAGATGTTCCAAAACTTTACCACCTACACCTATTCGGCCAATGCTACCGACACCGAAGGGAAGGAGGTAAACGACTCTATCTTTACCAAACGCTACTCTCTGTACGACTTTACCAATGAGGGTGGTCAGACAACCATTCTGATTCCTCCCGATGCCGAGTTTACTGCCTTTATGAACCAGGTACTTGCCGGATTCGACAACGACCTTGATTCGCTGCCCCGCATGATTTCCGATTATTTGGGAAGAACCTACTTCCTGGCGCAGGACCGTAATGAATCGGATATGTTTAGAGGTGTTCTCAATGCCACCGGCGATACGCTGACTACCAACCCCAATCCTCTCAGCCGCTTCTGGATTCCCATCGAACTCGACCCCGGAAAACGTTTTGTTGCCAGCAACGGTTACGCCTATGTTTTGCAGGATATTATCGTGGCTTCGGCCTTCTCTACGGCATTCCAGGTTCCTATGTCGCACAAGGATTACGGTATTATGCTGAAGGTTCTTGCCTATTCGGGAAACGCCAACTATCTGATTGGCAAGGGATACAAAACTACCCTGTTTGTGGGTAAGAACGATGCCTTTGCTCCTCTTGGTGTATTTAAGGAGTATCTCGATGCCGGACAAAAAGATCAGGACGGAACTTCTTGGAAAATCTCTTGGAAAGACAAGAATGCCTTTACCAATCAGCTCGACTCCCTTTCGAAGTATATGTCTTTCAATTTATTAGACGAAGAGGGCGAAACCTATACCCTTACTCCCGATATGCTGCATGAACCGGGATACCATATTTATCGCACCCGCAGCGGGAACTTCATGAAGGTTGTGAATGGTGAGATTATCACCATCGATCCCGATGTATTTGGTCTTGAATATGGTATTCCCATTCCCACAGAGGGTGCCAACACGCTCGAAACCGAGAATGGTTGGGTCTATACCATTCCCATGATTCCTGTTCAGCCCAAATATACCATCACCGGTTGGGTAAAAGCCATGAATCAGGCTTCGTATACAGGCACCTATCCCAACAAGTTTAAACATTTGTGGGGTCTGATGCAGCAGAGTCTTCCCTGGTTAGACGCAAGCGTTCCTAACTACAATCTCTACAAGAATAACACCGCAACCCGGAAGTTCTCCGACGATCTCGATAAGTTTACCGGGAACAATATGTTCACCTTCTTTGCGCCCACCGATGAAGCTATCGAAGCCTATGCACTTGAAAAAGGCGGTCAGGCTATGAAGAATCTGATTGTTGCCGGAACCTACGGCGATGCCACTGTTAAGGCGCTCTTTGGTCCTGCTCTCTGGAACCTCTTGGTAACCACCCGCGTTTACTCCATTCCCGGTGTCTTCGTTCAAAACGGCGAGAACCCCAAGGCTGAGCTCGATGACGATGTGTTGCCTTCACAGTTTGTAACGGTGCTGCCCCAGATTGTCCGTCAGAATGGTAACCTTTTCGAGAACAACGAAAATGGTTGGCTGCGCGTGTCGTACGAAGATGGTGCCATGTATATCAAGGGTCAGGATCCTCAGGAACCTAATATCTTCATTAATCAGGCGCTTAAGGATGTTGAAACAATGAACGGTGTGATTCATCAGATTGATGCCTTCCCGACTTTGCCGGTTAAGCAATTCCCTGATGATGAAGTTGTCAATTAATCCTGAATTAACCCTAAAAAAGAAAGGATTCTATGAAAATTTTTAAATATATATTTTTCGTATTGACGGCCCTGTGTATGCTTCTCTCCGAGAGCTTATATGGTCAAGGCGCCAGAATCATTAAGGGGACCGTTACGGATAAGTCTGACGGCGAGCCGCTTATTGCTGCCAACGTTATGATCGTGAATGCCAATGGGCGTATGCTTAAAGGTATGGTTACCGATCTCGATGGTAATTTTACCATCGAGGTTCCCGAAGCCAATGCCATTCTCCGTGTCTCTTATATCGGTTACAAACCCATCGACACTCCGGTTGGTTCGCAAAGTGCATTTAAAGTTGCACTTGAGCCTGAATCAACTGCTCTCGAAGAGGTTTCTGTAACCGGCGAACGGGTTATAAAGGTCGATGACGGTTACTCTCAGATTGAGAAGAGAAACCTGGCCACTGCCACCACTTCCGTTAAGTTGGCCGAAGTTCCCAAATCGTCGGCTACCTCTGTTGCTGAAATGATGCAGGGGCGTGCTGCCGGTGTGCAGATTACCGCTACTTCCGGTGAACCGGGTGCTGCTTTTACCATTCGTATTCGTGGTAACTCTTCCATCAATGCTTCGAACGACCCTCTGGTTGTAATTGATAATGTGCCTACCGAGTTGTCTGTAAAAGGGGTGAATCTTACCGACCTGATGAGTGCTAACAGTCCGCTTGCCAACCTTAACCCCGAGGATATCGAGAGTATCGACATTTTGAAAGATGCCGCCTCTACTGCTATCTACGGTTCGAGAGGTGCCAATGGTGTGGTTGTAATTACCACCAAACGCGGTAAGAAAAATGAGACTTCTATCAGCTACGGAGCTAAGCTCTCTTTACAGATGTCGCCTAAAGAGGTTCCTATTTTAAGTGGTGACGACCAGAAGATTCTGATTCTCGAAGGGGAGCAGAATCGTGGCGTTGTGGGTGTGAACCCCGGTGGTAGCGGAAATGTTTCGCAGTATCTGGGTGCGCTTCGCGACGATCCTAACCGCGACGACTACTACTACTATAACAACAATACCGACTGGGTTTCGAAGGTGCAGCAAACGGGTTATACCCTTGTTAACGACTTCTCTCTCCGTGGTGGTGGTAATACCACCCGCTACAACTTCTCGGTGAGCCATACCGATCAGACCGGTACCACCAAAGGGGGCGGACTGGAAAGGTTAACCGGACTTTTTAACCTCGACTACCAGATTTCGAATAAGTTGAGCTTCAAGTCGAGCATCAATTATACTCGTACCACGCAGATTCAGGATGGTAATGTATCCGGTTCGTCGGGTAGCCCGTTGGCTATGGCCAGGGCCTATCCTGCATTCCTCCCGGTATACCAGAAGGATGAGTTTGGTAACGACCTTCCCGACTACTACATTCCCGAACCGGAAAAGCAGAATTTCCTCTTCGCCCGGAATATGTACAATCCTGTAGCTTGGACTAACCTTACCCGTCGTGAATCGAGCAGCGAAAATTTCCGTTCGGTTATCCAGGTGATTTATGATGTTCTTCCCGGGTTCCGTTTAACCTCGCGTGTGTCGGTGGCTTTCAATAATGGCGACGACCACCAGTTTGTACCGGCATCGGCTACCAATAGGTTGTGGAACGACCAGATGATTAATCGCACCCAGTACAATAACAACAACTCGCAGGAGATTCAGCAGGAGAATGTAATCTCTTACTCTAAGACCTTTAACGAGATTCATGTGCTGACCCTTACCGGTATCTCCAAACTGAGCTGGACCAGAGGTTACTCTATGGCGCAAACCGCCACCAATACTGCTAACTCCAATATGGAAAATACCGGTACCACCAATCGTTGGTTAGCATTGGGCGCCAATGAAGATAAGGATGCAGGTGTTACCTTTATCGGGCAGTTGCACTATATGTTGTTAGACCGCTATATCTTCCAGGCCAGTGCTAATACTGAGGGCTCTTCACGTTTCGGAGCTTCGAACCGTTGGGCTACCTTCCCCACCTTTGCTTTTGCATGGCGTATTTCTGGAGAGCCCTTTATGGAAAACCTTCCCTTCGTTGACGAGTTAAAGCTTCGTTACTCTCTGGGTAAGGCCGGTAATGCTCCCGGTGCCAAATATCTCCACTTTAACACCTATTCGGCCGGTTCCGTCTACCTCGATCAGGTGGGTGTTAACTCCAATAACATTCAGTTGAATACTCTGAAGTGGGAGACCTCTACCACCAGTAACTTAGGTGTGGATGCTTTTCTCTTTAACAACCGCTGGTCTTTCACGGCCGAAGTTTATGAGCGGAAGACCGAAGATCTGCTTCTGAACCGTGACTTGCCCGGTACCTCCGGCTTCGGTTCCTATCTCACCAACTTTGGTACTTTGCGTAATCGGGGTATTGAGTTCGAAACCAATGTACGTATTCTGGAAAAAGCGCTCAGGTGGAGTGTGAACTTCAACATTGCCTCTAACCAGAACAAGATTACCTATTTGCCCGAAGATCGTGGTTACGTAGGTAAGAGTGTTTCGGGCTACCAGGCGCAGATTCGCCAGGGCGACCCTATCGGCTCCTTCTACGGCTATAAGTTCGTGGGTGTTTATGCTACCGATGAGGATGCTGTGGCTCGCGATGTCAATGGCAACAAGGTATTCGACCTTGACGGACGGCCTAAGCGGATGCAGATGGGCGGCCGTAACCTGCAGGGTGGTGATGCACAGTATGAGGACCTCAACTATGATGCGCAGATCAACAACCAGGATATCACCATTATCGGTGACTCTAACCCTGAGTTCTTTGGGGGTCTCGGATCGAACTTTGCCTATAAGAGCTGGAGTCTGAACTTTTTCTGGCAGTACAATGTGGGTAACGATGTGTTGAATATCTCTCGTAAAGGTCTCGAAGCTATGGGTGGTGGTGTTAACGCCAACAACAATCAGGCTCAATCGGTTATGCGCCGTTGGCGGAAACAGGGTGATATCACTGATATTCCCCGTGTAACCTTTAACTCCAACTCGAACAATGCCGGTTCCGACCGCTTCGTTGAAGATGGCTCCTATATCCGTATGAAGAGTATCACCCTCAACTATGATGTGCCCTCGGCCTTCTGTAAGAAGGTGGGTGTTCGTTCGGCCAAGATGTATGTTACCGGCTACAATCTGATGACTTTTACCGACTACACCGGTCAAGACCCCGAAATTTCGCTCGGTGGCACTGATCCGTGGGCTGTAGGTATGGACCAGGATCGTACGGCTGTTCCTAAGTCCTTCACTTTTGGTTTGTCAATTACTTTTAACTAAGACCACTATGAACAGAATATATTTGAAAGGTTTTTCCTATTTGTTCCGGCTTGCAGCTTTTTTGCTGGTCTTCTCCTCCTGCAACAGCATGTTGGAACAGGCGCCTATTAACGACCGTACGCGCGAGGAGTACTGGCAAACCAAGGAGGATGTGGAAACTTCGCTGCTCGGTGCTTACGATCAGTTGCAGAATACCATTGATCTTTTCTACTCGTATGGTGAGGTTCGGGGCGATTTAATCAGACCTAACAGCGGCGATTATCAAACCTTCAACAACCAGATGATAACCGAAACCACTGGATTGGTGAAGTGGAACTCCATCTACAGCACCATTAACAAGTTTAATATGGTGTACATGTTTGCGCCTGAGGCTCAGCTCACCGACATTACTTATTCGAATACCGAGCTGAAGTATCACTTGGGTGAGGCTTTAACCATGAAGGCGCTCTGCTATTTCTATCTGGCCCGCTCTTTTAAGGATATGGTCTATACCTCCGAACCCTCTGAAAGCGACGAACAGGAATATAAGTTGGCCCCCATTCCTTATACCCAGGTGCTCGATTCGGTAATTGCCGACCTGAAACTGGCCGAAACGATGGTGCGCAACGACTGGAGCATGAAAAACTTCTCCTCACCTGCCGAAAAGACCCGGTACGAAAAGGGAAGGGTTACTTTGCCCACGGTGTATGCTATTTTGGCCGATGCGCTGCTTACCCGTGGAGCTCCCGGCGATTTTACTGCTGCTAAAACCTATTGCGACAGAATTCTGAACGATACCCGTTACGTCTATCTTTCGGGCGAACGTTTTATGGAGAATTTCTATCCGGGTAACAGCCCCGAGTCGGTTTTTGAGTTGCAGTTCCTTCGGGGTCAGTTTATAGATGCCGGTCCTATGTTTGGTTGGTTTAATACCCGTTACACCTGGATTCTTCACCCCTCCTTCAACACCCTTTACTACTGGCAGGGCGAAGATTACCGTCAACCTCGCAATGATGACCTTCGCGGGTTAGGGGTTTCGTTTCAGGATATAGACAAATATACCACCATTTGGAAACTCATGCTGGCCGACAGCAAGCAGAACATTGCTAACGATAAGAAGCGCATCAGTGGCTCTACCGATAACATCAACTATATTTTCTACCGTTTGTCGGATATCTACTTTATGAAGGCTGAGGCGCAGGCTAATTCGAGCGACCTTCCCGGTGCTGTAATCACGTTGAAGATTGTTCGCGACCGTGCCATTCCCTCTCCTTCGCGTACCAATCCCCTTCCCGAGATTGCTGCCGAAACCGTTGCTGCATTCGAAAGTTTGTTGCTCGATGAGAAGGCCCGTGAAGTGGGTGCCGAAGGAAAGCGCTGGTTCGACTTGGTTCGCATTGCACGCCGTCAGGATAATCCTGATGTTTTAATCGACAGGATCGCCGCTGCTCAGGCTTTCGGTCCCGCTCAGCAGGTATGGAAGAGCCGTCTTTTCGACCGCAACTCCTGGTTCCTGCCCATTCACAGAGATGAGTTGAACGCCAACATCAATCTGGTTCAGAATCCTTATTATCAATCTAAATAGGTTAACCTCTCAATTACGAGCATATGAAAAGATTATCTCCTATAATTTTTCTTAGTGTGCTGCTTGTTACGGCCTTTTCGTACGGATGTAAGGAAAGCCTTAACAGTGCGTACATGACGGATGAGCAGTATCAGTTGATTACGGAATATTTCGACGAACAGCCGGAACTTAGTATGTTCCAGCAGATGGTGGGCATGGGCGTTATTGAACGTCAGGGCCAGGTTGATCTGGAGGGAACTCCCGGTACCATTACTATCCGCTATGAGGTTCTGTTGGGTACCCGTGGAAACTATACCGTGTTTGCCCCCGAGAATGCCGCCATTGAAACCTATCTCGATGGACTGGGTCTCGATTCGGTTCCCCAGATGAGTCAGCAGCAGGTGAGAGAGTTTCTCGATTTCCATGTGATTCTGTCGAAAGTTGCCCTTCGCAGCCAGCGTACCGGTTTGTTTAACAGCTACGCCGATACCACCATGTCGGGGGTTCGCCACTTTGTGGATGTGCGTACCGGTTTTTCGAATATCATGCTGAACAAAGAGGCCAAAGTAATCGGCACCGCCGAAGTTTCTAACGGCTTTGTCTATCACCTTAACCATGTATTGACTCCCCACCCCGGCACGGTGTACGCCTACCTGAAGAATACGGGACGGTTTACCCTTTTGTCGGATGCAATGGACGCCTGCAATATTTTGAATTCGCGGGGCGACAAACTGCTTCCCGACACCTTTGGCGTGGCCAACCAACCCCATCCCTACATTACCGGAAGTACCATGGTTCCCTTCTTTACCTTCCTGGCTATTCCCGATGAGGTATTCGACGCGGCCGGTATCACCAGTGTAGCGCAGTTGCTGGCATTTCTGCGGGCCGAAAATCCCGACCTCGCATCTCTTTCGGACGATGAACTGATTCGCGATTACATCTTTTACCTGAACCTGAAAGGGCAGCAGGATAAGAGAGGTATTTCCGGTTCGCAGGACTATGGCAAGTTTACCTTCCAGATGGCCCGTTACGATACCGAGCGCGATGAGAATAATATTCTGGTGCCGGTTACCTATTCGCAGAATCTGGAAACCCTTAAGCCGGGTTATGCCATCAATGTGAACGACCTGAACCAAAATGCTCTGGATCCCCGGTTGGTTCTGAACGGCAACGAAATCGAGATCGACAACCTGAAGGCCGATGTGGGTCTGAAGAATGGGGTAATTCACGAGATTACCGGCGTTCTTACCATGGATAACAGCAATTTGGTTGCCACCAAAACTCTGAAAGAGATTGAGGATGGGTTCCGTGAATACAGTACCCCTCTCGGTTGGAAGGTGAACTTACAGGATATCCGTACAAATTTGTCACAGAATGTTTGGAATGTTGTAAGGTATTCGCGTTTTACCACTTCGAATCCCACCAGCGATCAGGGCCACGGGCTCAGATTTAACCCTGTGAACACTAACGATTGGTTGGAGGTAATTCTTCGCAATGTACCTGCCGGTACCTACCAAGTGTTGTTCAACTACCGCCAGACAAACGATGCCTCATCGAATATTCTGGTCTATTTCCGCAACGACAAAAATCCTTCCGACTGGAGGGTCGACCAGAGACTGACCCCTGTCAATATGCGACAGACTGATGCCTCATCGGGCCAGCCCAGCGGACGTCCCGACTATCAGCAAAATCTGCTTTTGGGTACAATAGTATGCGAAGAGTTTGGCGACTATACCCTGAGGTTTGTGCATCAGGAGGTGAAAATGGGCGAATACGACTCTGTGGTATTGGTTCCTGTGGCCGTTGATGAAGAAGTTGAATAGTCCTACTAACTAGCTAAATGGATAAAAGTATGAAAAGAAGAATAAATGTTTTTCTGGCAGGGTTATTCAGTATGCTGCTTCTGTCGTTCGTCGGCTGTTCGAGCGACGATTGGGATAAGCACTACGATACCTCTGTAAATCCGGAACAGACTCTTAAGCTTGATACGCAGCAGGCCTTGGCCGATTTAGGCTATACCGCTTTTAGCGAGGCGCTTGAGGAGTACAATTTGCTGGTTCCGGCCAATAAGGGTATTAAGATGACCTATCTGGCACTTCCTAACGATACCTTCGAAACCGTTACTGAGGGCATGAGTGCATCGCAACTCCGTTCGCTTCTCAATAGTCTGATTTTGGTGGGAGAGGTTCCCTATGAGTCGCTGACCGACGGTAAGATTATTACCACCGCCTCCGGTTTCCGCATGCGCTACATCATCAGCAACGGGATTCCCGCGCTCGAAGGAATGGGTGGTTACGGTTACTTTGAGGATATTTTCAAGCCGGTTACCATGGGTATTTCGCGTTTGCCTGTGACCATCAGCAATGGGCTGGTGTATGAGGTTTCGGGTGTTCTGCCTGCATTTCCTCCCACGCTGGCTACTCTCGAGAATCTCTATCCGGAGTTTCGCAGCATGATTGCTCCGGTTCTGGATGCCGACTCCGCCATTTTTGTGTCGTATCCCTCTATCAGCCCCGAAGGGAGCCTGGTTATGCAGAAAGATTATCCGGTTACCAATCTGAATCTTTCGGTTAACGGTACTGCAAGAGTGGTTCCTTTCCAGAATCTAGCCTTCCTTAATCCCCCCGCTGTATCGGAGTTTATTGATACGCAGGTTGCTTACTATGCAGGGCTCTCTGATGAGGAGCTGGCGGTCGAGAGAGATGCGCTGGTTGCTGCTCTTCCCAACGGCTACACCACCGGTCATCTTGCCCTGCTCGACTCGGCGCAGATTGCTATGATTACCGACCCGCAACCCGACGATGTACTCAGCCTGACTACCCTTACCGGGAAGCAGGTGTTTATTGATACGGTCGAAAATGCGGTTCAGTTTGATAATGGTAACGCTTTGTTCCAGATTCCCTCTCTGCTGCTCGAAGATGTGCTCTATTCGGCACCGAAGAATCCCTTCTTCAACTTTATTCAGGAGAATCAGATTGCCTTCTCCTCTGGTGTAGCCAGCGTGGGTAACTGGGAGCGCTTTGCGTGGACCAATACAGTACGTCGGGGCAACCTCGACTACAATTTGAAAGTTGGTGACTATGTTACTTTTTCGTGGAATCCGGCAAAAGGCACCTTCTATGCCAATGCCGATTACGATGTCTATTTCTACTACAGGGCTAAAACCGACCGTTACATCAATGTGTTTGTTAAGTTGTACATCAACGACCAGTTGGCAGCTCAGAACTTCTGTATGGGAGCTATAAAAGATGCCAATGGTGTGGTAGGTGATATTACAAGGTTTGCTTCTAAAAACCCTGGAATCGACGGCTACAACCAACCCGAAGAGGTTAGGATGGTAAAATTGCCTTTCACGTTCCGCGTGACTGACTTTTCTGCTCCGGGGCCGATTGTCTTTAAGATTGAAATGCAAACCCTTGGCCAGCTTATTAATAACGAATTTATGGCTCCTCGTTGCCTCGAATTCAAAGTTAAGCCGAAAGAATAAACCTTGAAAAAAATCTGACTTATGAAAATAGTAAATAGATATTACCAGATTGTTTTGTCCGGGTTGTTGTGTCTGTTTTTGGCTCTTCCGGTGATGGCACAGCAGGAGCTGGACATTGCAGGAAAGGTGGTATCGATTGTTGACAACACTCCGCTGGCCGGTATTAATGTGAGAGTCGATGGCGTGGCAGGAACTGCCGAAACCACCGACGATAATGGTCAATTTTCGATCTCTGCCGCATCAAACGCAACCCTGATTTTTAGCTATCCGGGGTATGAGGAGTATACCATCTTGTTGAACGGCAGGAAAGCTCTTGTTGTGAAACTGGTTCCCGAAGGGTTTGCCTCAACGCTCGATAAAGTGACCATGGGCGCCGGCCTTCGTCAAAAACGTTTTATGGCCCAGTCGTATACCGCTTTGAGTGGTTCCGACTTTATTCAGCGTCCCTATGCTACCGCCGAACGCTTCCTTACGGGCAAGATAGCCGGTGTGGCAGTTACCGCTTCGAATGGTGCGCCGGGTGCCGGTGCCGACCTGCTTCTTCGCGGCCGTGCCTCAATTCTTGGTGGAACACAGCCCCTTTATATTATTGATGGCATGCCTATCAGCGAAATTTCGGGCTACTCTGCTTCGACCGGTGAACTGAACAGCAATCTTTTTGGGATTAATCCCGAAGACATTGAAAACGTTTCGTTCCTGAAAGATGGTTCCTCTTTGGCCATGTACGGTACGCGCGCTGCAAACGGGGTGCTTCTCATTGAAACCTATAAAGGACAAAAGGGTAATTCGCGGATTGAATTCAACGCCAGCTATGGTGTGAGCGATCTCGATCGCGAAATGAAGATGTTGGGTGCCGACGAAAGCCGCCGTTACCTCTCTTCTATGCTTTACGATTACGCGGGTCCTCAGGGTATGCTGAATAACTTTGGCACCTTGGTTTCGTATGCCGATGCTATTAACAATGATCCCTCTTCGTTGTTGTACGAAAAGTACAATAACAATACCGACTGGATGGACGAGGTAACCCGGATGGGTGCTTTTTCGAATATCCATTTCCGTATGCGAGGAGGTGATGATGTGGCACGCTACTCCTTCTCGGTAGGTTATTTCGACCAGCAGGGAATTGTTGATAACAACTCGTTAAGCAAACTGAGTGCCCGTTTTAACCTCGATTATCTGGTTTCAGATAAGTTGCGGGTTGGTACCAACCTCGCCTTTGCCAAGAACGATGGGGATATGATGTTCCAGCTAAACTCTCCCTACAACCCCTTCCTTACTGCATTGAAGAAGTCGCCTATTACCACTCCTTATGTACAGGCCTCCGGTAACAGGAATACTCCCATTTTGGAAGATCACGATATTTTTGGTGTATTCAACGGTTCGCCCAAGATGATGACCTTCGCGGGTATTAACAATCCTGCGGTGTTGGTTTCGGATAAGACCCGCGATGTCTACTCCTCTACCTACATCAATGCCAAGGTTTTCGGCGAGTATAACTTCAAGAAGAATCTTTCGCTCTATGGTCACGTGGGTTTGAACAATGTCACTGAGCAGACCATGACCTTTGTGCCTAAGAACGGAGTGTCGCCCTTCCGCGACATGAACCGTATCTCGCAGGAGTCGTACGACGACAATCTGCTGATTAATGCCAAGTTGGAGGGTCGTTATTCGCAGACTTTCAATTTCGATCATAAACTGGCTGCATTCGTAGGTTCGGAGTTGATTGTTGATAACACCGACACCCGGTTTGGACGCGCCTACGATTCTCCCGGCGACGACTTTACCAATCTGCAGGGTAGCCGCGACACGCTGGCAACCGGTTCCGATACATGGAAGCTCTTCTCGATGTATGCCAATGCAAGTTACATCTACAAAGAGAAGTATATTGCCGATGCTACTGTCAGAATGGATGCCTCTTCGCGTTTTGGCACCCAGCAACGGACTCAGTTCTTCCCCGGTTTGGCTTTGGGATGGCGTATTGGTCAGGAGAATTTCCTCCGCGACGCCGAATGGATCGACGAGTTGAAACTGCGTGCCAGTATCGGTACTTCGGGTAACGACAATATTGGTAACTACACCAACCAGATGCTTTATACCCCGGCTAACTACAAGTTCCTTTCGGGAGTTGCCCTTCGTCAGTTGGGAAATGAGAATCTGAAACCTGAGCGGGTTACCGAAATCGACCTGGGTCTCGACTGGAGTATTTTCAATCAGAGAGTGAACTTTTCAGTTGACTATTACAACCGTGTCACCAAGGATGCCCTTGTGCTGAGCAATATGCCCTCTACTTCGGGTATGAGTTACGCGTTGCTGAATGCCGGTGAGATCACCAACCAGGGTATCGAAGCTGCGTTAGATCTCCGTTTTGCTACGGGTCCCTTTAACTGGAATTTGGGCGGTAACATTGCCTACAACCAGAATGAGGTAACCGGGATGCCTTCCGCTACTCCTTACGTTGAGTCGCAGTATAGCGGATTTGCCGCCAGAGCTCAGAAAGGTCAGGCTGTAGGTTCGTTCTACGGTTTCGAAACAAACGGTATCTACAGAAACGACGAGGAGGCCTCGGCCCTTCTGAATGGTGGTAGTCCCTATTTTAACTATGATTATGCACAGTTCCAGGGTGGCGA
>CAYGID010000046.1:0-17525 GCA_964349835.1 uncultured Bacteroidales bacterium | reverse complement strand
CTTGAACCAGCGACCCCCTGATTATGAGTCAGGTGCTACTAACCAACTGAGCTATAGGCCCTAATATAAAAAGTTGCCCCTCCATGGGGCGAATGGGAGCGCAAATTTACATATTTGCAGTTACTTCGTCAACGCGTAAGGGTAAAAAACCGATAATTTATGATTTCGAACAGTGTCAGGCACCGTATTGTTCCGAGTATAAATGGTTCGCAAACCATTAAAAATCTGATTTTCGATCTGGGGAATGTGGTAATCCGGCTCAGAATTGATCGTTGCGTGGCTGCTATGCGGATGTGGCCGCCGTTACACGAAAAATCCGATACCGAGATGGAGGCCATTATGGCGATGCCTCTCTTCCACGCTTTCGAAACCGGCAGCGTATCAGACGAGGCCTTTAGAGACGCTATCCGTGCGATGCTTGGGGGCTTGCCGGTGAGCGATGAGGAGATAGATAAGGCGTGGAACAGCATGCTGGGCGAGCTTCCTGTCGGAAATGAGATGGTGCTACAGAAACTGGCTGCCCGCTATCGGCTCTTTCTGTTTAGCAATACCAACGCCATTCATATGCGCTATTATGAGGCGAGGCTCCTCAATGAGTTCGGTTATCCGGTGTTGAGAGAGCGTTTCAAGAAATGTTTCTTTTCGCACGAACTGCAATTACGTAAACCTTCGGTTGAGGCTTTTCGCAAAGTGATCGGGCTGGCCGGAGTAGATCCTGCCGAAACCCTCTTTATCGACGATCTGTGGGCTAATGTGGAGGCGGCCGTGAAATCGGGCATGTTTGGGCTGCACTGGCAGGCCGGCAAAAGTTTGCGCGAACTTCTGGTCTGAAACGGTTGTTGAATTCAAAAACAGAGTGATTTTCGTTACCTTTGCAGGCACGAGAAATCAGATGTTGCGCATATACCATAATCCCCGTTGCCAAAAGAGCCGTGCAGGATTGCAATTCCTGCAGGCAGCACATTTTGTGCCCGAAATTCGCGATTATATGAAGAGTGGGCTCACCCCCGAAGAGGTGGCCCGGTTGTCGATGAAACTGAACCTTGCTCCCGAAAAGATGGTGCGCACCCAGGATCGCCTCTACCAACAAGAGTTAAAGGGGAGGTCGTTTCTGCCCCATGAGTGGTTTAGACTCATTTCTGAGAACCCCTCGCTTTTGCAACGACCTGTGATAGAAACGAATACCATGGCCGTTATAGCCGTGCCTCCCGAGATGGCTCTTCCCCTGCTGAATCATTGTACCGAATTACAAAATACAAACCTTTAAACCGTTAGCGCTATGCCTACGCCTCCGTTTACCTACCAGGAGCCTTTCCCCATGCGAAAAGAGCAGACCGAATATTATCTTCTTACCTCCAACCATGTGTCGGTAAGCAACTTCGACGGCCGCGAAATCCTGAATGTCGAACCGGAGGCCCTTACCATGCTGGCCAATACCGCTTTTAAGGATGTGTCGTTTCTGCTTCGACCCGAACATCAGAAACAGGTGGCTGACATTCTGAATGATCCCGAATCCAGTGAGAATGACAAGTATGTTGCGCTCACCTTTTTGCGCAATGCCGAAGTGGCTGCCAAAGGGGTTTTGCCCTTTTGCCAGGATACCGGTACCGCAATCATTATGGGAAAAAAGGGCGAGAATGTGTTTACCGGGGGTAACGACGCCGAGGCACTGTCGAAAGGGGTGTACAAAACCTACACCGAAGAGAACCTTCGCTATTCGCAAAATGCCGCCCTCGATATGTACAATGAGGTGAACACAGGCTGCAACCTGCCCGCACAAATAGACCTCTATGCCGTAGCCGGAAATGAATACAAGTTTCTCTGCATTTCGAAAGGGGGCGGATCGGCCAATAAAACTTATCTCTATCAGGAGACAAAGGCGTTATTGACTCCGGGAAAACTGGAGGCGTTTCTGCTCGAAAAGATGAAGTCGCTGGGCACGGCCGCCTGTCCTCCCTATCATATTGCCTTTGTGATTGGGGGCACCTCGGCCGAGATGACCCTTAAAACCGTGAAGCTGGCTTCGGCCAAATATTACGATGATCTGCCCGTTACCGGAAACGAATTGGGTCGCGCCTTCCGCGATATAGAGCTCGAACAAAGAATGTTGAAAGCTGCCCAGGGAATCGGTTTGGGCGCCCAGTTCGGCGGCAAGCACTTTGCCCATGATATCCGTATTATCCGGTTGCCTCGCCATGGCGCCTCCTGCCCCATAGGGCTCGGGGTATCCTGTTCGGCCGACCGAAACATCAAAGCAAAAATCAACAAAGAGGGTATCTGGATCGAAAAACTCGAAGAGAACCCCGGCAAATTCATTCCCGAATCGCTTCGCAACGAGGGCGAAGGCAACGCGGTGAAGATAGACCTGAATCGGCCTATGAAGGAGCTGCTGGCCGAACTTGACAAATATCCGGTTGCCACTCGGCTCTCACTCACCGGTACCATTGTGGTGGGGCGCGATATTGCCCATGCTAAACTCCAAGAGAAAATCGACTCGGGCGAAGGTCTGCCCCAGTACGTAAAAGATCACCCCATCTACTATGCCGGCCCGGCAAAGACCCCTACAGGTATGGCATCCGGATCGTTCGGGCCTACCACAGCAGGCCGTATGGATTCGTATGTCAACGAGTTTCAGGCGAATGGCGGCAGTATGATTATGATTGCCAAGGGGAACCGAAGCAAACAGGTTACCGAGGCCTGTGCAAAGTTCGGCGGCTTCTATCTGGGCAGCATCGGCGGCCCTGCCGCTATCTTGGCCCAAAACAACATCAAGAAGGTGGAGTGTCTCGAATTCCCGGAATTGGGCATGGAGGCCATCTGGAAAATTGAGGTGGTCGACTTCCCCGCTTTTATCCTGGTAGACAACAAAGGGAACGACTTCTTTGAACAGATTAAGGTTTGCCGATAGGGTTTTTTTCAAGCACTTCGCTTCCAAACTGCATGCAGTCGGCTCTTTTCAGCATATCGTAATCGGGAAAAGTTGCCATCGTTGTTGCGGTTGCGGCATCGAGCAGCCGTTTGGTGATCCTTCCGTTGAATACTTTTGAGGGAAGTGGACCTGCTTCACAGAGGGCAGCCAGATGGTTCTCGATAAAGAGCGTGGTTTGAGCCGGGCCTGTGGGTTGCTGCATATTCCCGCATACAGCAAAAAGTCCGCGAAGTTTGGGCTTGATGACGGCTTTCTGCGTTTTAATAAACGCCTGCAGTTCAGGGCTGGTTACATTGCTCCGGATAGATCCTCCTATAATCAGATGGTCGAACCGACTCAGATCGGGGGCTTCGCGTACATCGTACACCTGAGCAATTCCCCCCATACCTTCAGAGATCCAGACGGCCGCATCGCGCGAACTCCCGCACCAGGTACCGTACAGAATGGCCCATCTCTTTGTTGAGGGCATGGGGTAATACTCCAATCCCTTGATCTTTCCGCCAAGTAATAGCGAGCCGGCGGCAGCCAGCGTACACTGTAAAAAGGTTTTGCGTTCCATAGTGGTTTGCAGTTGAGTAAGACAAGGAATGACGACCTGCCTCAGGGGGTGGGTCGGATTGTGGCGAGTTGCTCTCTGATTTTGGCAATGAGGATCTCCGACGTAAAAGGTTTGCTGATATAGTCGGAAAAGCCCAGTTGATGAACCATTTGCTCCTCGTCGTTGTGGGCATAGGCAGTTATAGCAATAATGGGCATTGCAGGCTGTTCCGACCGTATAATCTGCGTGGCCTCGAAGCCGTCCATCACGGGCATCCGAATATCCATGAGAATCAGCGAAATTTCGGGATGTTCGCGGAACAGCTCAACGGCTCGCTTCCCGTTTTCGGCGCGCAAAATGTGAAGGGCCATGCGGCTAAGTAACTCTTTGATCAGGAGGAAGTTTAAGTCCTCGTCTTCGGCCACCAGGATGGTGGGTTCCTTAAAGAGGGTGAGTTCGCGTATCTGCCTTTTGTTTTTTTGCAAGTCGTTGATGGGAGGTGTCTTGTATGGGATCGATAGCTTGAAGAGCGATCCTTCGTCGGGTGAAGATACCACACTGATAGCTCCTCCCATCAGTTCGGCATAGGCTTTCGAGATGGCCAACCCCAAACCTGAGCCGCCATATTTCCTGTTGAGCGACATCTCTGCCTGCCGAAACTTTTGGAAGATGGCCTCATGCAGGGTTTCATCAATTCCTATGCCCGAATCGAGTACGAACAGCTCCAGCATATCGCCGTCGAGGTCGTAGCCAAACTTTACAAATCCCGTTTTGGTAAACTTGAAGGCGTTGTGGAGCAGGTTGCGCATGATCTGGTGCAATTTCGACTCATCGGCCAAAATCTTAGCTGCAGCATCGGGAAGTCCTTTGTGCAATTCGAAGACCAAATGCTTGTTTTGTGCCATCTTGTCGAAATCGTCGTACAAGATCCGCATACTGCTATTTAGATTCACAGTTGATTGGTGAAGGCTAATCTGCTCAGCCTCAATAGTCGACATGTTGATGATATCTGAGATAATGGAGAGGAGCTCCTGTCCGCTTTGAAGGATGGTGTCGGCAAAAGTTTTAGTCTTCTCGGGAGTCAGGTCGGGGCTGTCGAGTAGCCGGGCAAACCCCATGATGGCATTCATGGGGGTTCGGATTTCGTGCGAAATGTTGTGCAGAAAAGCCGACTTGAGTCGGTCGCTCTCTTCGGCTTTCTCTTTAGCCGCAATAAACCCGTCGAGAAGCTGTTTTCGCTCGGTGAAATCCTCCATGGTGAGGATATAGTTGGTGCGTTTGCCTTTGGCATCGAGCAGGGGGTTGATGGAGACATGCTGCCAGAAGATGTTTCCCTCTTTGGTGCGGTTCTGAATTTCGCCCTTCCAGGTGACTCCCGCATGCAGTGCATCCCACATCTCCCTGAACGCATTTTCGTTGACATGACCCGGATTGAATATCCTTGGCGGTTTTCCGATGAGTTCTTTGAGCGAGTAGCGGGTAAAATCCGAAAAGGTTTTGTTCACAAACTGAACCCGCCCCTCGGCATCGGTAATCATAATCGAGGAGGGGTTTTGTTCTACGGCACGCGAGAGAATACGCCACTGCTCCTCGGCCAGTCGCTTGTCGGTGATGTCGGTAATAAACCCCTCAAGGCAGAGCAACTCATTTTGTTCGGAGAAAATTCCACGCCCCCTTTCCCAAACCCAGCGGATTTCGCCCTCTTTTGTGGTTATGCGGTATTCCGATTCGAAGGTCTCCTTAAAGCGGAGAGTCTCACCCCAATGCGTAAAGAGGTACTCCCTGTCGTCGGGGTAGATAATATCGTTAAACGAAAGAGTTTTGTTTTGCAGCACCTCCTCCGACAGGTAGCCGGTGAGTTTGCTGAATCCTTCGCTCAGATAGAGCATGGTCCAGTTTTCGTCGCAGGCACATCGGTAAATGAAACCGGGCAGATTTTGAATGAGGCGGCTCAAAGTTTCGTCGCTCATTAACGGCTCTGAGAATTGCGAGTTGCTGCTGGCCAGATTGGACATACTTCTATTTGACTCTCTATTTTTACCCAATACCAAATCTGTGGTTTGGCTACATAAAGAGTAAAGATAGAGAAAAACCCATATATCCCGCAACTTCCGGCCTATTGTTCTATGGGTTGGTAAGGAATTCTGCACCAGAATCTGGCGCCTGCACCCAGTTCGGAGGTGGCTCCAATGGTTCCCTGCATCATTTCGACGATAGTTTTGCAGATAGCCAGTCCCAGCCCGGTTCCCTGGAAGTCGGAATTCAGTCGCACGTAGGGATTGAAAATGGTTTCCAGTTCGGGCTGCGGGATCCCGATTCCCGAATCCTCAACAAAGATTTCTAACGTTTTGTTGTCTATCAGATAACCCAAACGGACTACTCCCATCGAGGTGAACTTCAATGCGTTATTCAGAAAATTTCCAATCACCTGCATTATACGGTTCGGGTCAGTTCTGATATAACATACGGGTAGGGCTGGTACATAGTCAATTACCACATGTCGGCCCAGTTTTCCAGATGCCGACTCAATGAGGGCGGTGAAACATTCGTTCAGGTTGGCGGTGGTGTAGCGGATGGTAACTGTACCCGCCTCAATTTTCGCCAGGTCGAGAATGTCGGAGATAAGCTGCTGGAGGAGCTCGTTATTTTTCTCAACGATGGCGGAGTATTTTTGCCTTTCTGCAAGTTCCTCCGTTTCGGCTATGAGTTTTGAGAAACCCACAATCGCGTTAAGCGGGGTTCTGATATCGTGACTCATATTGGCCAGAAAAGCCATCTTACGGCGCGCAGATGCCTCGGTATCAAGGTTCTTCTTCTGTAGCGATTGGTTCTGTTGTTTGAGTAGTAAACAGGCAAAAAAGGGAAAACAGTCGCGGTAATACTCTGTGAGTTCGACTTGGGTTTTTCGTCCGGGGGCACCAAACGACTCCAGACAGACCACTCCCCATAATTGTGCTGAATCGGGCAGGCAGAGAACGACGGTATGAGGAGATGGGTCGAGAAGTGGGGCAGCCGGACTCTCGGCAAAGGGTAGCCGGGGTAAAATATGCAATAGGCCGTTGTGTGGTGCGCTTTCCAACAGAGGCCTGAGTCGGCCTAAGGGAATGGCCGGTTGCAGTTGGGGCAGTAGTGCGTCGGGGATGTTTTCGGTTTGGGTCAATAATTGGAGCACTCCTTCATTAGCCTGATATAGGTAAAAACTCACCCGGCCAGCCTGAAAGGTTTCCCGGAGCAGTTGAAGCAGGGCTGCATCAATTATCTCCGGGCTGTATTCTTCTTGAAGTTTTTGCAGGCAGCTCGAGAACGAAACGTTTATTTCGTCGGGGCCGGATATTCCCATATCCGCTCTCCTCATCTGCTCATCTGCCTGTTGCCTTAACGTGTTCATCTGTACATTCGAATGCCATTAGGTTCGAAAAAGTATCTTATGAATTCGCAACAAAACGCAAATGTAATTTCTCAATTTGAATTACAAGTTAATTGCACAAAAAAAAGCAAGTTGCACAAAAAAAAAGAGGGTACCCCAATTTGTCGGGAAACCCTCTTTTGCGTTGATGAGCACGGTTCTATTCCGGATGAATGGCTTCTACCGGACAAACGTCCGCACAGGCTCCGCAATCGGTACAGATTTCGGGATCAATTTTGTAGACATCGCCTTCGGAAATGGCTTCTACCGGACACTCTCCGATGCAGCTGCCACATGCCGTGCACTCGTCGGGATTAATTTTGTAAGGCATTTTTCTGATTTTTGATGAATAAGTCGCACAAAGCTATTCCATTTTTTTTTGAATTACAAAATCGGTGCTCTTATTCTTTGATCAATCTGATATGGTCGAGCAGTACCCGATTCTCTGCTCCGTTCATATTCTCGTTGTGTGTTTCATATTCAATACTGATGGTGTGCTTCCCTTTGGATAGGCGAGCCCGGAGCGGGTTGCTGTACCCCCAGTCGGACCAGGCATTTTCGCCGCGCTGCGGCATAACAAAGGCGTCGAGGATAGTGTCATCCACATAGAGTTGGCGGAGCGCGCACTTGTCGCCGCTGTCGACGGGGCCGTTTCCATTGGCATAGCGGCAATCAATGAGATAGACGGCCATTTTGTCTATGTTCACCGTGAATTTTATAACTCGGTTGCTTTTGGTGGTCAGGTCTAAAAAGCCGGTGCCTGTGTATCCCGTTGCAGAGAACGAAGATTTGGCTGCCCCGGTTTCGGCCTCCACAATCAGAGTGGCCTGTGGCGGGCTGAATAGGAAGGGTGCCCCGCTGTATACCGAGTATCCGTTTTTGTCGAAGGCCGGGAACATATATTCGGCACTCAGTGCGCTTTCGCTCAGGGCGAAGGAGGGCTCGGTTGTCTCCTTGGTAATGGTTCCGTTCTGGTAAACCAGGTACTTAGCCATTTCGGGTGTCGAGGTAAACCGGAAAGCTCCGTTTTCGACCTGATACGAGAGGTCGGGAGTTGAAGGAACGGCCGGCATGATATTTATGGGGGCCGGAACCTGTTTTTGTCCGTTCAGAACAATTTCAACCGTGTGGGCTCCTTCAAGATCGGACGGGATGAAAAATTTTTCGGCGGGTTGGCCATCGATACGGAAGGAGCTGATGCCGCTTCCGAATCCCTTCACGGTGATATCGAGCACGGCTTTGCGGTATTTCAGCCCCGTTAACTTCTTTTCGCCCGCCAGTTTTTCGGGAACCACGGGGAAGAATGCAAGTCCCTTGGCCTGAAACTCTAATCCGAAATAGACTCGGTATACGAGGGCAAGATTAGCGGCGATACTCCAGAGATGACCGTCGGCGTTTAACTCCTGATTGTCGGCTCCGCCGGTGAAGGGCGAGAGCATGAGGCGATTCGAAAGCATCAGAGCCGCAGGGCGGTATACCGAAGAGATGGCGTAAAGAGCTGCGTTTTGATTTTTACTTTTTGCTGCAGCCCATGCCCAGTACCCGTTTATCAAGGGGAACACCGACCCGCTAATGCCCGATGCATTGCTTTCGCCCGCGGGGTAGGATACGGGTACTCCGAACGGGGTGACCGGCGTTTGAGCCAGTACAGTGTTTGTTTGCTGTTCGTTAGCTATCTCAAAGAGTACGCACAGCGCCTCGCCCAGCGACTCCGGACGATTTGATGCTATATGGAAGTTGCGTCCGTAGAGAAATTGGTTGTAATAGCCCTTCTCGGGGTTCCAAAGGTGTTTATTGATTCCTGCCGACACCTTTTTTGAGAAAGAGAGGTAGCCTCCTGAGGGCTGTCCCAGTTCGGCGGCAATCTGTTCGGCAACCCGGAAGGCTTGGTAATAGGTGGCATTGGTAGCCAGACTCATGGTGCTATACACATCTATCGGTTCCATGTAGGCCGGGAGCGTCTTTCCGGGCGTGCCTGTAAAGTAGGAGCCCCCCGAAATAAGCGAGTACTGCCTGTTATACAGTACCTTAAGATCTTCGTTCAGGGTGTTAATCATGATGCCGTAGGCATCCACAAGGAAGTTTTTGTCGCCGGTAATTTTGTAGCAGTCCCAAGCCGAAAGAATCCACGAAACACGGTCGACCCACACCGGCCACGAGCCGCCGAGGCCCGATTCCTGGAGTATTCTGCCCGCCTTTGTCCTTTTCAGAAGTGATGCCTTAACCACTTCGGGAGCCGCTATGCCCAGCCCCAAAAGTCCGGCATAGCCGATGTCGCGGGTCGCAATCTCTTTCGCACCGCGCGATGCGACCAACCACCCTTCGGGGGTCAGGTTACGCGAGAGTTCCTCGAGCGAGAGGTTGTACATGGCCTCTGTCAGAGGGATGTCGGATGTGAATTTCGGGAAAGCCGAAATATCGGCCGACAGTTTCCAGGTTCCTGCCTCTGGGTAATCCGACTCTATTTCGGACGCAGAGATTACGGTTGCGGTTGATCCGTCTTGTTCAACTTTGTCGGCATAGAGCGTAAATGCATCTGTTTTAAAGAGCGAGGAGTCGTTGCAGGCCGAAAGAATCAAGACCGGGGCCAAAAGGAGAAGAACGGCTTTTTTCATGCTGAAATGATTTTATTAGTAGTAATAGCATTGAGCAGAATAGAATAACTGCGCAGTAGTGTGTTGTTATACAATAGGTTAAGTTGCATAAGGGTAATCGTTGCCGCGAAAATTGCAACGTAAAGTTATATGCTTTTTTGGATAACCGTACCGAAAATCTTATCTTTCATTCAAATCAAGTAGTATGCTCTCTATGAATGGCACCGAATTTTTTACTCTGCTTTCGCAACGACAAAGTGTGAGGAGTTTTCTCCCCAACGAAATTGAACCCGAGAAACTGACTCGATGTCTCGAAGCGGCGCGGATAGCCCCTTCGGCATGTAATGCACAGCCTTGGACTTTTGTGGTGGTTACCCGTCGCGATTTACGCGAACGTGTAGCCGAAGCGACCTCGGGCGGGGTACTTCCCCTGAACCATTTTACCCGGCAGGCGCCGGTGTTGATTGTTGTGGTGCGCGAATCGCCCAATTTCACCTCCGGGCTGGGGCAGGCGGTAAAGAAGAAAGAGTTTACCGTAATGGATGTAGGCATGGCCACCCTGCAACTCTCGCTCCAGGCAGCTGCCGAGGGGTTGGGAAGTTGTATTCTGGGATGGTTTAACGAGAAGCAGGTAAAAGAGCTGCTGGCCATTCCCTCCCGAAAGAGAGCCGAATTGATTGTTGCCCTTGGCTACCCCGCCACGCCGGCAATCAGACCCAAACTGCGTAAACCTCTATCTGACATTGTGCGTTACAATCGCTACTAATGTCTTATTTCTGCCGGAAGTAGAGTTGTATCGGAACCCCGGTAAAGTTGTAGATCTCTCGCATCCTGTTTTCGAGGTATCGTTTGTAGGGATCTTTTACATATTGGGGCAGATTGCAAAAGAATACAAACGAGGGTGAGGGGGTGGGTAATTGTGTGATATATTTTACCTTGATATACTTCCCTTTCCAGGCAGGCGGCGGATAGTTCTCTATTACGGGCAGCAGATCCTGGTTGAGTTGCGAGGTGGAGATACGCCGACCACGGTTTTGGTATACCTCCATGGCCACTTCGAGCACTTTGTGGATGCGCTGTTTGGTGAGCGCCGAGATAAACAGAACGTGTACATCGGTAAAGGGGGCCAGTTTCTGTTTGATGACCTGTTCGAACTCTTTTGAGGTATTGGTCTCTTTTTCGACCAGATCCCATTTGTTAATCAAAATAACCAACCCTTTTTTGTTCGACTGGATAACCTTGAGAATGCTCATGTCTTGCGACTCGACACCACGGGTGGCATCGAGCATCAGCAGACAGACGTCGGAGTTTTCGATGGTTCTGATGGCTCGGGTTACCGAATAGAACTCTACATTATCCATGAAGCTGGTCTTCTTGCGAAGCCCGGCGGTATCGACCAGATAAAAATCGTGGTCGTATTTATTGTAGCGGGTAAAGATGGAATCGCGAGTGGTTCCGGCAATAGCGGTCACAATGTTTCGTTCTTCGCCAATCAGTGCATTGATAAGCGACGACTTTCCGGCGTTGGGTCGTCCCACAATGGCAAAGCGGGGGAGGTTGTCGGTGGGCTCTCCGGGGAGGGTTTCGGGCAACAGTTCGAGCACTTTGTCGAGGAGATCGCCAGTACCGCTACCGTTAACGGCCGAAAGGGTTATATAGTCGCCCAGACCCATGGCATGGAACACCGGTGCCTCAAACTCGCGTGCGATGTTGTCGACCTTGTTTACCAAGAGCAGAATGGGCTTTTTGCACCTGCGGAGCATATCGGCCACCTCCTTGTCGAGGGGGGTAATCCCTTGGGTGAGATCAACAACAAACAAAATGAGGTCGGACTCTTCGACAGCCAGCATCACCTGTTTGCGAATCTCCTCTTCAATAATATCGTCCGATTGCCGGATGTATCCACCGGTATCAATGAGGGTAAACTCTTTTCCGTTCCACTCTACTGTTCCATAGTGGCGGTCGCGGGTCACTCCGTCCATTTCGTCGACAATGGCATTCCGGGTCCCGGTGAGGCGGTTAAAAAGGGTCGACTTTCCCACATTGGGCCTTCCCACTATAGCTACTATACTACTCATATGGTTGTTTTGCTTGTTCGGATGTTACGATTCGATGTATCCCAGTTGGCGCAGATTCCTCTCGTTATTTCGCCAGTCGGGTTCAACCTTGACAAAAATCTCCAGGTAGACCTTTTTGTTAAAGAATTTTTCCATGTCGATCCGGGCCTGTGTCGCGGTTCGTTTCAGCGCGGAGCCCTTTTTGCCAATGATAATTCCCTTTTGACTGTCGCGTTCAACCAGAATGAGGGCTTGAATACGAATCAGGTTCTCCTCTTCTTTAAAGGTTTCAACCACCACTTCGGTGCAGTAGGGAACCTCTTCTCTGTAGTTGAGGAAGATTTTTTCGCGTACAATTTCCGAGACAAAGAAACGTTCGGGCTTGTCGGTTAGTTCATCTTCGGGGAAATAGGCGGGTCCTTCGGGGAGTAAGTCTATTACCCTCTGTAGTACCTCTTTAACCTGAAAATGCCCTTTAGCCGAAACCGGGTAGATCTCGGCAAGGGGGAGTCTTTCGCGCCATTCCGAAACCATTCTTTCGAGTGAGGCGGGGTCGGTGAGGTCGATTTTGTTGATCAGGACCAGCACCGGAGTAGTGGTTGCTGCCATCCTTTCGATGTAGGTGCTGTGCTTTTCGGCCGACTCAACCACATCGGTAACATAGAGAAGGATGTCGGCATCGGAGATGGCCGATTTAACAAAGCTCATCATAGACTCCTGCAACTTGTAGATGGGCTTGAGTATGCCCGGCGTGTCGGAGAAGACCGCCTGGTAGCCGGGTCCGTTCACGATGCCGAGAATCCGGTGGCGGGTGGTTTGGGCCTTGTTGGTTACAATCGACATCTGTTCGCCGGTGAAGGCATTCATCAGCGTCGATTTTCCCACATTGGGATTTCCAATGATATTGACAAAACCTGACTTGAAATTCATCTGTTTATATTTTGGTCAAAGGTAGTACAATAGAACCACCTGCAAAAGGGGAGGGTGTGTTATTGGAAACGGATCGATTTGTCGGGGCTGATGTTCGAGATAATCATGGAGGGAATCAGCAGCATAGTCCATACCGTGAGCAGGGTGGTGCCATTCAGTACCAGGATGTAAACCAGGTTGAATTCGACCGGCACCTCTGCCAGAAAGTATTGCGACTGGTCGAGTGTGAGAATTCCGGTGCTGTATTGCAGCAGAAGCACTCCCAATCCTATCAGGTTGCCCCAAAAGAGCCCCTTTGCTATAACCGATAGCGATTGCAGCAGGAAGATGTTTCGGATAAAACGGGTAGATGCGCCCAACGATTTTAGGATTCCAATGGTTCGGGTTTGCTCCAGAATCATAATCAGTAAGCCCGAAATCATATTGAAGCCTGCCACCAACACCATCAGGCTTAAGATAATCCATACATTGGTGTCGATAATCCGAAGCCAGTCAAAGATTTGTGAATAGCGGTCGGTAACGCTGATTACCTGCAGCGTGGCCTCCGTATCGGAGTAATGGGTGCCCACGGTGTCGAACACCTTTGGGTAGAGAGCCTCCACCTGTCTGAAATCGTGGAAGTAGATTTCGAACCCACTTACAGAGCCCGCAGGCCATTGGTTAAGTCGTTGAATATGTGCTATGTCTATAATGGCAAAGAACTTGTCGAACTCTTCAAGCCCGGTTTCGTAGATGCCCGACACTACAAATTTGCGTGCTCTGGGCGGGTTCTGCATAAACCAGACGGCCAGAGAGTCGCCGGGGGTCAGGGCCAGTTGCCTTGCCGTGAACCGAGAAATGAGGATGTTGTTGCTTCGGAGGGTGTCGGAGGGGGTCCATGAAGCGCCCGAAATCAGGTTATTCTGAAAGAACGACCAGTCGAAATCGGCACCTACCCCTTTCAGGATCAATCCGCTGGTTGCTTTATCGGTTTTTGCAAGCCCGGGTTTGGTGGCAAAGGTTTGGATATGCCGAATCTCGGGCATCTTTTCCAGCGCCTGCAAAAAGGGTTGGTTGCGTTTTATGGGCCGGGTTTCGTACGAAAGGTTCGAGTCGTAGTTTACAATCTGCACATGGGCCGCGAACCCTGTCACCTTATTGGCAATCTGGTGCCGGAATCCGGTTACTACCGATACCGAAACCAACATAACAGCCAGGCTCATTGCCACACCAAAGGTTGTGATTCGCATCACCGAACTAACCCTCTTTTTTTCGGGAGCATCTGCAGCAAAACGCCGGGCAATGAATAGGGGTGTGTTCAACGCGTGGAGTGTCAAAATGATGGCAAAAGTACAAAAGAATTGTTAATTTTGGCGGTTGAACCTCTCCTCCCGAAACGGATCCGCAAGTAGCTTTGAGTATGGGAATTGCCGTGAGGCCTACACCGGGAGGGGAATAATTGCACTGCATGAAACCTCTCGTCGCTTTTTTTGCCGCTACCCTCTTTTTTTTTGCTCTTCTCCCGGTCGCTGCACAGGAAGATGTGGAGGTGGGTGCGGCTCAGGTTGTTAGTTATGCCCCGTTTCTAAAAAACAAAACACTTGGCATTGTGGCAAATCAAACCTCCATGGTGGGCGATACCCATCTGGTTGATACGCTTTTGCGTATGGATGCCAAGATAATACGGATATTCTGTCCCGAACATGGATTCCGTGGCAACGCCGATGCCGGCGAATCGGTTACCAACTATATCGACCCACAGACCGAAATTCCGGTGGTTTCGCTCTATGGTGAGCGAAAGAAACCTACCACGGCACAGCTTCAGGGAATCGATGTGATGTTTTTCGACCTGCAGGATGTGGGGGCTCGTTTTTACACCTATATATCTACTCTCCATTATGTGATGGAGGCGTGTGCGCAAAATGGCATCCCGTTGGTCATTCTCGACCGTCCCAATCCTAATGGCCACTATGTCGACGGGCCGGTTCTGGAGTCGGCCTTCAAATCGTTTGTGGGAATGCACCCGGTACCTGTGGTGCACGGTATGACCATCGGAGAGTATGCGCAGATGATTAATGGTGAGGGGTGGCTTGCCAACGGGATATCTTGTAGTTTGATGGTTATTCCCTGCAAGAACTATTCGCACACGGTGAGGTATTTTCTTCCCGTGCCACCATCGCCCAACCTCAAGTCGATGATGGCAATTTATCTCTATCCCTCCACCTGCTTTTTCGAAGGTACCTCTTTCAGTTTGGGGCGAGGCACATCCGACCCCTTTACCATGTACGGCCATCCCGATTTTCCCGATACTGCCTATTCTTTTGTGCCTCAGAGTATGCCTGGCGCTAAACTGCCTCCTCTTATGGGGCGCACATGCTATGGTGTAAACCTGAGCCTGGTTGATCCCGAATCTTTTTTTGAGAGACCGGGATTGCGGCTATCGTATCTGTTGGATGCCTATAATCGGACTCCCGACAAAGCCCGCTTTTTTGTGCCCTATTTCGAAAAACTGGCCGGTACTGCGCAGTTACGAGCGCAGATCAAAAAGGGGATGTCGGAGTATGCGCAGATGATTAATGGTGAGGGGTGGCTTGCCAACGGGATATCTTGTAGTTTGATGGTTATTCCCTGCAAGAACTATTCGCACACGGTGAGGTATTTTCTTCCCGTGCCACCATCGCCCAACCTCAAGTCGATGATGGCAATTTATCTCTATCCCTCCACCTGCTTTTTCGAAGGTACCTCTTTCAGTTTGGGGCGAGGCACATCCGACCCCTTTACCATGTACGGCCATCCCGATTTTCCCGATACTGCCTATTCTTTTGTGCCTCAGAGTATGCCTGGCGCTAAACTGCCTCCTCTTATGGGGCGCACATGCTATGGTGTAAACCTGAGCCTGGTTGATCCCGAATCTTTTTTTGAGAGACCGGGATTGCGGCTATCGTATCTGTTGGATGCCTATAATCGGACTCCCGACAAAGCCCGCTTTTTTGTGCCCTATTTCGAAAAACTGGCCGGTACTGCGCAGTTACGAGCGCAGATCAAAAAGGGGATGTCGGAGGAGCAGATCAGGGAAACCTGGGAGCCCAAACTGAGCGAATTTAGGGAGTTGCGGTCGCGCTACCTAATCTATAGGGATTTCAAGTGAGTCAGGCAAATCCTTGCAGGATATAGCCGGTTACCATCATCATTACTGCTACCACACCAAAGAAAAGGGCTGTTGTTCGCCAGGTGAGTATGGTTTTTAGCAGGGTGGCTTCGGGCAGTGAGAGCCCCACAACCGACATCATAAAAGCAAGTGCTACTCCCAAGGGAATCCCTTTTTGTACCATCACCTCCACTACCGGAACAATGCCTGCCGCTTGCGAAAAGAAGGGGATACCCGAGAGCACAGCCACCGGCACCGCGAGAATATTTCCCGACTGTAGAAATTTTTCGAAATAGCCGGCAGGTAGATACCCGTGCATCAGAGCTCCCAATCCGATTCCGGCAATCAAATAGGGAAGGATTCGGTTCAGCAGGTTCCAAGCGTCGGTGGCCGAGGCTTTAAGATTTTCGAATAACGACACTGTTTTGGCGATTTCCGTGGGTTGAGGCTCGCCGCGGCTCAACAGTTCGCGAACGTTTTTTTGTAACCCCTCCTCCGTACAGAGCCTGTTCATAACAACACCTCCGAGCGTGCCCAGAGCAACTCCCGAAAAGAGATAGAGCAGTGTAATCTTTAAGCCGAAACTGCCTAATAGCATGGCAATGGCAATTTCGTTAATCAGTGGCGAGGTGATCAAAAAAGAGAAGCCAACCCCTATCGGGAGTCCGGCCTTGATGAATCCTATGAAGAGAGGTATCGACGAACAGGAGCAAAAGGGGGTGATGGCTCCGAAAAGCGAGGCTGCAAGATAGGAGAGCCCGCTCATCTTTTTGTGTTCGAGCAGGGCTCGAAGCCGCGCGGGAGGAAAGTATTTCTGCAGCAATCCCATGAGGGTGGCAATGAGAAGCACCAATAGAACCACCTTTAGCGTTTGGCTTAGGAAGAACTCCGATGCCCGGGTAGAGGCCTCTTCGGCACTCCATCCGCATACATCGCACATCAGCCACCGGAAGATCGTAGAAGAAATCATGTTGGCACGGAATCTTTATTGAGCTTTCAAATTTACGGAGTATTGTAATATCAACAGTATCAGGAGTTCGGTTTTTATTTCGGATTATTCGAGCGTTAATACTTCAAAAGGTCAGATTTTACTGGCAAATTGCCAAACTTTTTCTAATTTTGATTTCTGCCAAAACTACTATAGAGACTGTGTATGATGCTCACGCTTGACCCCGCGCTTTCCGAAAAAGTACAGCGGGTAGGAAACATCGGATGGTGGAAAGTCTGCTTTGAAACCCAGCGTATCAGTTGTTCTTCCTATTTGAGTGAGCGTTTCGGACTTCCTTCCCAATCCTTTTCTTACCGTGAGCTTCTCTGGAGTTTATGTAGGGCCGATCGATCTCGGGTTGCCTCCGACCTGCTTCTGCTGCAGGCAGGAGGATTTGTGCAGAATGTGTACCGTATCCTGTTTGGTGGCGAGTTGATTTGGCTGCATGTATATTTCAGCCACAGAGAGGCGTTGTATGAGGGGGGTGCCTCCTCTGCAATAGGGTTTGTTAAGGACATTTCGTTCGACGAAAGACGGTTTCAACTCCTTTCCGACAGGGTTGGATACACCCTTTACCGCGATGAGCAGCCTGCAATCCGTGAGAGGGCTCAGGGTAGTTTTTTTAGTTTTTTTCAAACGGCTTCGAAGTCGTTGTCTTATTTTGAACGGAAGTTTCATCCCGTTGCCCATGCAGCCGAATTGGGCTGGTTCTTTTGGTTTCCGGAGAGGAAGGAGGGCTTTGCCACCGAGATGTGGTACAGAAATTTGGGAGAGAAGCCGTTTACGCCTCTGAATCAGGTAATTGGAAAGTTCAGTTCCGTTCATCCCGAAGACCGCATCGCGCTATGCCGATATCTGGATTGCGGTGCTGAGGATGTGGGTATGCAGACGTTGGAGGTGCGAGTTCGCGAGAATGGCGGCTGGCGCTGGATTCAGTCTACGCTGATTGCCGGAGG
>CAYGID010000045.1:8695-17561 GCA_964349835.1 uncultured Bacteroidales bacterium | reverse complement strand
CTAATGGGTCGCAGAACTTCGACCGTCGAGGATTTAGTTACATACAAATACGTTGCAGAACTTGAATGCTCTAATTTTCAAATTACCGAATTTTCAAATTACCGAATTATCTAATAATCTTTTCATTAACCATTAACCACTATAACGATATGTATTTATGCGAACAAACATGGCGCTGGTACGGTCCCAACGACCCCGTCACGCTTCAGGATATCAGGCAAACCGGGGCTACCGGTCTTGTGCATGCACTCCACCATATTCCCAACGGAGAGGTTTGGAGTGTTGAGGAGATTGAAAAACGGCAACAGCTCATCGCGGCCGCGGGTCTTATATGGTCGGTGGTAGAGAGCGTGCCGGTGCATGAGCAGATTAAAACCCGTACAGGCCGATATGCCGAGTATATCGAAAACTACAAGCAGTCGGTAAAAAACCTCGGAAAATGCGGCATCGGCGTGGTGACCTACAATTTCATGCCGGTTCTCGACTGGACCCGCACCGATCTGGGGTATACCTTGCCCGATGGCTCAAAAGCTTTGCGGTACGAGAGGGCGGCCTTTTTGGCCTTCGACCTCTTCATTTTGAAACGGCCTGCAGCCATGAAGGAGTACACTCCATCTGAGATTGAAAAGGCCCGTTTGCGCTTCGAAGCCATGACGCCTCAGGAGATTCAGACGCTCACCCGAAACATGATTGCCGGACTGCCCGGCTCGGAGGAGAGTTTCACTCTGGAACAGTTCCAGGCTGCACTGGATACCTATGCAGGCATCGATGCCGAGAAACTGAGGTCGCACCTGATTGCCTTCGTGAAAGAGATTGCACCGGTGGCCGATGAGGCAGGTGTGCGTATGGTGATTCACCCCGACGATCCCCCCTACCCCATTCTGGGTCTGCCGCGCATCATGAGTACTGAGGCCGACTTTGAGGCTTTGGTAAACGCGGTGCCCAATCAGTCGAACGGACTCTGCTTTTGCACCGGTTCGTTCGGAGTTCGGTCGGATAATGCTTTGGCTGCAATATTGGAGAAGTGGGGCGACCGGATAGATTTTGTACACCTTCGCAGCACCCAGCGCGACGAAGAGGGCAATTTTTACGAAGCCAACCACCTGGAGGGCGATGTAGATATGTATGGGGTTATGAAAAACCTGCTTATACTTCAGCAGCGGCGACAGCACTCCATTGCCATGCGCCCCGACCATGGTCACCAGATGCTCGACGACCTGAACAAGAAAACCAATCCGGGTTACTCCTGTATTGGAAGAATGAAGGGACTTGCCGAACTAAGAGGGCTGGAGATGGGAATTGCCCGGTCGCTATTCGGGAGCAAGGCGTAACCCTTTTTAGGGGCAAGCCAGCCGCATTTCCGAAAGGAGGCAGGGCAAGGTTGCGGCCAATTGTGTATCTTGCGCGCCTAACTTCGTATCAGGCATATGGATATTCTGATTATCAACGTGTGGCTCAATAGCAGGAAGGCCCACATTGCCATTCAGGGAAACCGCATTTCAACGATTACTTTTGGAGAGGCCCCGTTATGCCCAACTGCTCAGGTAATTGATGGAAGTAATAAGGCGGTTATCCCGGGCTTTGTGAATGGCCATACCCATGCTGCCATGACCTTGTTGCGAGGCTATGCCGACGATATGCCGCTCGATGCGTGGCTGAAAACAAAAATCTGGCCACGCGAAGCGCGACTCACCCCAACCATGATCTACCAAGGCCACCGACTCGCCTGCCTTGAGATGATTAAGTCGGGCACCACCTCGTTTGTCGATATGTATTTCCATCGCAGCGAGGGGGTTCGAGCTGCCGAGGAGATGGGTGTGCGATCGGTTCAACCCTTCTTATTGATGGACTTTTTCGACCCCGCCCGTGCCAAGGCATTGCAGCAGGAAGCCGAAGAGGCATACGCCCGTTCGGCCGAAGAGTCGCCTTCGGGGCTGACGCAGTTTGCACTGGCAGCCCACAGCGTGTATGCCGTTTCGGCCGAAACGCTGGGCTGGATTGCCCGGTTCTCGGAAAGGCACAACCTTTCGGTTCATATCCACCTCTCCGAAACCGAATCGGAGGTGGCCGATGCAATGAAGAATTTTGGGAAAAGCCCTGTGCGATATCTGGCCGATATGGGGTTTCTCTCGCCAAGAGTGGTTGCCGACCACGCTCTTTGGCTTTCGGACGAGGATATTTCTATTCTGGCCGAATATGATGTGAAGGTGGTGCACAATCCCGCCTCCAACCTGAAATTGGCCTCGGGATACCGTTTCCTCTACAACGAACTGCGAACTCAGGGGGTTTGCGTGGGCCTGGGCACCGACGGCTGCTCCTCATCGAATAACCTCGATATGATGGAGGCCATGAAGCTGGCAGCCCTCATGCAGAAGGCGTGGCGTTCCGATTCGTCGGCCCTCCCGGTGGCTGAGGTGTTCGAAATGGCCACGCTGAACGGAGGTCGCATCATGAACCGCCCCCTGGGCATCGTAGCAGAGGGAGCTCTGGCCGACCTGTTACTGATTGACCTCGAACAGCCCGCCTTTACACCCAACTTTAACCTGATTTCGAATCTGGTTTACTCCGGCAACAGTTCGTGCGTAGATACTGTTATTTGTAACGGCAAAATACTGATGCAAAACAGGTTGGTTCCCGGAGAAAAAGCGATTCTGCACCAGGCACGCGAAACCGCCCATAACTTAGTGAACGACGAAAATTAATCAAAAATAATCTGTGTTTATGAAGAAAATAATGGCGAGATACCGTGAAGCGGCCGATTATATTACTTCGCGCATAACTACCATTCCCACAACAGCTATTGTATTGGGCACCGGTTTGAGCCGGATTGCCCGGAAAATTGAGGATCCGGTAATCCTTCCCTACAGCACAATTCCCCACTTTGCCGAATCTACGGCCGACGGACATCCCGGCAATCTGGTCTGCGGAAAGATGGGAGGTGTTCCGGTTGTGGTGCTGCAAGGGCGGGTCCATTTCTACGAGGGCTATCCCATGGAGCAGGTCATTCTGCCCATCCGGGTGTTACACCTGCTAGGCGTTAAAAATCTGTTTGTTACCAATGCGGCCGGCAGCCTGCGGCCCTCGTTCCGCACCGGGAGCCTCATGTTGATCAGAGATCACATCAACTTTTTGCCTAACCCATTAAGGGGTGTTAACGATGATAAGCTGGGGCCCCGTTTCCCCGATATGTCGGAAGCCTACAGCTTTGAGCTTCGCGATCTGGCCTACAAAGAGGCCCAAAAGCTGGGGATTGAGGTAGCCGAAGGGGTCTATGCAGGCCTACCAGGACCCAGTTTTGAAACCCCTGCCGAATGTATGCTACTGCAACGGGTAGGTATCGATGCGGTAGGCATGTCGACCACTCCCGAGGTAATTGTGGCTCGCCATTGCGGCATGAAGGTTTTTGGATTGTCGGTGATTTCGAACGCTGCCGGCACCCCCGAAGAGGAGGGCGACAACGCCACAGCCTGCATGAAAAGGGTGGGGCAAACGGCCGGAAATGTGCATCTGCTTCTTAGCGCCATCCTCTCGAATATGTAACACAACCCTTCGATGGAGCTCCCCAAAACCCTCTTTTTCGACGAAAAGGCCGGTGCACTGGTGATTCTCGACCAGACGCTTCTGCCTGTAAGTGAGGAGTATATTCCTCTATATTCCGTGAGAGAGGTGTGTCAGGCCATTGTCCGCCTCATGGTAAGAGGAGCTCCCGCCATCGGCCTGGCAGCGGCATACGGCCTCTTTCTGGCTGTGCAGAACAAACCCTACAGCTACACCACGCAGTTGGCCGACGACATCCGTAAGGCATCCCGTCTTCTGGCAGCCACACGCCCCACAGCTGTGAATCTCTTCTGGGCACTTAACCGTATGGAAAGTGTGCTCGACAGCCACATGGCGCTTTCGGTCGACAACCTGAAGAGGCGATTGTACCAAGAGGCAACCTCTATGCAGCTCGAGGATACCGAAACCTGCCGGAAAATAGGCGAAGAGGGGCTCAGGTTCCTTCGACCCGGGATGGGAATCCTGACCCACTGCAACGCGGGGTCGCTGGCCGCCTCTGCATATGGAACCGCTCTGGCGCCCCTCTATTTGGGACATGCACAGCAATTCGGGTTCCGGGTATTTGCCTGCGAAACCCGTCCCCTGCTACAGGGCGCCCGCTTAACTGCCTGGGAGTTGCAACGGGCCGGTCTCGATGTAACCCTTCTCTGCGACAATATGGCCTCGTACCTGATGCAACAGGGTAACATCGACGCGGTGCTTGTAGGAGCCGACCGAATAGCCGCAAACGGCGATACAGCCAATAAAATCGGGACATCGGGGCTGGCAGTATTGGCCAAACATTACCACATACCCTTCTACATTTTGGCCCCCTCTTCGACCATCGACAACAACTGCCCCACCGGGCAATCGATTGTAATCGAACAGCGCGATCCCTCCGAAATCACGCACAAGTGGTACGCCCGTCCTATGGCTCCTGCCGGGATCAAAATAATAAACCCGGCGTTCGATGTGACGCCGGGTTTATTGATTACCGAAATTATTACCGAAAAGGGCCCTTTTAAGCCCCTATAACAGGCCGCGACCCTCAAGCAGGGGTTCAATCCTGGGCTCGGCTCCCTTGAATTTTTTGTACATAATCATGGGCTCTTCGGTGCCTCCCCTCTCCAGGATATTTTTCCTGAAAGCGGTAGCCGTTTCACGATCGAAGACTCCCTTTTCGCGGAACGATTCAAAGGCGTCGGCATCGAGCACCTCCGACCAAAGATAGCTGTAATAGCCTGCTGTGTATCCGCCCGTGAAAATGTGCCTGAAATAGGTGCTTTTGTAACGGGGCTCTATCTGGGGAATCATCCCGATTTCGTTGAGCGCCTGCACCTCAAACGCATTCACATCCTTAATGAGGGTGGTGTCGGTTCGTTGGTGGTATTTCATGTCGAGCATGGAGGCAGCCACCAGTTCGGTTGTGGTAAAGCCTTGGTTGAACTTGGCACTCTCAACGATCTTTTTAATAAGCTCTTCTGGCATCGGCGCACCGGTTTTATAGTGCTTAGCATACATCTTTAGCACTTCGGGATGAAAGGCCCAATGCTCCATAATCTGCGAGGGAAGCTCTACAAAGTCGGTAGGAACCGAGGTACCGGCCTGTCCCCGATATGTGACATCAGAGAGGAGTCCGTGGAGTCCGTGCCCAAATTCATGGAAAAGGGTCTCCACCTCATCCATGTTAAGCAGGGCAGGCGTTTCGCCCGAAGGACGGGTAAAATTGCACACAATAGAGACAATGGGTTGAATCCGGTTGCCTTCGCTGTCGCGTTGCTGCCCACGGAAGTTGGTCATCCAGGCACCCTGGCTCTTGGTAGGGCGGGGAAAGAAGTCGAAGTAGAGAATTCCCACCTCTTTGCCATCCTCTTCGGTAACCTGGAAAGTAGTGGCTTCGGGATGATAGAGGGGTAATGTAGAGAGGGGGCTGAACTTCAGGCCGTAGAGTTTGCCGCACACGTCGAAAATACCTTGCAACACATTATCCAATTTGAAGTAGGGCTGTACCATTGCCTCGTCGAGATTATAACGCTCTCTGCGGACTTTCTCGGCATAATAGGCATAGTCCCATGCTGCGAGTGTAAAGGTGTCGCCTTCGGCCCGCACAATACGGGTCATCTCCTCCACCTCCTTCTTCGCAACTGCCAGTGCCGGATCGTGAATCTTCTGCATCAACTCGTTGACGGCCTCAGGTGTCTTGGCCATCTTGTTGTCGAGCACAAAAGCGGCATAGCTCTGAAAGCCCAGGAGTCGCGCCTTTTCGGTACGGAGTACCACCTGTTCGGCCAGATTGGCTTTGTTATCGTTGGCATTATTCTGATTACCCCGCGAGATGTACGCTTTAAAAACCTGTTCACGCAGAGGCCTACGGCTCGACGACTGCAAGAAGGGCATACAGCTGGAGCGCTGCAGGGTAACCACCCATTTCCCCTCTTTACCGGCCGTTTTGGCATCGTCGGCAGCGGTGGCAATAAACGATTCAGGCAGACCGGCAAGATCCTCTTTGTTTTCGATAACCAGCTCATAGGCATTGGTTTCAGCCCTCAGATGGGTCTCAAAGTCGAGTTCGAGGGTCGAAAGACGCTCGTTAATCTCGCGAAGTCGTCCTTTTTTGGCGGTATCCAAAGCGGCACCACCTCGCACAAACCCCTTGTAGGTATCTTCAAGGAGAAGTTCCTGTTCGCGGCTGAGCCCCATAGAAGCCCGGGCCTCGTAAACGGTTCGAATCCGGCTAAAGAGCCCCTCATTCATGGAAATATTGTCGCTGTGACGGGTGGTGAGCGGATAGATTATGGCTGCCAGAGAGTCCATTTGGGGCGTGGCATCGGCCTCTTTGAGATTAAAGAAGACCGAAGCGGTTTTCTGCAGAAGCGAACCACTCAAATCAAGTGCTCCGATGGTATTGTCAAAATTTGCAGCCTCCTTGTTGGCCACAATAGCGGCAATCTCCTTCTCATGCTCGGCAATACCCTTTTCGAAGGCAGGGAGATAATGTTCCGTTCGGATTTGGTCGAAGGGAGGCACCCCAAACGGGGTATTCCACTCTTCGAAGAAGGGGTTCCGTGGTTCGGGAGCACAGGCACTCAAGAGCAGAATCATAGCGATACCCGAAAGTATTGAGTTCATAATTATTTGATTTTTAATTTATTAACGCTTATCATATTACTACATGATTATGCGGCAAATATAAGAAATTGCACCTTTTGTTTGTAACAGAAGTGCTGATCCTTAGTTTGTATCCTTATGTGCAAATGATTTCAGGAAACTGGTCATCTCGGTATAAAGTCTCTGTACCGGAAGCCCCATCACATTGAAGAAAGAGCCCTCAATGCCTTCGACCCCGATATATCCGATCCACTCCTGGATTCCATAGGCACCAGCCTTATCGAAAGGCTTGAAGGTATCTACATAGTAGAGAATCTCGGCTTCGGAAAGCGCGGCAAAACTCACCTTGGAGGAGGCCACAAAAGCATGCTCCCTGCCCCGATAGATGAGGCAAACGCCGGTAAACACCTCGTGTACCCGACCCGAAAGCTTGCGCAGCATGGCAATAGCCTCTTCGCGACCCGAAGGCTTCCCAATAACCTTGCCATCGAGCCACACAATGGTATCGGCTGTGAGCAACAAATCGTTCTCTTCGAGCTTTCCGCTAAAGCCTTCGGCCTTAAACCTGGCAAGATAAAGCGGAATGTCGCCGGCTGTCAGGCCATCGGGGTACGACTCATCGGGATCGCCATTCGAAACAGTAATCACGTCGAAGCCCAGGCTGTTTAACAAATCGAGTCGGCGGGGCGAACGGGATGCAAGCACTATGCGGCATCCGTAAGGGAGAAAAGGAGCCTTTACCATACAAACGCCTCCCCCGTAAACCATTTTTCCTGAACCTTCAAAGCCTGTTCAATCACATCGCGGGCACAGCCCCGTCCTCCCGAAAGCGGAGAAACGTAGTCGGAAATGGCTTTCACCTCTTCGCACGCATCGGCAGGGCAGGCCGCAACACCGGCCATCTGCATCACAGGATAGTCGGGTATATCGTCGCCCATAAAGAGTACCTGCGAGGCCTCCAGTTCGTGACGCATCAAGAAATCGTTGAAGTCATCTGTCTTATTGCCCGACTTTAAGTAGATATCGGTAATTCCCAATGATTCAAATCTTTTAGAAATCGAGTCGGAGGCAGCCCCAGTAATAATCGCAATGCGATACCCCTGTTTTCGGGCATACTGTAACGCGTAGCCATCCTTAATATTCATGGTTCGCATCATATCTCCGCCCGGATGTAGAAATACGCCGTCCGAAAGGACACCGTCTACATCGAAGGCAAATGCCCTGATAGAGTGTAATTTTTCTCTGAAAGTTGTCATGTTGTATTATTCAATTTAGAAAATCATTCATTCGGTTTGTGCTGTGTCGAAATCGCGTTGCTTAGCGCGCGGTACGCCTCCTGTCGTGTAGGATTGCCCTCCAGAAGCGAAAGATGGAGTTGCAAAATCTCTCTATTTCCGCGAAGGGCGGGTCCGGTCTGCCCAATCAACGGGTTTTGCAGCGATATCGCCTTTTCGAGCGTCTCGCGCATCAAGGGATGGAGCCATTCGGGATTAAGCCCGTTACTCTCGGCCAAATCATACCCCACGGCATAGCAATGGTTCACAAAATTATTTACGAACACCGCTGCCAAATGTAGTTGCATGCGGTGCGTTGAGGAGAGCTCCTGAAGGTGTGGTGAAAGCCACTTTGCTACTTCAAGTATAGATTGAAGAGAATCGTCCGAATTAGCTTCCAGAAAGAGCGGTATCGATTCCCAATCTACCTCTCTTCCCTGCGAAAAAGTCTGGAGCGGATAGAGCACTCCGAACCGCCCCACGACTCCCTCAAACAGGGAGAGCGGAACCGCACCGGCTGTGTGCACTACCACTCCCTCAACCGGAGGCAATGAGAGAGCCAATGGGCCTATAGCACTGTCGCTTACGGCAAGTATGTAAAGATCTGCATCACGAACCAGTTCATCGGCCGAAGAGATTGGCTGCGCCTCGGTAAGATGTGCCAGTTTTGTGGTTGCCTGAAGGTTTCGTCCAAAGATCTGCACAATATCGACCCCCGACTCGTACAAACCACGGGCCATATGAGTGGCAACATTGCCGGTTCCAAAAACCACTACCTTCGGAACTGCAACCGCCCCGGGGCAACAGATGCCCTTTGATGCACGGCAACCCATCTAAAAGAGCGATTGTTGCACAAACAGGGAGTTGTTCCGAGAATCCGACTGCTTGTCGGCTTTTGTGGCCTTCTCCTCCTTTACCGGGGCCTTCTCCTCCTTTACCGGGGCCTT
>CAYGID010000045.1:0-8595 GCA_964349835.1 uncultured Bacteroidales bacterium | reverse complement strand
GGCCTTCTCCTCCTTTACCGGGGCCTTCTCCTCCTTTACCGGGGCCTTTGCACCCTCATGGGTGCAACTGTGAACCTGGGGCCGGTATTGAATCCAATGGTAGAGCTGTTCGAACTGCCGTATTAACTCCTCCTTCAAAAATTCTTGTCGGCCTGTGAGCATCGCTCTGATGCCCACGCCATCGGCAATGGCCAGAAATTGCACAGCAACAGCCCCTGCATCGATACCCGGGATTAGTTCGCCCTTTGCCCGTGCCTCTTCTATTGCACTCGTCCAAATAGCCACCTCTTGAGCCTCCTTAAGCGCTGCCTTTTCGGCGAAATCGGGATAGTGGCGCAAGGCGGTGGTCATAATGCCAAAAAGGGGGAAATCGTCGGCCGGCTTTCCCTGAAGGGCGGCTCCTTGTAGCGCAATGCCCGTAAGACTGGGCAGACGCGAACTGAAGAAGGCGCGAAAGGAGTCGTACATAACGGTCGGTTTGTTGCTTTCTGCCCCCGCTTCTGCTTCTGTTTCAGCCTCTCCTACGCTGTTGTTTGAGGTCTCAAAAAAGAATCTGTCCATGGCCTGGATAAAGATCTCCTCCTTGCTCCTAAAATGGTGGTAGAAGGCGCCTTTGCTCAATCCAGTGGCCTTTTCAAGGCGCGACATAGAGACTGATTCAAAATTCTCGGAAGCAAACAGCGAAAAAGCGGTGCGCAAAATGAGCTCTTTTGTATTCATAACAGAGGAAGAATGGGGAAAAGGATAGAACCCGAATGTTCGGTATTTCACAAAGGTAAAGAAAAAAGTGTTCTATTCACGAAAATATTGGCAAGCTCACTTGTAAAAAGAGAGGTAAATCTGTAGCTTCGCTTATAGAACAGCACAGTTCAGCACAGTTAACCTTATGGAGCCCTTTCTTTCGTTACTTTCGTGCCAACCCGGTTCGACCAAGCAAAACGGCTTGTCGGAAGCACTTGCGGCTGCCATCGAAAACGGGCCGCTGCCACCGGGCACTCCCCTGCCCTCTGTGAATAGACTGAGCCAGGCACAGGGTGTTTCGCGCGACACGGTATTTAAGGCCTACCGCCGTCTGAAACAGCGTGGTCTGGTGGGTTCGACACCTGCCAAAGGCTATTTTGTGCAGCAGCCGGTGTGCCGGGTTCTGGTAGTTCTGGATCACTACTCATCGTTTAAAGATACCTTCTACAACGCGCTGGTAGAGCATACGCGCCACTTGCCGGTGAGTATGGATCTGCTGTTTCACTACTACAACCCCGAAATTTTTGCCTCCCGCATCGAGGAGAGCCTGGCCAAGTACAACCTTTTTGTTTTGATGAATCATCAATCGGGAGCCCTTCACCCGGTACTCCGGAAAATGGACCCCTCTAAGGTGATGATGATTGACTGGGGCGATTTGCCAAAGAGTCCTTTCTCGTATGTAGCACAAGATTATAGCGGGGGGTTTATTACGGCACTCGAAGAGGCCCTCCCCGATCTGTTGCGCTACAAACAGTTATATTATGTGCAACCTGCGGGCAATTTTCATCCGGAGAGCTCGCGCAAAGTGTTCGGCGAATTTTGCCGGAAACACCGATTGCCTTGGAAATTTCTCTCTTCGCTTACCCCGGCCGATGTGGAACCGGGCAATGCGTATCTGATTATTCCACACGAAACGATCATTGAGGCGGTGAAGATTTGCCGCTCAAAATATCTTACCATTGGAAGCGAGGTGGGTCTGCTTGCCGTAAACGACACCCCGCTGTTTGAGGTGATGGGCCCGGGTATTAATGCCATCTCGGCCAATTTCGAGGCGATGGGGGTTGCGGCGGCCCAATTTGTGCAAACTCGCGGCCAAATTTGCCAAACGGTTCCCACTCGCTACCTCAGACGGCAATCGCTCTGATTTTGTTCATGCAAGTTTGCGTTTTGAGAAAAACATGCTCGGTTCATTCAAAAACAATCCCTTATAATAACGCTTTATGATGAAAAACTCTGAGAATCACCCCAAAATCGGCATCCGGCCCACCATCGACGGTAGGATGAACGGAGTCCGCGAATCGCTCGAAGCCCAAACTATGGGTATGGCTCTTACTGTGGCAAAGTTCTTTGAAACGGAACTGACCTACTCCGATGGCACGCCGGTTCGGTGCGTGATTGCCGACTCTACCATCGGCAGGGTGGCTGAGGCGGCGGCTTGCGCCAGAAAGTTCGAGAAGGAGGGGGTACAAATTACCCTAACCGTAACCCCCTGCTGGTGTTACGGTAGCGAAACCATCGACATGAACCCCAACACCATCAAAGCGGTGTGGGGCTTTAACGGAACCGAACGTCCCGGTGCAGTCTATCTGGCAGCAGCCCTGGCAGCGCACGCTCAGAAGGGGCTCCCTGCCTTTGGTATCTATGGCAGACATGTGCAGGATGCCTCCGATCAAACCATCCCCGACGATGTGAGAGAAAAACTGCTCCGTTTTGGGCGGGCAGCTATTGCAGCCGCGGCTATGCAAGGAAAGTCGTACCTCTCTATCGGATCTGTCTCCATGGGTATAGCCGGTTCTATTGTGAATCCCGATTTCTTTCAGGAGTACCTGGGCATGCGCAATGAGTATGTCGATTCGGTAGAGCTGCTGCGAAGAGTGGAGCAGGGAATTTTCGATCCGGAGGAGTTTACTAAAGCTATGGCCTGGACAAAGGCCCACTGTATACCAAACGAAGGAACCGATTATAATGAGCCGGCCTTGCAGAAGGAACGTGCCCAAAAAGATGCCGACTGGGAGTTTGTGGTTAAGATGACCCTGATTATCCGCGATCTGATGACCGGAAACCCGAAACTGAAGGAGCTGGGCTTTGGCGAAGAGGCCATGGGTCACAATGCCATTGCATCGGGATTCCAGGGGCAGCGGCAGTGGACCGATTACATGCCGAACGGCGATTTTAGCGAGGCCATTCTGAACTCCTCGTTCGACTGGAACGGCATTCGCGAGGCCTACATCTGCGCCACCGAAAACGACAGTCTGAACGGTGTGGCTATGCTCTTTGGGCACCTGCTCACACACTCTGCACAGGTCTTTGCCGATGTGCGCACCTTCTGGAGCCCCGAAGCGGTGAAAAGGGTCACCGGGAAAACCCTTTCGGGAAGAGCCTCAAACGGGGTGATACACCTCATCAATTCGGGCTCGGCAAGCCTCGACGGATGTGGAAAGCAGCAAAAAAACGGGATGCCGGCCATGAAACCCTTCTGGGAAATCACTGAGGAGGAGGTCGATGCCTGTATGCAATCGACCACTTGGTTTCCTGCCAACAGAGGCTATTTCAGGGGAGGCGGCTACTCGTCGAAGTTTATTTCGCAAGAGGGAATGCCCATTACCCTTTCGCGGCTTAACCTCATTAAGGGGCTGGGACCTGTACTCCAGATTGCCGAAGGGTGGACCGTTGAGCTCGACGATGCAGTTCACAACACCATCGACGACCGCACCGACAAAACCTGGCCTACCACCTGGTTTGCCCCAAGGCTTACCGGTGAGGGAGCCTTTGCCGATGTCTATTCGGTAATGGCAAGGTGGGGCGCCAACCACGGAGCCTTCAGTTACGGCCATATTGGTGCCGATTTAATTACGCTGGCTTCGATTCTGAGGATTCCGGTCTGTATGCATAACGTGGCACCCTCCGATATCTTCCGCCCACACGTGTGGGATGCCTTCGGTATGGATGCCGAGGGAGCCGACTACCGTGCCTGCAGCAGCTACGGAGCGCTTTACAAGTAATTAGGCAAAGAGAGTTTCGGGAATTATTGTATTTTTGGGATAACCAACCTCAAAATCGAGTTCTCATGAAGTTCTTCTTAGCCACCCTCCTTTTCCTGAGTAGCTTCCTGACCGTTTCGGCGCAGGAAGCTATTCGTTTTTTATGCGGTCCCTGGTTGCAACAAGTAACCGAAACCGAAGCCACTGTGATGTGGATAACCAATAACCGATCGACCGCCTGGGTGGAGCTGGCTCCCGACGATGATACCCATTTTTACAATCAGGAACGCCCCCGCTATTACGAGAGCCTTTTTGGGAAGATCCGGATCGGAACCGTGCATTCGGTGAAAATCACAGGGCTCGAACCCGGAAAGAGTTATCGCTATCGGATCTTCTCGCAGGATATTCTCACAGAGCAGGATTATTACGTACAACCGGGCAAAATCATAGCTTCGAACGTCTATTCGGCCAAACCGCTGCTGCTGAAAACGCCCTCAAACCAGAGCAGAAGTCTGGCTTTTTCGGTGGTTAACGACATTCATGCCGACACCGCCCTGCTGAGGGCTCTGCTCAAGGATGTAAAGAGCCGAAAACCCGATTTTGTGGTGTTCAACGGCGATATGTTAAGTGATATGCGTTCGGAAAAACAGTTAATCGATGGTTTTCTGGGCCTTTCGGCCAATCTCTTTGCCAACGAGACTCCCATCATTTTTGCGCGCGGGAATCACGAGGCACGGGGTACCTTTTCGGAGGCCTTTATCCGCTATTTTCCTACCTCAACCGGCACACCCTACTACACCTTCCGCCAAGGTCCGGTCTTCTTTATCGTGCTCGACGGGGGCGAAGACAAACCCGATAACGATATTGAGTACCACGGGCTGGCCGATTTCGACGTGTATCGTTCGCAGGAGGCCGAATGGCTCAAAGAGGTAATTGAAAGTAAGGAGTGCAAAGAGGCGCCTTACAGAGTGGTCATTACCCACGTGCCGCCTACTGCAAGTACCTGGCACGGCAATGTGCAGGTAAAGCAGTTGCTGATTCCGCTTCTCAACAGCGCTGGTATCAACCTGATGATGTGTGGGCACCTCCATGCGCACTACTTCTTTGCCAACGGCTCGGAAGGGTGCAATTTTCCCATCTTGATTAATCACAACAAACACGCGGCCCACGTAAAGGTCGATGACAAGGGAATCGCCGTCGAGATTCGCGACAATAGCGGGACGCTCTTTAAAAACATTCAAGTTCCTAAACTTTGATTCTATGAACCGTACACTCCTGCTCCCGGCCCTCTTGTTGGCTCTGATGGGAACGCCCCCTGCTATGAAGGGTGCCGACCCCGTTTCGATTGCGCTTGCCGGTAAGGCCGGTAAGACCCCCTTTGCCAGTGAGTGGAAAAAAAGCGACCAATTTGGCTCCAATGCCCTCTATGTGCAGGTGAAGAGCGGGATATCGAACGAGTTGGTTCTCATTTCCGAAACCGATAACATAGACTGGAGTGTACCCAAATATGTGGTGATGGAGGTTTACAATGAGAGCCCCTATAGTGCCCTTCTCAATGTCCGTTTTTACCGGAAAGGAAACCTTTCCGACCAGGGAGCCGCACGCCAGGGCGAAACGGCAGCGGCGCAGTCGCCACGCCTTACCTGCGTGATTGGGGTGATGCCCCTGCTCAAGACCAAAGTGATCTTTCCGCTCAGTTATCTGGATGCTCAGGAGATATTCCTTCCCAGATATCCCCGGCAAATGAAGGGAACTTTGAGCGGACGGAGAATCGATCCACAGGAGATTGGCACCTTTTCGGTGGCCATTGCTCCGGTAGCATCACCTCTGTTTGAGACAAAGATTCAAATCGCCAGCGTGACCCTCACCGAATCGCTTCCCCTCCCCTACGAAGCCCCCGCAAGCCCGGTTGTAGATGAGTTTGGACAATGGACAGCCCGCGACTGGCCCGGGAAGGTTCATAACCCGCTGGAGCTCAAAACTTCGGTAAGTGCTACCAAAGCCTTAGCAAAAAAGGGAAAATACCCCCAGGAGTGGAGTCAATACGGGGGATGGAAAGAGCTCTCATTCAATAAAACCGGTTTTTTTCGCACCCACCACGATGGAAAACGCTGGTGGCTGGTCGATCCCGACGGATATGCCTTCCTGAGCGCAGGGATCGATTGTATCAACGCCAATGCAAGCGGAGTGCTGGGCAAGCAAGAGGAGCTGTTCGAGAAATTGCCGCCCGACGAGGGGCTTTTCGGGCAGGCTTACGGATCGTCGAGGGGGTTAACTATGATCGACTTTCTTCCGGCCAACCTGATGAGAATCTTTGGCGAAAAGTGGAAAGAGGAGTGGGAATTAATTACCACCGGCCTCATGAAGGCCTGGCGAGTAAACACCGTAGCCAACTGGTCGGATATAGCCTTCGCTCGCAAGGCAAAGGTTCCCTATGTTCTCAATATGAACGGGTTCCCTTCTACTCCTGTTAAGTTATATCGCGATTTTCCCGATGTATTCGACCCTGCTTATCAGGAGGCCTCGATCCGTTTTGCCTCCCAATTGCAGAGCTACCGCGACGACCCCTACCTGATTGGCTATTTTCTGCAAAATGAACCACACTGGGCCTTTGGCGATAACGACATTGCCTTTGAGATGCTGGCCACCCCCTTCGAGGCACACAGTAAAAAGGCGTTTGCCGCATGGCTCGAAAAGAAATATGGTTCGCTTCTGAAGATGAATGAGGCATGGAAGAGCCAGCTGGCCACGTTCGATGCGCTCCAAATGCTCTCGCTCAAGGAGTATCCCTCGGAAGCGGCTAAAGCCGATTGCCGCGAATTTTCGGGGCTATTGGTAGACCGCTACGTGGAACAGGTGTGCGTGGAGGTAAAAAAAGTTGATCCCAACCATCTTAACCTGGGCATGCGTTACGCTTGGATCAGTTCGGAGCTCTGCTACCGGGCGGGTACCTGGTTCGATGTCTTTTCTATTAACGGGTACAGTAACCCGGCCCCTCCGGCTACCGAAGAGGTGGCTCGTCGCAGCGGGAAACCGGTACTCATTGGAGAGTGGCATTTTGGAAGCGCCATGGACCGGGGGCTTCCCGCCACCGGCATCCAGGGAGCTGCCAGCCAGAAAGAGCGTGCTACCGCCTACCGTTACTACTTTGAACAGGGCGTAGCCCGCCCTGAGATCATTGGAGTACACTGGTTCCAATGGAACGACCAACCCATCTTTGGCCGGTTCGACGGGGAGAATTACAACATCGGGTTCCTCGACATCTGCTTCCGCCCCTACCCCGAACTCACCCAGGCGGCACAAGCCTCGCACGAAAGGATGTATCGGGTGGCCAGCGGAAAAGAGAAACCTTTTTCGGAGGTGATTCCCCGCAGCCCGCAGATTTACTATTAATCCGCTCTTCGGCGATAATAGCATACCGGGATGAAAAATTGGAGAAATGTCTCTTTTTATTTAGCCACAGTAGGTGGTTTCTCGGCATTGATGTTCTGGCTGATGGTTGAGGGCTCCAAATTGGAGAAGGGACGCAACTTTTTGACAACCAACCCGGAAGGGAGTAAATGGAAGCTGTTTCTCGATACCATCCAGCTGAATGTGGGCCACCCCCTGGCTATCCTTTTGGCACAAATCTTCACCATTATTTTGGTTGCCCGAATTTTTGGATGGATTTGCCGAAAAATAGGGCAACCTACGGTCATTGGCGAAATGATTGCCGGCATTGCACTCGGACCCTCGCTTCTGGGAATGTGCTTTCCCGACCTTTCTGCGACTCTTTTTCCGGTAGAATCGTTGGGAAACCTACAGTTTCTCAGCCAAATCGGTTTAATCCTTTTCATGTTCATTGTGGGCATGGAACTCGATCTTAATGTATTGAGAACCCAGGCCAATGATGCTGTGGTTGTGAGCCATGCAAGCATCATCGTTCCTTTTGCTTTGGGCATGGGGCTGGCCTATTACATCTACGAACCCTTTGCCCCGGAGGGAATACGATTCGCATCGTTTGGACTATTCATCGGAATAGCAATGAGCATCACTGCATTTCCGGTGCTGGCACGTATCGTTCAGGAACGAAATATGCACAAAACACGTCTGGGTACGATTGTGTTGACCTGTGCTGCTGCAGATGATATTACGGCATGGTGTATACTGGCAGTGGTTATAGCCATTGTGAATGCCGGAAGCGTAGTCAGTGCCCTTTTAATGGTTACACTGGCCATTTTGTATGTACTTGTGATGATTAAGGGGGTACGTCCTTTCTTTAAACGCATTAGCCATCTGCAGACCTCGAACCAAAACCTAAGCAAACCCCTTGTAGGCATCATTTTCCTTACCCTGATTCTTTCGACCTACGCAACCGAAGTGATTGGCATTCACGCTCTGTTCGGAGCCTTTATGGCGGGAGCCATTATGCCCGAAAATGAAAAATTCCGCTCCCTGTTTATTGAAAAAGTAGAGGATGTTGCCTTGGTGCTGCTGCTCCCGCTCTTCTTTGTCTTCACAGGACTTCGAACCGAGATAGGGTTACTTACTGATCCTCAACTTTGGAAGATTACCGGCCTGATTATCCTGGTAGCCGTGGCAGGCAAGTTTCTTGGCAGTGCTCTTGCGGCAAGATTTGTGGGGCAGAGCTGGAAAGATAGCCTGACAATTGGAGCCCTTATGAATACTCGCGGCTTGATGGAACTTGTAGTACTGAATATTGGTTATGACCTGGGGGTTCTCTCGCCAGAGATATTCTCGATTATGGTTTTTATGGCTCTGATTACAACCTTCATGACGGCACCTGCTCTGGATCTCATCAACTACTTATTTGCTTCCGGCAAATCGAAGACCCCATCCAAAAACACGCTTGACTAACGGCTCCACTTTACGC
>CAYGID010000044.1:0-18195 GCA_964349835.1 uncultured Bacteroidales bacterium | reverse complement strand
AATACGTTGAGAAACATAAATGCTCTAATGCTTTAATTTTCAAATCATCACATCTTCAAATTATCTCATCTTCAAATCGTCACATTTCCAAATCGTCACATCTTCAAATTGTCACGATGAATACAAACCAGTGGAATCGGGTCAGGTATTCTTTTTATGCGCCTGTTTATGATGCGATGGCTATTTTATTCCGGCGCAAAAGGGAGGTCTCTTTGGCGTTGTTGGGAGTGAAGGCTGGCCATAAGGTGTTGATTGTAGGGGCAGGAACCGGATTGGATCTCGATTTTCTCCCCTCTGGCTGTGAGATTGTGGCCACCGACATCACTCCGGCTATGGTAGCTCGGATTGTCCGGAGAGCCAAACGGCTCAAACTACCGGTGAAAGCACTGGTGATGGACGGGCAGGCGCTCGAATTTGCCGACAACACCTTCGACAAAGTGATACTCCATCTGATTCTTTCCGTTCTCCCCGATCCGGTTGCCTGCCTGCGCGAGGTGGAACGGGTGATGAAGCCCGGAGGCGAGGTAGTGGTCTTCGACAAGTTTGTGCCCCAAGGGGAGCCCGTGTCGCCCATGCGCCGTTTCGCCAACCTCTTCCTGAATCTCTTTTTTACCGATATTACACGCCGATTCGAAGATATCGCCACAGCCACCCGCTTAACCCTCCTCTCCGACGCAAATGCCGGGCTACGCGGCAACTTCCGCTATATCAAACTCCAGAAAAACCAACCAATCCAAAAATAATCACATTGATTTCACATTCCCCTTAAACCTTTCGCCTTTAGCACAATCAAACCCCCCAATTGCCTATTCTAGGCGCTGGTAACACGAAAACCATATGTTTTTCCCTTACTATACACTAATTACTAACCAAAATCTATCCATGAAATCAGTCGTTAAAATTTTCAGTGTTGCGCTTCTCGCAGTTTGCTGCTTGATGCCGTCGACCCTTTTGGGTCAAACTAAAGCCAATTTTGCAGGTACTTGGGCTTTTAACGAAGCCAAGAGCGTGATGCCCGAAGGCAATGGCCCTCGCATGATATCGCAAAAGATGGTTGTTACTCAGGATGCTAACACCCTTCAGGTGGTGAGAACTTCCGAAAGGGGTGATGCAACCCAGAAGTTTACGCTCGACGGGAAGGAGAGTGTGAATCCTGTGTTTGGTGAGATAACCAGTAAGTCGACGGTGGCTTTTTCGGCCGACGGAAAGACGATGACTATCACTACTAAAATGGAGTTCGAGATGGAGGGTCAGAAGACGGAGTTTACTACCAAAGAGGCCTGGGTGTTGACCGCTCCTGCCGCTTTGAGCGTAACCACTTCTTTCACTACGCCTAATGGCGATATGAAGCTTACCTCGGTTTACGATAAGAAGTAATCGGATTTCACTCCTATTCGCGTCACATAAAAAACCCGGTCTGCAGTAGTGCAGCCGGGTTTTTTGTTAATAAGTTGCGAAATGTTGGAAGTCGCTTTTCAAACGGTTTTGGCAACCTGGTTGTGACGCCTTTGCCAAAGCGCTATAGGTTTGTTGAGGGGTTAGTTTTGGTGGAAGCTCTGTGATACAAAGTCTAAGACTTCGGGCAGGGCTTCGCGCCAGTAGCGCCAACTGTGCGATCCGTCGCGAACGCGGTATTGGTGCGGGATCTCTTTTTTGCGGAGAGCTATGTGCAGGAGGGCGTTGCCTTCGTATAGAAAGTCATCGTCGCCGCAGTCGATGTACCACCGTACCGAACTGATCTTTTCGGCCGGGAGGCTGTTGACCAGTTCGATGGCGCTGTGGTTCTTTTGATAGGCCTCGATGGTGGCTTCGTCTATCTGGGTCGTGCCGGTCTGGGGCCGACGGTTGTTGGGGGCTCCCGGGATGGATCCTACCGATGCGCTTAACGGGCAGGCTGCCACGAACAGCTCCGGATGGTGCAGGGCATACATGAGGGTGCCGCCACCTCCCATCGAGAGGCCGGCAATAGCTCTGTAGCGCTTTTCGGAGCGGGCACGGTAGGTTTTTTCGATGTAGGGGATGAGCTCCTGAAAGAAGAAGTCTTCGTATTTCCAGGTGCCCTGAATGTTATTGAAATAGCCCCGCACCTGGGTGTCGGCGTCGGGCATTACAATGATCATGGCTGTGGCTTTTCCCTCGAGAATGGCTTGGTCGGCAATGCGTAGTACTTCGCCAAACTGGATCCATCCGGTTTGGTTGTCGCCCGATCCGTGCAACAGATAGAGTACCGGATAGGAACGTTGAGAAGTTTCGTAGTCAGGAGGAAGGTAGATGGCGAATTTTCGTTCGCTTTTGAGGATGTTGCTGGCAAAGGAGAGGTTGTCGAACACTTTGCCGGTTTGGGCTGCCAGAGTGAGCGAGGCAGTGAGCCATACCAAAGAGATGAGAAGTCGTTTCATACAATAGGGTTTTACAGAAGATTAAAAGTAATACTATTTTGTTGTGCTCGTAGGCAGGAGAACGAAAAAGCGAGTCTCTTTTTCGGGAAGAGAGTGCACTTTGAGGGTGCCGCCATGCATGCGGATGATCTGGCGCGAGAGGCTCAGGCCAATCCCCGATCCGTCGGGGCGGGTGGTGAAGAAGGGTACAAAGATGTCGTTTAGCAGGGTATTGTCGATGCCCGGTCCGTTGTCGGCTACGGTGATTCTGACGGCGCCATCGGTTTCGAGATGTGCCGAAACGGAAATTTCGCCCGATTCGCGGCTTTCGAGGGCCTGGTAGGCGTTGCGCAGCAGGTTTACCATCACCTGGCTCAGGAGTCGCTTGTCGGCAGTGATTTCGAGGGTATCGGGGGTTGCATGGAGAGTGAGCGAAACCCTTGCGTAGTTAGGGGCATCCTGACAGAGGGCTGCGCTCTGTTTGAAGAAGGGGAGGGCGCCGAAGCGGGTGGGCTCCGGTTTCGGAATCCGGGTCAGTTTTCGGTAGCTCTCCACAAATTCGCGTAGTCGCTGGCTGGTATCGCGTATCAACTCGAGCCCCTGAATGGTGTTTCGCGAAATCTCGGCCGTGCTCTGTTTCTCCTCTTCGTTGGCTCTGTGGTGCGGGGCAGGTTGCCCGTGGCTTTTTGCAGCCTCATGTTCGCAGTGCATGGCCAACAGTGTGTCGCTCAGCGAGGTGATGGGCGCCACCGAATTCATGATTTCGTGGGTAAGTACCCTGATAAGCCGGATCCACGATTCAATCTCCTTCTCGTCCATCTCATTTTCAATGTCGTGAAGGGTGATAAGCCGGAGGTGTCGGTTGTAGAGAAACACGGGCGAGGCATGCAGCGAGAGGCGCACAATGCCCCGTTCGGTTACATAGGCGGTTTGGCGGTTCTCGCCGGCACGGATGTTAGTAAATGCGTGGTAAAGGTCGGGTCCGGTTTGTTGCAACTGATTGAGATGGGTCAGCAATTCAAGGCCCAGCATGGTCAGGGCAGCCTGGTTGCTTTGAAAAACAAAGCCATTTGTGTCGACCGCAACAATGCCGGTTTGCATGTGCTGCAACATGATTTGATAGTATTGATCCTGCAGTTTGGCGTCGTGCCTGATTTTCGACATCAGTTCGCACACCTGTGCCATGGTTTCGTGCAGGAATCGCTCCGAACGGTCTTGAGGGCCGGAGGATCCTCCAAACGAGAAGTCGTTGTTGCGGATCGACTCAAACAGGTAGGCAATTTTCCGGTTCATGCGGCCGGTAAGGTGAACCACACGATAGCCCTGCCAACCGCTAAAGAGTAGAAGCAGACCTGCAATAACGGGGTGGGCGGGTAGCACATACCCGGCACCTGCCGATGCGGCCACGAGAGCCGAAAGGGCAAGCACTATGCGGGTTCTGGTGCTTAATCGCATGGAGGAGAAGATATTAGATTTTGTATTTTTTGATCTTGTTGTAGAGGGTTTGTCGGCTGATTCCTAAATGGTTGGCTACGGCCGAAAGGTTTCCGTTGTACCTTTCTAAGGTGTGGCATATCAGTTGGGCTTCCATTTCGTCGAGGGTATTGAAGCTAAAGCGGGTGGGCGAGGGAACCGCTCTAAAGAGGAAGTCTTCCGAACGGAATCCCGAACCGTCGCACAATATAACGGCTTTTTCGATGGTGTGTTCTAATTCTCTCACATTGCCCGGCCAATGGTACTGTTTGAGGAGTTGCCTGATTTCGGGGGTAAGGGCCATGGGGGCTTTGTTGTATTTTTGGGCGTAGCGGCGTGCAAATAGCTCTGCCAGTTGAATCAGCTCCTCGCCCCGTTCGCGAAGGGGTGGAACCTCTATATGGATGGTATTAATGCGGTAGAGGAGGTCTTCGCGAAAGGTGCCTGCAGCCACACTCTCTTCGAGGTTGCGGTTGGTTGCGCAAATCAATCGGATGTCTATAGGTACGGGTCGGTTAGAGCCCACCCGGGTAATGCTGCGGTTTTGGATGGCAGCCAGCAGTTTGGCCTGGTTTGTAAACGAGAGATTGCCTATCTCGTCAAGAAACAGGGTGCCCCGGTGGGCCGCTTCGAATTTGCCGATCCGCTCTTCGCGGGCATCGGTAAAGGCTCCCTTGACATGGCCAAAGAGTTCGCTTTCGAACAGAGTTTCGGTAACAGCCCCCATGTCGACCGAAAGGAGAATCTGCTCCGACCGTTTTGAGAGCCGGTGCAGTTCTCTGGCTAACAGCTCCTTGCCGGTGCCGTTTTCGCCTGTGATCAATACGTTGGCATCGGTTTTGGCCACCTTCCTGATGGTGTTCATCACCTTTGTCATGGCCGGCGAAGTGCCGAGAAACATCACGGGGCTCTGGTTCATCTGTTGTTTTAGGGCGGCCGACTCTTTTTTCAACGAACGAACTTCGCTCCTCGACGCACCCAAACGGTATGCCGCCAAAAGGGTCGATACCAATTTGCCATTTTCCCACGGTTTGACCACAAAATCGACGGCTCCCTCCTTTACCGCTTTCACTGCCAGTTCGATGTCGGCATAGGCCGTAAATAGTACCACAGGTAGGTCGGGATACTTCTCATGGATTTTCCGGAGCCAGAAAAGCCCCTCATTCCCGGTATTTACCCCGGCTTCGAAGTTCATGTCGAGTAGCACGACATCGATAGAATCCGATTCGAGAACCGACATCAGACGTACCGGACCCGGAAGGGTAAGCACCTGTTGAAAGTGCAGTCCCAATAGCATCTGCAGTGCACCCAAGACGGGTTTGTTGTCGTCGACAACCAGAATGGTACCTGTTTTCTTTGCCATGTATAGGCTGTTTTTTGACAAATGTAACTGGCAAAAGGGATGTAACGATGTAGATTGTCTAACTTTTAGACATGTTTTTTCGATTAATTTAGTTTTTCTTCCCATTGTCAACATTTGCAACACTCATGTCAATATTTGTGACGTTAATTTGAGAAAGAGAATGTGTATATATTTGATATGTAAGTAGATGAGTGGTTTGGCAAGGTTATCGCCGCTATATGCATAAACGGGAATTATGGATAGAGTACTCGTACAGAAAAAGGGATTGCAGCGCAAACATCTCCTTCCCATGGGGGGAGGGGCGTTGTTCGTCGCTCTGCTTCTGTGGATGATTTTTGGCACACACGGGCAAACTGTGAGGGTTGAGCGCGAGAAGCTTCTGATTTCGCCGGTCGAATCGGGCGAATTTAAAGAGTATATCCGTCTGAACGGGCTGGTTCAGCCCAATAGCGTGATTATGTTGAGCCCTTCGGAGGCAGGCAGGGTCGAGGAGATTTTGGCCGAGGAGGGGAGTATACTGAAGGCGGGCGATGTGATTTTGCAGCTGAGCAATCCAAACCTCGAGATGACGGTGATTAACAGCGAGGCACAGCTTTCGGAGAAGGAGAATTTTTTGCGCAATACGCTGATTCAGATGCAGCAGAATCGCATTCGTTTGCAGCAGGAGCTGTTGCAGCAGAATTTCGATGTGTCGCGCAAAAAGCGGCGTTACGATAACAATACCGCGCTCAGGTCGTCGCTTTCGCAAGAGGAGTATCTACTGTCGAAGGAGGATTATGAGTATGCGCAGCAGAGCTATAACCTTATGCTGGCCCGCCACGAGCAGGACTCAATTTTTGCGGAAGTGCAGGTGAAGCAGTTGGAGGAGGGGCTGGCCAATATGAAACGGAATCTGGAAATGGTTCGTTTGCGGCTTGAGGAGTTGCAGGTCAAGGCCCCCATCGACGGTCAATTGGGGATGCTTGAGGCCGAGATTGGGCAGAATCTGGGCGCAGGTCAGAAGATTGGCCAGATGACAGGCAGTGCCGGCTTTAAACTCGAAGTGGGCATTGATGAGAGTTATGTCGACAGGGTGCACTCCGGATTGCCTGTAAAACTGGAACGGCAGTCGCGACAGTATGAGATGCGTATCCGGAAAATCTATCCCGAGGTTCGCCAGGGTGTTTTTAAGGCCGATCTGGTCTTTACCGGCGAGCTGCCCGATAATCTGCGAAATGGACAGAGCCACTCTCTGATGCTGGAGTTGGGTCTGCCCTCCGAGGCGGTAATCATTGCCAAAGGCCCCTTCTTCCAGGCCACCGGCGGGCAGTGGGTTTTTGTGCTTTCGGCCGACGGCAGCGAGGCAGTTAGACGCAACATTCGGATTGGGCGGCAAAACCCGCAGTACTACGAGGTGCTGGAGGGGTTGACTCCGGGCGAAAAGGTGATTGTGTCGGGTTACGAGATGTTTGGCGACAACACCCGACTGGAGCTTAGATAGATATCGGGATAGTATTTAAGAGTGTAACGCAATTAGATTCAGGCATATCAATATCTCATGGTTCGTGGATAGTGAACAAAATTTCGTAAAAACAAACCTATATGATTAGAATTGAAGGATTAACCAAAGTTTTCCGCACCGAGGAGATTGAGACCACCGCTTTGAACGCGGTGAACCTGCACATCCGCGAAAAGGAGTTTGTGGCCATTATGGGGCCTTCGGGCTGTGGCAAATCTACGTTGTTAAACATTATCGGGCTGCTCGACAACCCCTCCTCGGGCATCTATATGTTGCAGGGGGAGGAGGTGGGTAAGCTCAAAGAGAAGGAGCGAACCCGCGTGCGTAAAGGGAAGATTGGTTTCGTTTTTCAGAGTTTTAATCTGATCGACGAACTCAATGTTTACGAAAATGTGGAGTTACCTCTCATTTATCTCCGGATGAATCGTGCCGAGCGGAAGGCAAAGGTGGAGTCGATCCTTGAGCGAATGCAAATTAAGCACCGGATCCATCATTTTCCTCAGCAGCTCTCGGGTGGCCAGCAACAGAGGGTTGCCATTGCCAGGGCGGTGGTGGCCGAACCGGGGTTGATTCTTGCCGATGAGCCTACAGGAAATCTCGATTCGGCGAATGGAAAGGAGGTGATGAACCTGCTTACGGAGTTGAACCGCGAAGGAACTACCATTGTGATGGTAACACACTCGCAACATGATGCCTCATTTGCCCACAGAGTGGTGCAATTGTTCGACGGACAGATTCTTTCGCAGACCCAGAATATGGCCTTTGTTCCATGATGATTTTTCCGCATATCGTTTCCCGCATCCGTTGGCTGAGGTTTCGCTGTAGCGGTTTGAGGGTCAAGCCTTCGGGAGGTGGCATTCTGCTGTTGATGGCTCTGGCTTTCTTCTGCTCGTTTTGCCAGGGAAGAAACCGGTTGCACCTCGATGAGGAGGCGTTGCGTGAGGAGCTTGCCGCGATTCCGGTGGCGTCATCGGCCGAGGGAACTGTGGATACGTCGCGGCCCAAGGTGCCCAGGCAGCCCATCGATCGCTCGGTCGATGCCTCGGCCCCCCCGGTGCTGATAGACCTCCCTTCGGTTGAGGAGGCCTCCGAAATGCCGGGCCTCTCCGATGTGGCGCATGAGGTGGTATACATTAAGCTTCAGTCCGGAGCCATGCTCCTGACCGACAGTATGGCAACCCTCTCGTTTACGATGTCGGGATCGTCGCTGATCTGCTCGAATGGGGTAGAGGTGGCTTCGTTCAGTATGGAGGGGAGGTTCATTGAGCGGTTGGCCTCTTTGGGCTCCGAAGCGGTTCCGCCGGTTCCTGCCGAGATGTTTGGCTCTATGGCAAAGGATGTGAGAAATGCCCGTTTTATTAATCAGCTTGAGGTGACGGGCTCTGGGCTCTATGCCCATGTGTACGACGGACCCACCAACAGGATGCGTCTTTACGAGATTCCCCCTTTGCAGGGAGAGCCTGCCATCCAACAGATTCGCACGCAGGAATCGGCAGCGCTTCCGGTAGAAAATATGCGTCGGGCAGGCACTGTTTTCCCACGTGGTCGTCTCTATATGCTCGATTCCAAACATCTCCTTGCCACTCGCAGAGGAGGCAGTCTTGACGATGAGATGGCTTCGGTTGTTTCGATCGATGGCGATACCATAGGGTATGCCAACTATTCCGAAAAGATTGGAAACTGGACGCACAGCGTCATCAGGGGAGGGGAGTCGGGGGCTTCGGTACGCACGCCCGAAGGGCTCGTTTTACACCGGCCTCCTTACAGCGACACCGTCTTTGAGGTGCATCCTCCGGCCAAAATGGTTCCCCGCTATATTTTGACTCTTTCGGGCCGGGGCGTTTCGAGAAATGAGGGGATGTCGCCGGGTTTCGACCTGAAAGATCGTTTGTTGCATGGCGATTTGTGCGATGCGGGCGGTTTTCTCTTTATTAAGTATACCCAAAACTACGACTGCCCCAATACCCGTAACGCCAAAACGTTGTCGATGTTTCGGGTGGTGTATAACAAACAGACCCGTAAAGCGCTTCGGCTCCCTGCGTCGCGCAGCGATTATGGGTTCGGCCTTCCCGACGATCTGAACGGAGGCCTTCCTGTATGGCCGATGTCGAACTTTATGAGTGGTCGGAATTTGGTTACGCCGGTCTCTCTCTCTGAATTGAAACAGCACCTCGCTTCGCGGGCTTTCCAGGTTTCGTCGGCTCCCGCGGCGCGCAAAGAGGCGTTTACGCAGTTTGTTGCCTCTCTACGCGATGAGGATATTATAGTACGGGTTGTGCGTTTTAAATAATACCGAGGTTATGTTTACACACTACATCTCTTTTCTCAGAACTCTCTTTCTCAAAAAGAAGCAGTCGGCTCTCCTTAATACATCGGGCTTTGCCATCGGGCTCACCGGTTTTATGCTGATTGCGCTATGGGTGAGTCACGAAATTTCGTTCGAGCAGGTGCATCGCGATTCCGATAGAATATACAGAACCCTGCTGCTGAAAAGTACCCCCGGCGAGGGAGTCGAGAAGACGCCGGCGCTTCCCCTGATGGTGGGGGTTGCCTTAAAGGCCGATTTTCCCCAGGTGGAGGATATGGCCTGGATTTACCATCTCGATGAGGAGCCCCTGGAGTTTGGTCAATTGGCCAAAACGGAGGGTCATCTTGTGAATGTGAGCGACAATTTCTTCTCTTTCTTTTCAGGTTTCCACTTTCTTGAGGGCGATCCCCGCGATGTGCTGAAGGAGGGCCAAAATGGGGTGGTCATTACCGAGAAGGTGAAACAGGCTCTCTTTGGTGACGCGCCCGCTTTGGGCAAGATGGTTGCCAGTAATAAGTATGGGCAGCGCAAAGAGCGCGTGATTGTGGGGGTTGTGCGCATTCCGCAAACGACCCATTTTCGGTTCGACATGGCCACCTTTACCCTCTATTCGCAGGAGATGCTTACCAGTTGGGCGCGCGATGTAGACGGCTCCCGAAAGAATGTGTATGTAAAACTGCATTCCAATGCACTGATCACCCCTGCCGACAAGGAGGCGATGGCCGATATTATGAAGAAAAACACGGGCAAGCCCGTGAAGGTGCTTTTTCAGCCGCTACGCGACATCCATCTCTTTTCGGATTACCTCTACTTCTGGGATCAGCCGTCGGGATCGATTCAATATGTTTGGATCTTTATTGCCTTGGGCGTTCTGGTGCTGGGGATGTCGATGTTCAATTTTTCGCTCCTGGCCACTGCAAAGGCCTCGACCCGGGCAAAGGAGATTGGCGTGCGGAAGGTGGCGGGTGCCCGCTTTCCTGAGATTGCAGGGCAATTCATGATGGAGTCGCTCGTCCAGACTCTCGTGGCCGTTGTGCTGGCCCTCTGCCTGGTTTTTGCGCTCCTTCCCTGGTTTTCGGCCTTTACCGACAAAGAGTTTTCGGTCGTTCTCTCATGGCGTATGCTTCCCGAAATCTTTCTGCTGGCTATGGGAGTGGGGATGGTTTCGGGCCTCTACCCGGCTTTCTATCTGAATCGGCTCGACCCGGTTCGTTGTTTGAAAGGGGGTGGGCTTACTGGCAGCAAACTCCCCTTTATCCGGATTCTTTCGTTGGTGCAGTTTGCAGCTGCGGCCTTTTTGCTGATCAGTACCTTTTGGATTCAAAGGCAGATGAATTTCATCTATACAAAAGATTTGGGTTACGATTGCCGCAATCTGGTGGTGGTTCCCACGGGGCTCTTTTACGGCAACGGCGAGCTGGTTCGCGCCCTTACCGCAAACCCCTCAATCGAGAGTGTTTCGGCCTTCAGCATACCGCCAACCCGAAAGGTGTATCAAACGGGCTACCGAATGCGTTGGGCCGGGCAGGCGTCGACAGATACCCTGAATGCGGTGTACTTTGCCACCGACGCCGCGTTTGCCGACCATTTTAAATTAGAACTGCTGAAGGGCGACTATCTGAAAACTACCTACGATGAGTATTGGAACCGCGGACGGTCGAAGCCCGTGGAGGGCGAAGAAGCTCCACAGGTTTCGATTCCGATTGTGATTAACGAAACCGCCTGGAAGGCCATGGGTGTAGACGATCCGGTGGGGATGCGGGTAAACCAGAACGATGTGATTATTGGGGTGGTAAAAGATTTCCATCTGGCCACACTCCATCAAACCATTCAGCCCACGGTATTTAGCTGCAATCCTGAAGCCATTTCCACACTGGGAATTCGCATCCGGGGAGAGAACCGTGAGCAGGCTCTTCAGTTTATCAAAGAGCAGTACGAAAAATTCCGTCCCGAAAGGGCCTTCTCCTACACATTTCTCGAAGACGACCTAAAGGCCATGTATGCTCCCGAGCGGCGGCAGGCCAAGGTGTTCCTCCTCTTTTCGATGCTGGCGCTCTCCATAGCCTTGTTAGGGATTATTGGGTTGGCGGCCTTCTCGGCAGGCCTTCGTACCCGCGAAATCGGCTTGCGCAAGGTGTATGGTGCCTCGCAGAATACCATTCTGAAGATGATCAACCTCGATTTTTTGCGTTGGGTCTTTGCCGGTATCTGTGTTGCGATTCCGGTGGTGTGGATAGTTATGCAAAAATGGATTGCCTCTTTTGCCTACCAAGCCTCGCCCGGCATCGCCATTTTCCTCCTCGCCGCTTTTCTGTTGCTGGCGGTAGCGGCTGCCGTAGTATCGTGGCAATGCTACAGGGTGGCGGGTATTAATCCGGCGGCGGCGTTGAGAAATGAATAATGCTCTGATGCGCTGCGCGCAAATGCTCTAATGCAGCAATGCTCTAATGAAGGGATAATGGTGAGCGGTAAGGGTTAATGCGCTTGCGCGCGAGTGAAACAATGATCTAATGATGGGCGGGTTGGTAGTATCTGGCGATTTGTATGTAACTGAATCTGAGACATGGAGTAGTTGGGCGGGGCCCCATCGCTCTCAATGAACGCTAAAAAGAGGAGCTGTTTGAGCGAAGCGAGTTCTCCTCTTTTAGTGAATGAGAGCGTTAATGGGTCGACAAACATCGACCGTCGAAGATATAGTTGCATACAAATACGTTGTGAAACTTGAGTCGTCTCATTTTCTAATTATCTCTACTGGTTAATGCAATGTGCAGGCGGTGCTTCGTGGATGGAGGCGCTGCCTGTTTTGTTTTGAAAAAAATCTCGGAAAGGGAACACTTTATTGTTTTTAGTGATATATTTGTGATATCATAATAATATCAAAATGCTAAGATGATGAAAAAAGAGTTTGATTATCAGGGCCGGGTTTTCTCGGGTGTTGGTGCGATTGTTCTGTTGATCCTTTTGATAGGGGTCTCTATTGCCGCCGGGTTTCATAATGTGTTGGCTTGTGTGGCCTTGTCGATTGTGACAACGCTTTATGCCATTAGTTGCCATAATCTCACGATTGTGGAACCCAATGAGGCATTTGTGCTGCTCTTTTTTGGCAAGTATGTGGGCACTCTCAAGGAGAATGGTTTTTTCTGGGTGAACCCATTTTTAACCAAAAGGAAGGTGTCGTTGCGGGCTATCAATCTAAATGCAGAGCCCATTAAAGTCAACGACAAGCAGGGCAATCCGGTGATGATCGGGTTGGTGCTGGTGTGGAAAATTGCCGATACCTATAGGGCGGTTTTCGAAATTCAGGGCAATCAGATGCAGCTCCCTTCGTTTGTGGCTATTCAGGCTGATGCCGCCCTCAGGCGGATTGCCGGTCTGTTTGCTTATGACACGCTCGACTCCCATTCGGAAGAGATTACGTTGCGTTCGGGCGGCGATGATATCATAAAAATTCTGGAGGCAGAATTGAGCGAAAGGCTTTCGATGGCCGGGATTGAGATCATTGAGGCGCGCATTAACTATCTGGCTTATGCGCAGGAGATTGCAGGAGCCATGTTGCGTCGCCAGCAGGCTGAGGCCATTATTGCAGCACGCGAAAAGATAGTCGAAGGGGCTGTTACCATGGTTGAACTGGCTTTGACCCGGCTCGAAGAACGGCAGATTGTTCACCTCGACGAGGAGAAGAAGGCTGCAATGGTAGGAAATTTGTTGGTAGTTTTGTGTGCCGATGAATCGGCGCAGCCTGTAATCAATACAGGTACGCTAAATCATTGATCTCTAAGATATGAGTAACACCAAAACATTTGTCCTGCGGATCAGCCAGGAGCAGATGGCTGCTGTTGAGAAGTGGGCTGCCGATGAGTTTCGCAGCACCAACGGACAATTGTTGTGGATTATTGAGCAGGCCCTTAAAAAGAACGGCAGGTACAAAATCCCAAAAGAGAAACCGACCAGCGAAGAGACCCCTTGACAAGCTGCCACCAGAATATGAGGGTCGATCCGTCGGCTTTGGGCGGTTCGCTCTTTAGCGCCCTCGTTTTAGCAGGAGAAGTCTGACAGGCAGGTGGTCGCTGCATCCTCCCTTCCAGATGGGTCCTTGGTACGTTCGGTCGGGTTTCACGCCTCCGTGGGTTTTATCGGGAATCAGCAGGAAACTCTCCGAACGAATGAGGAAGCTCTCTTTGGTGGTAGTAAAGCCGCTTTTGCTTTTCAGCAAGGGCTCCGACACAATCATCTGGTCTATCAACTCCCAGTTTTCTTTGTATTTGTAGGAACCTGGCACATCGCTTTTGCGGCGCGACGACAGATTATACAGCTCCGTGATGGGTTGTTCTGTTTTCGACTGTTTTGTTCTTCGGTTCTGCCGCCTGAATCCGGCGGGCAGGGCTCCGAGATCCTTTGTGAGGCTGGTATTGACGGGAGTATCGTTGAAGTCGCCCATGATAATGATTTTGGGCAGCGGGCTTGCAAGAGCTATGGAATCGACTTTTTGTCGTAGTCGCTGTGCTGAGCAGACGCGAAGCTCCGAGGCTTTGGCGCCTCCCAGGCGCGATGGCCAGTGGCATACAAAAAGGTGTAGGGTGTCGAGGTTGTCGACCAGCCCCTTGGCATAGAGGGTTTCACGCCCTTTCTCAATCTGGCCTCGGCGGTTGGTGAGTGGCAAATACTCCTCGTGGAGCAGCGTCATGCGATCGGCCCGGAAGAGGAGGGCTACATCGATGCCGCGCGGATCGTTCGAATCGCGGTGAACCAACTCGTAAGGCGTTGCTTGTAAAGGGGTTTGCCGAAACAGCGCCTCCACCACAAACCGGTTTTCTACCTCGGCCAGTCCGATGATATCGGGGAGCGATATTCGGTTCTCTTCCATGGCAATGGCTCTGTAGAGCATATTCCTTTTCTCCTTGAAGCGTGCGTTCGACCAGCGCTTTTCGGAGGCGGGGGTAAATTCGTCATCGTTGGTGGCGGGATCGTCCTCGGTATCGAACAGATTTTCAACATTATAAAACAGAATATTCAGCGTGTCGTGCTGTGGCCTCGAGGCCAATATGAATGGGCTTGCAACGATTGGGCTTACAACGATAGGGCTTGCAACGATTGGGCTTACAACGATAGGGCTTGCAAATGAGGGTGCAGCAAAGGCAATAAATACAAGGCAGACCAACAAGCGGATAGCGCCTCTGCGGGAGGATTGGTTTCCGGCAGCTCGGCTCATATCATGAGCGGTTAAAAGGCTATAGGAGTGGTTCATGCTTTGACTGGTTGCCAGTCGATGAAATTGTTTCATCCCATGAGTGGTTAAAAGGCTATAAGATTGGTTCATACGGGGAGCTCTCAATAGTAGGGTGCCAGCAAAGGTACCGGGATTAGCCCGGCCGAGAGCTCAATCGGTTCTGCAAAAAGCGTCCGAATCGTCTTATTTAAACCTCCTTAAAGATTTACTTACATACAATGGCCTTCCGAAACCGCATTGTTGCATTGTTGCTTTGTTACTTTGTTACTTTGTTGCATTGTTGCATTGTTGCATTGTTGCATTGTTGCTTTTTTGCATTTGCTCTTACCCTATTATTGCCGGAGATGGGAGATTTTTGCCCTATGGATTTGTGTTTCGAAGAAATAATTGTAACATTGCGCATCGAAAATTTGTGTATGAATCGCTGGGTTAGCTATACCTCTTCGCTCGTTGGGCTGTCGCATCATCATTCCATGATGGGCTGAACTGTGCAAACGCGTAAATATATACGGGAAAGGTTTGCAGTTTGCAAACCTTTTCTCATTTTAGAACTTTCCCGCAAATTAACAAGATAAAGCTTATGACTCTTAGAATTGCTATTCAGGCCAAGGGCCGTTTGTATGAAGACACCGTAGCTCTGTTATCGGAGGCAGGAGTAAAATTTGCTTCTGAGAAGCGCACGCTTCTGGTGCCGGCCAAAGGAATGCCTGTGGAGGCCCTCTTTTTGCGCGACGATGATATTCCTCAGTCGGTTCACGATGGGGTTGCCGATGTGGGCATCGTGGGCGAGAATGAGTACATGGAAAAGAATTATCCGGTTGAGATTGTAAAACGCCTTGGATTCAGCAAATGCCGCTTGTCGCTTGCGATTCCCAAGGATGAGACCTATTCCGGGTTGTCGTGGTTCAGCGGCAAAAAGATTGCCACCTCTTATCCGGGCATTTTGTCGCGCTTTTTGCAGTCGCGTCAGATTGAGGCCGATATTCATGTGATTACCGGTTCGGTTGAGATCGCTCCGGGGATTGGGTTGTCGGATGCCATTTTCGATATTGTAAGCTCGGGTAGTACCTTGGTATACAATAGACTGAAAGAGGTTGAGGTAGTTACTCAATCGGAGGCGTTGTTGATTGGTCATCCCGGTATGGCCAGCGAGAAGAGGGCCATTCTCGATGAGCTGCTTTTCAGAATTAATGCCGTGCAAACTGCCTGTGGCAAGAAATATATTTTGCTGAACGCTCCCAACGAGAACCTCGACCGCATTATTGCGGTGATTCCCGGCATGAAGAGCCCTACCATTATGCCTCTGGCTAAAGAGGGGTGGAGTTCTATGCATTCGGTGATTGAGGAACGCCAGTTTTGGGAGGTGATCGGCCAGCTGAAGTCGTTTGGTGCAGAGGGAATTTTGGTGATCCCTATCGAAAAAATGATACTCTAGATTATGTTGCTGCAAGTTCTCCAACATCCTAAGCGGGAAGAGTGGTCTCTCCTTTTGTCGCGACCCGCAATTTCGTATCACTCGCTCTCCGAAATCGTGGAGCAGGTGATGAGCGAGGTGCAGGCACGCGGCGATGCGGCGGTGCGCGATTATACCCGTAAGTTCGACAAAGCGGAGTTGAGTGCGTTCAGGGTGGCTCCGCAAGAGTTCGAGGAGGCGCAAGCGCTTTGCGATGCTTCGCTCATCACAGCTATTGAGACAGCTGCTGCCAATATTCGGGCTTTCCATGCGGGCCAGCTTTGCAGGGAGGAGCCCGTTGAGACTATGCCCGGCGTGCTTTGCTGGCGCGAAATCAGAGCCATCGAAAAGGTGGGCCTCTATGTTCCGGGAGGGTCGGCTCCGCTCTTTTCGACCGTTTTGATGCTGGGAATCCCCGCTGTGATTGCAGGGTGCAGCCGGATTGTGCTCTGCACGCCCCCGGATGCGCAAGGTAAGGTTCACCCGGCCATCCTGGCAGCAGCACAACTGGTGGGTATTTCGGAGGTGTATAAGGTGGGTGGAATTCAGGCTATTGCCGCCCTTACCTACGGTACCGAAACCATTCCCGCAGTCGCTAAGATCTTCGGGCCCGGCAACCAATATGTTACAGCGGCAAAGCAGAGAGCCTCTCTGCATGGCGTGGCTATCGACATGCCGGCAGGTCCTTCGGAGGTGTTGGTGATGGCCGATTCGAGCTGTAATCCCGCTTTTGTGGCTGCCGACCTCTTGTCGCAGGCCGAACATGGCCCCGACAGTCAGGTACTTTTGCTCACTTGCGATCCGGAGGTGGTAAAACCTATCGAGGCCGAACTGCAGAGGCAACTCGACCTTCTTCCCAGAAAGGATTTGGCGCTTCAGTCGCTTTCGCACAGCAAAATCATTGTGCTCAATACGATGGATGAGATGCTGGAGATGAGCAATTTGTACGCGCCCGAACACCTTATTATGGCCATGGATTGCCCCGAACGTTGGGTGCCTCGCATTCAGAATGCCGGATCGGTCTTTTTGGGGCACTATGCTCCCGAAAGCGCGGGCGACTACGCCAGCGGTACCAACCATGCCCTGCCCACCTCTGGCTACGCCAAGGCCTACAGTGGGGTGAGTACCGATAGTTTTATCAAAAAGATTACCTTTCAAAGCATAACTCCCGAAGGATTTGCTCTGCTCGGGCCTACTGTCGAAACCATGGCGGCCGCTGAGTCGCTGGAGGCGCACAGGAGGGCCGCCACCGTGCGACTTCAAACAAAATAGCTTCGTATGTTCAATCTCGACACCTTAATACGCGACAACATCAAAAGGATGAAGCCCTATTCGTCGGCCCGCGGCGAGTTTCAGGGCGAAGCATCGGTATTTCTCGATGCCAACGAGAATCCTTTTAATAACCCTTATAATCGCTACCCCGATCCTTTGCAGCGTGCCCTAAAGCAGAAAATTTCGCAGCTAAAGGGTGTTCCGCCCGAATCGATATTTCTGGGGAACGGGAGCGACGAGCCCATTGACCTGCTGATTCGCGCCTTTTGCGAACCGGGTCGCGATGCCATGGTAACGCTCGACCCCACTTACGGCATGTACGAAGTGGCAGCCAACACCAACGATGTGGAGTGCAGGAAGGTGCTGCTTGATGCCGATTTTCAGATGGATCTCCCCGCAATCAAAGAGGCGGCAGGCAGCAACGCGAAACTCATTTTTCTCTGTTCGCCTAACAATCCCACCGGAAACCTGCTCAACCGGGAGCAGATGCTTTCGCTTGTGGAGTGGTTCGAGGGGATTGTGGTGGTCGATGAGGCCTATATCGATTTTGCCCCCGGGCAGAGCCTTCTCAACGAGCTCTCTGCCCACGATAATCTGGTGATTTTGCAGACCTTCTCAAAAGCCTGGGGTTTGGCGGGTATCCGGCTGGGTATGGCCTTTGCTTCGGCCCCTCTGATAGGGGTGCTCAACAAAATTAAGTATCCCTATAATGTGAATGTACTCACCCAAAAGGTGGGGCTTGAGATGCTCGAATCGGCCAATCAGCATAATCTTTGGGTTGAGGAGCTCTTTGCCGGACGCGCTTTGCTCCAAAAGGAGCTGGTTTCGCTGCCCTACGTACGGAAGGTATTTCGGTCGGACGCCAATTTTGTGTTGGTTCGCGTTGACGATCCTCTGTCGGTATACCGGTATCTCATGCAGAACGGCATCGTTGTGCGAAATCGCCATTCGGTGGCACTTTGCGCCGGTTGCCTTCGCATTACGGTGGGGTCTTCGGCCGAAAACGAGACTCTGCTTGCTGCCATGAGGGCCTTTCCGCTCGACCGCTGTTCGATGGTATAGCCGTTTCGGACCAAAGAAAGAGGTTGCTTTGTAATACGCTAATAAACGACTGTTGTTTCTCGCAGTATGGATATCTTTACTGCCTCAAAATACAAATGATCTAAGCATGAACCGAGCATGTTCTTCTCGAAACGCAAACTTGCATGAACATAATCAACATG
>CAYGID010000043.1:4666-18438 GCA_964349835.1 uncultured Bacteroidales bacterium | reverse complement strand
AGCTCCTCTTTTTAGCGTTCATTGAGAGCGATGGGGCCCCGCCAAACTACTCCATGCCTCAGATTCAGTTACATACAAATCGCCAGAAGCCTACGTACCACACCCATCATTAGAGCATTAGGACTTTTCTACACTGCTACACTCCTATTGGAGATTTGGAGATGTGACGATTAGCGCGCGCAGCGCAGCATTAGAGCATTAGAGCATTAGAGCACCAGAGCATTAGAGCACCAGAGCATTAGAGCACCAGAGCACCAGAGCACCAGAGCACTAGAGCACCAGAGCCTTATTTATCGGTGTTGTCCTGCAAAAAAAACTCCAATGCTTTTACCGAAATCAAAATCTCTTTGATAGATACAATCAGCGAAGCAATCAGTAGTAAAATCGCGGCCGCAAAGATGTAAACCGCTGTCAACTGCCAGCCGATGTAGATAAAAAACATGGAGATTACACTCAACAACAGGCTCGAAATGCCCAGAATCTGCATAGAGCGGGTGAGGTAGAGCCGTTTCTTCAGGTTATGTATTTGCTTAACGGTCATGATGTTGGCCAACTTTGAGTCAGAAGCCCGCAAATTGCGCACAACCTGTGCATAGGCCAGAAAACGGTTGGTGTAGGCCAGCAGAATAAGCGAAACCGCCGAAAAAAGGAGCGAAGGGGTGGTTAGCGTAAGTTCCATAATAGAAGAGAATTACTGAAAGGTAATCGTTGCTTACAGGCAATAGGTACTGACAGGTAATCGTTACTGGTAGGTAAAGAGCGCAGTGGCCTGGCATGCGGTATCACTTTTCAGTCGGACCCAGTGAGCTGAGTAGCCCTCGGGAAAGCGATAAACAAGGGGGCTTCCCGACTTTACCGAAAAGGTTTCGAAAGCGACCCAGTCGCCAGTTGCGGTCAAATCAACTTCAACCGTAAAGAGAACCGTGTTTGGGCTGTTATGTTCAAGCAAAAGGCTCTTTTTGTGGAACCCGGTCATTAAATAGGGATCCGAATAACTGCCCGGGGTTACCCGGCTATTTTTCCAAGGCCCCCCGCGTCCCACAGGTTTCCCAAACTCCCAGAGATCATCAATCACCCCGAACCAAAGACCGGCATCGCCCAAAGAGGAGGCAAAGTAGTGGCCATCGGGTTTTGACCCGGCAATAGCCCCCGACATCACCATCATTCCGCGCCAACCGCAAAAATCGTAAATCAGCCGGTTGTGAGTAGCAATCGGCCTCACACAAGCCAATCCACCCGAAATATCGCGAGGCAGCTCATAGAAAATGCCATGGCAGTTCAGAAGGCTCCTTTCGGTGGCTACTTCGCGAATTGCCCGCATCGTATTCAGAGGAATGGCATCGAATGCCTCACTCCCCTTAGGAAGGCGACGTCGAACCCCCTTAGCGTCGGTCATAATCACAGAAGCTTCGTCGAACGAATATTCCGCACGAACCGCTATCTCACCGCTCAACCGCCTGAACAGAGAGTCGGAGAGAGAGCGATAGAACTGCATCGAACCCGAAACCTCGAACGACTTGCCCACCAAACCCGGCGATTGGCCGCGATGCGCCGGAAAAGCACACTCCAGCGTTACACTATCGGAGGCACCCGGCCGCAGAAGAGCCCCCTGTCGGGCACCCGGAAAGTTGACCGGAGGCAGCGAAGCAAAAAGAGGCGACTGCAGCAGCGCATCCCTTTGCGAATCATCGGTATACACAAAGCGGGCCGAAGCCTTAGAAGCCCCGTCGCGGGCAACAATCCTGATCCACTCGCCCCGCTCTCTGGGCGAAAGAAGCAGATAACCATACCCGTTCGCCTCGATGGTAACCGTTTTATAACTGCTCCAAGAGCCTGTTCCTGTTTTATCGATCTCTATCGCAAAACGAACCGGTTTATCGCTCTTGTGCGACAAGTGAATGCACTTATAGTCGAATCCGTGCATCAGAAAGGGATCAGAAACCTCTCCCACTGTCAAATCCTGCCGATCCCAAACCGAACCGAACGCATTGCGCGGACCGAGCCGATAGAGCCGTTCAGGCTCAACAAACCAGAGGTTCGATTGGGGCCTGCCCACGAACTTATTGTCGAACATCGAAACGTCGTCGCAACCAAATACCAGATTCCCGTTCCAAAAGGCATAGTCGGCAATCACCTTCTGATACGATGAGAGGGGAAAGATCCCGCCCGTTTGGCCCATCGCAAAGGATGCAGGGAAGTCCCAGAACATACCGTGCATAGTCATTAAAAATCGGCCATTCTGTACCTCCCTGATACGCGGCCACTCCGTATGCCAGCCGTGGGTTCCGTCGTAAGTAAAACTCGCTTTAGGAAAGCGGAACGTGTGCCAGACCCCCTTTTCGAGGAGCATCAACAGGCACGAAGAGGCATCCCAACCCACTGCCCACAAAGGATCCGAATCGGAGCGATTTCCATAGATTCCGCCCGGCCCCGTTACCTCGGTAAATTGTCTCTTTTCGCGTTCGATCCAGCCACTTCCGTCGAACTCGGCCAAAACCCCCGATGCAGAAGCAGTTTGCCAGTTATCGGTGCCATTATTTGCCACCACCAGCCGTCCCTGACCCGAATAAGCCCCCTTTCCGTGCCACCCGTTCAGAGGTGCCCGCGCGGGCTGATTCTCTTTGGGCGAAACATTCCCGTCTAAATGGATAGTACTAACCGAGAGATTGTTTACATCGACCTCATACAACCCCTCCTCCATCGTGTAATAGTAGATCTTTTGGGCGGGACGTGCCAAATGGCGGGCATTGGCCGTCAGGCGCCCCGGCATGTCTCGAGGCGAAATACTCTTTACAACTCCGGCTTTATCAATCACATAATACCCCATAAAGAGCTGACCCGACTCATTGTGAATCATCCGGTTGGCATGCGTACCCCCGTTACTCTCCTTACGCACCTCCAGATTTAACCCATTATCGAGGGTATAGAGCCGATCAGAACTGCCTGTATAAAAGTGGGCAGGATAGGTAAGCGCCCACAACTTGCCGGCCCAGGGCACCACCACCCCGATGCCCGACTCCCCTGCCTTAGCAATCTCCTGTAAGTTAGGGTTGTATAGCACAAGATGGGGATAAATACCGCTAACCGAGAGCGGCTGCCCGGAGGGTTGCACGGCCCACAGCTTAGAAGGCTGCTGCGCACAAAGCGCAAGCGGCAAGAAGAGCAGCAGCAAGAACGGCAGGAAGAACGGAACAAAGAGCCTTAAGCCAAGGAGCCACCGAACACGAAGATCACTTTCCATAGGTACGTCAATTTTAGAAAGGCACAATTGGGCGCCAGGTTATCAAAGATAAAAAAGAAAAAATAATGTTTACTTTGTGTTTTACAGCGAACCCCTCAAACCCCCTCTGCAATGCAGTATCTTCTTGTCATTCTCGCCGTAATCCTACTCTGGGTCCTCCTCCAATACAACCGACTCGTGAGGCGGAGGAACGAAACCGACCAGTCGTTTTCTACTATTGATGTCATGTTGAAACAACGTTTCGATATGATTCCCAATCTATTAGCAGTGGTAAAAAGATATGCAGCCTACGAGTCGGCCACGCTCGAAGAGATTACCCGCCTCCGAACCAAAGCGTTCGGATCGCTCAGCAACGAAGAGAAAGAGGGCTTCGACCGCCAATTTTCGGGCATGACACAGCAGCTTTGGGCAGTGGCCGAAAAATATCCCGACCTGAAAGCTTCCGACCAGTTCATGCAGTTACAGCGCGCCATCACCGAGATGGAAGAGCAACTTTCGGCAGCCCGCCGTACCTACAACGCATCGGTCACCGAATACAACCATGCCGTGATGATGTTTCCCGGCAGCATCATCGCCTCGCTCTTTGGGTTCAAACCCCGCTCCTGGTTCCGGTTTGTTGCCCCGGCATCGTAAAGAGCGAGCGCCTCACTACTAAGACACCTACAAACAACCACATATGTCTACTTCGCTCGACACCCTCTTTCTGCAAATGGGCACTCTCCTCAGCCAGTTAGAGGAGGAAAGGCGCAAACTGAAAAAGAGAGGCACCCGCCAGGCCCTCATAGCGCTTCTGGTTGGCCTGATGGCCGGGATTGCACTTTCGGTGGTGGCAAAGCAGCTCTTTCTGCTGCCTTTATGCCTTGTAATCGGAGGCATAGTGGGACTGCTTCTGATTCAGAGTAAATCGAAACCCCTCTCCCTATTCTACAAACGCGAAATTGTGGGTCCCATACTGGAGAGCCTGGTTCCGGGCTCCCTCTATCTGCCCGATTCGGGCATTCCCGAATCGCTCTTCAGAGAGTGCGGACTCTTTACCTTAACCCCCGACCGTTACCGATCGGAAGATTTGATGCAGGGAAAAATCGACAAAACGGCCTTCTTTCTGGCCGAAGTCCACGCCGAACGGAGGGTGGTCACCGTTGATTCGAAGGGGCGCACCAGCGAACATTGGGAGGATATTTTCAAAGGATTTCTCTTTGTGGCCGACTTCAATAAACATTTTGCCGGACGAACCCTGCTGCATCGCGACACTTGGATTAAAATGCCCCGCGAGGGAAATCGGATCAAACTGGAGGATCCCAGGTTCGAAAAGTATTACGATGTTTACGCTACCGATCCGGTAGAGGCTCGCTATATCCTCACCCCCTCGCTGATGGAGCGGATCGTAGAACTCAACAAGAAATTCAACAAACCCACGCTCAGTTTTATTAACGCCAACGTGGTGGTAGCCATCCCAACCCGACAGAACTATTTTGAAACCGGTATTTGGAAAGCGGCAAACCGCAAAGAGAAGTTTACCACCGATTTTGGCATGCTGATTGCCATGCTCGACGTGGTACGCGACCTGAACCTCAACAACCGCATCTGGAGCAAAGAGTAGCTCTTGCCAACCTCCGAAATCTCTTACTATTTACTGAGCAGCGGTACCAGCGTAATAAAGAGACCGGTAAGGATGGCCGAGGTGATAACCCCCGAGATATTCGCGCTGATGGCCTCAGGCAGAATCAACGAAGAGGGATTATCCTTGCTTACAATCTTTTGAGCCACCTTAGCCGTGGTGGGTACACAACTCACCCCCGCGATTCCGATAACCGGATTAAACTTCCCTTTGGTAATGTAGTAGAGGGCATACCCGCCCAGAATGCCACCGATGGCCGAAACCAACAGCGCAAAGATGCCAAGGAAGAGCAGTTTCAGCACCACAGGATCGAGGAGCAGCTGCGCATCGCAAAGGGTTCCCAGCAAAATACCGAGCATAAAGGTGGCGCCGTAAAGCATGGGGCCCCCGATTAACTCAATAAAGCGGGTCATTCCCGATTCACGGATTACCACCCCCACAAAGAGCGAAAAGAAGAGAGGCGCAGCCACCGGGAAGAGAAAACAGAGGAGTCCGCAAAGCGACACGGCAAAGATGATCTTTACACGCGGGCTATAGTTTTTCACCGTTTCGGTACGGGGCATCTTAATTGCCCTCAACCGTTTGGGAATCATTAACCGAACCAGATAGGGATACCCGCCATAGGTAAGCCCAAGGTAGAGATAGGCCACCACCGTAATGGGAACAAACAGCTCCTTTGAGAGGCAAAGCGAAGTAAAAAGTACCATCGGGCCATCGGCACCGCCAATCATAGCCACAGCAGCACTTTGACCCACCGTCAAACCCATTGCATTTGCAAGAGGGAAGGTAATATAGGTACCAAGCTCTGCGCAGAGGGCAATAAACATACCGGCAAAGGGCTTTCGCAACAGATAACCCACATCGAGCAGCACCCCGATTCCCATAAAGACAATACAGGCAATTAACCCGTTACTGAAGAGCAACGTATACACCGGCTGCAGAAAATTTATCTGCATAAGGGTCATCAATCCGTCGGTGTCGCTCATCAGCGGATTCAAAAAGAGATTTCCCTGCGAACCGTCGGGCAGAAAAAGCACCCCGGCATTCACAGCAATCATACCCATGCCCATAGGAATCATCACCAATCCCTCGAGCACCCCTTTCAAGCCAAGAACAATCACCACAAAGCCCAAAGCAATCAGCCCCAACCTCATGGCAATAACACTCCAGGGCGAGGCAGCCAACGTACCAAAGCCTTGGAACAAAATACCCAAATCTATATTTTCCATGTTACAGACTATTTTCAGTTCTATTCTCCTTCGGCGGGTCGGATCCCTTCTGAGCATCCGACTCTGACTTATTTGCTTGCAGATGGGTTTTCTTGCGTTTAGACCGAGATTTTTCGATCTGTTTGAGCCGTTTCAGTGAGTGTTGGTGTTCATCAAAAAAATCGGCCACATCGGTAATGGGCACAATCAGCGAAATGAGCCATGCTACCATAAACCCTATCAGGAAGGTAACAAACACAATAAATAGTGTCAACCACATGATATCAACCATGTCTACCATTTCAATCAAATTATCGTATTATTCTTTAGAGAAATTCATTTTGCAGAGAATGCACGAGTGCGCAGGAAATAGGGAAAAAAGAGAGAAAGAACCAGAAAAGTCGCTTCGGGCTACGGGCTGCAAATCTACATGGTTGAGGGCAGGAAAAAAAGGAAAAAGAACGCCCAATGTTAATTTAATGTTAAGTTATTCGCTGCAGGATCCGATAGCACTCGCATTTCACAACCGAGTCTGATTCCGAGTCCGGTTCCGGTTTCGATTGCATTGGCGATTTTGGCAACGACAGGGCATAAAGAGAGGAGGATGCCCCAAATTAGGATTTCAAGGCATCCTCCTCAAAAACAACAATCGGTTATGCGAGTTTCTGCACCGCCTTAAAATAGCCTATGCACTCCGCAATACCCAAGAAGGGATCGTCCATATCCTTTTCGTACTCCAGGCTGCAGACTCCGCTGTATTTCACCTCGCGCAACATGCGAACAAAGCCGGGAAAGTCAATTTTCCCGCGGCCAAACTCAATGCCCTTACCGGCTTTGGAGCCGTCGGTTACATCCTTAATGTGCACATCGAACACCCGGGTATGGTACCGCTTAAGGTCCTCAATCGGATCGTATCCGGCACGGAGATTATGGCCGATATCCAGGCACATCCCTATGCGACGATCCAGATCCTTTGTGTGGTTCCACGCATCGGTGGCATGCGGATAGAGCTCAATGTCGGGGCCGTGAAGATGAATGGCATAATTAAAATCGTACTCCTTAACTTTTTGGTCTACATAGGGGAGCAGATCCAGATTGGGAACCCCCACAATCAGCTTCACCCCTACCCGCTTGGCATAGGCAAAAGCCCTGTCGACCTCCTCTTTTGTCTTCATATAGATGGGACCCACGCCGTAGCCCACCACCTTTTTCTCGGCCAGTTTGGCATGAAAAGCAGCAATCTGTTCATCGGTGGCGTTAAGCGGCAGATGAAAATCCTTAATACATAAATATCGTACGTCGAGCTTATCTAACACCTTCAGGGTGGTATCGAGGTCGAACTTCACAAAGGTGTAGCCGGCCATCCCCAACTTAAAAGGATTGACAGGGGTCTCTTTTTGGCTTTGAGCAGCCGAACCGGCGCTCACCGAAACAGGGAGGCTCAACGCTGCTGCACCTGCCAGGGCAATTTTTACAAAATCTCGTCTGTTGCTCATGTATGTATGGGTAAAGGGATAAACTAAAGCGTAATGCCGCCCGAAAGCGGCAGAAAATCAAAGGTAAGGTTTTTCAAAAAGAAAAATACCATCTTTATGCGATAGTTTCGCTCTGATATCCTTCGCATTTTTGCATCAGAAATCATTGAAGCACATAACACCCCCATACGATGAAAAAGATTGCCGGAAACCTGACCCAACTGATTGGAAACACCCCTCTGCTCTCTTTGCAGCGAATCGCCGCCAAATACAAACTCGAAGCTACAATTTTGGCCAAAGTGGAGGCCTTTAACCCGGGCGGATCCATCAAAGACCGCATAGCCCTGGCCATGATAGAAGAGGCCGAAACCAAAGGCCTTTTACAGCGGGGAGCCACCCTTATAGAACCTACCAGCGGGAACACCGGCATTGGCTTGGCCATGGTGGCAGCCGTAAAGGGGTACACGCTGATACTCACCATGCCCGAAACCATGAGTATTGAACGGCGCAAGTTGTTAAGCGCCCTCGGCGCCAAACTGGTACTCACCCCCGGACCCGAAGGAATGAAGGGAGCCATTGCAAAGGCGTCCGAACTGCAGCGCGAAATTGAGGGCTCGGTTATCCTGCAACAGTTTGAGAATAGTGCCAATCCGGCCATTCACCACAAAACCACAGCCAAAGAGATTTGGCGCGACACAGAGGGAGATGTCGATATTTTTGTTTCGGGCGTAGGAACCGGCGGAACCTTAACCGGCGTGGGCTCCTTTCTAAAGGCACGCAACAGCCGGGCGCAAATCATTGCGGTAGAACCTTTCGACTCTCCGGTTATTTCGGGGGGAAACCCCGGACCCCACAAGATCCAAGGCATTGGTGCAGGTTTTATTCCCAAAAATCTGGAGGTGGGGCTCATCGACGAGGTGGTGAAGGTAAAAAACGAAGAGGCCTTCGAAATGGGCCGCGCGTTGGCAAAAGAGGAGGGGTTACTGGCCGGCATCTCTTCGGGTGCAGCACTCCATGCGGCGGTCGAGGTGGCCCGACGACCCGAGAACAAAGGGAAGCAGATTGTGGTTGTACTGCCCGACACCGGCGAAAGATATCTTTCTACCCTGCTCTTTCCTTACGAGGAGTAGAGCACTAGAGCACCAGAGCACTAGAGCACCAGAGCACTAGAGCACCAAAGCACTAGAGCACTAGAGCACTAGAGCATTTCTCCAGTGGTTATTGTAGGGGATTGAATGTTGGGGATTTTGACGTTCAATCTCCCGTCAATTTATGCTAATTGACTAATATTCTGCGATTTATAAAAATCAGGGGAATTCTACACGAATCACCATTACAGGGGATAGCGCTTTTATGCTGATTCTGTAGTTTTGATTCGCAAATTATCCTGATCCTATGCTAGTATCCCTTCTCTGTAGCGCTATCCTCACTTTGCAGATGCCGACACCCGAATCCGATTCGGTTGCCAGTGCCTACAACCTCGAAGAGGTGGCTGTAACAGCCAACAAAGAGAGCCTGAATATCCGTCAACTGCCTCTCTCGGCCACAGCCTTCACTGCCGCACAAATCAGCAGCAAAAACATCCGCTCCGTAAAAGAGATTACGGCATTTGTACCCAATCTCTTTATGCCCGATTACGGTTCCCGCCTCACCTCTCCCATCTACATCAGGGGTATCGGCTCAAAAATCAATGCCCCCTCGGTAGGGCTCTACGTCGACCAGATTCCCTACTTCGAAAAGTCGGCCTTCGACTTTGATCTGCTCGAAATAGAACGGATTGAGGTGCTCAGCGGTTCGCAAGGCACCCTCTACGGACGCAACACCATGGGCGGAGTAATCAGGGTGCAGAGTAAAATGCCACTCAGCCACAAAGGGAGCCGCATTACCCTGGGCGCCGGCAACTATCATTTACTCGAAGCTTCGGCCTCACACTACGGCGCCCTCTCGCCCAAACTGGGGTTTTCGATTTCGGGACAGTACAAACAGAGTGGCGGCTATTTCACCAACCTCTATTCGCGTAAGCGGGCCGACCCCATCGATGCCGGCTCGGCAAAAATGCGGTGGCGTTTTAAACCCAACAACACCACCGACATTAACCTGATAATGAGCTACGAAAACTCCGACCAGGGAGGCTACCCCTACGCAGTGTATTCCAAAGAGACGCAAACCAGCAGTCCCGTAAACTACAACGACCCCAGCAGCTATCGGCGCCAAATGAGTACGCACGGACTCACTGTGCAAAAAAAAGCGGGGAAACTCCAAATCAATGCCCGTACCGGCTTTCAATTTCTCTCCGACCGCCAAGCGGTCGACCAAGACTTCTCGCCCCAAAACGCCTACTTTGTAACCCAGCAACAGCGCCAAAACATGTGGTCGCAAGAGATCGAAGTGCAGTCGGATCCCGAACAAAAGGGAACCTTCCGCTGGCACTTGGGGATCTTCGGTTTTCTGCAGGCGCTAAAAAATCAGGTGCAAATGCAATTCAAAGAGGATGCACTGGCGGCTAACCAACTCACAGCCCCCCTGCAAACCCTCAAAAAGTACGATGCCCCCACCTCGGGTGTGGCCCTCTACCATCAGTCTACCCTTCGACCCATCGCTTCGCTGCCGTTCTCACTCACCTTCGGGCTGCGCTACGACTACGAAAGTGCCGACAACCGCTACCACTACTACCGCACCAGCGAAGGCGCCACCACCCTGGCCGACCAATTTAATAACCACCTCAGTTTTCACCAGTTTTCGCCGAAACTGTCGCTACAATACACACTCCGCAACCTTAACACCGTGTACCTCTCGGCCACCAAAGGGTACAAAACAGGAGGCTTTAACACCTCTTTCGAACGCCCCGAAGACCGCAGCTTCGATCCCGAATACAGCTACACCTACGAGGCCGGAACCAAACTCAGCACCCCCAACGGCAACTGGAGCGGAGAGATGGCCCTCTTCTACATCGACTGGCGGCAGCAGCAAATTTACCAGCCCCTCCCTTCGGGCAAAGGCTCCATGCTGAAAAATGCCGGCAAGTCGGCCAGCAAAGGGGTAGAGGTAAGCCTGCGGGGCGCAATTACCCCCGACCTCCGGCTCGAAACCGCCTTCGGATATACCCACGCCACCTTCCGCGAACACAAGCCCAACGCCCAAACCGACTATTCGGGCAACTATCTTCCCTTTGTTCCTCAACACACCTTTACGGGAGGGTTAGTCTATTCGCGCCATTTTCACACAAAACTGGCCGACAAAGCCACCCTGAGCACCTACTACACCGGCACAGGCACCATCTATTGGAACGAGAAAAACGATGCACACCAGCCCTTCTACGGGCTGGTAAACGCCACCCTGCAGTTCGAAAAGGGAAAGGTGGGCTACGAATTGTGGATGCGCAACATCGGATCTGCCTCCTACCACGCTTTTTACTTCAGCTCCATGGGTAAATCGTTTGTGCAAAAGGGAATGCCCTTCCTGATTGGCACCCGCCTCACCCTCCAACTCTAAAGCAGCATGAAACAGAGCCAGTCGGGCAAAATGGTTGCCTTCTTTTTTCTCTACATAGCCCAATCTATCCCCATGAGTTTCTTCTCGACCGCCATTCCGGTGGTCTTGCGTCAGGAGAACTATTCACTAGCCTCAATTGGATTGTTGCAACTGATTAAACTGCCCTGGATCCTCAAATTCATCTGGGCTCCCCTAATCGACGCACGCACGCGAAACGAAAAAGATTACACCCGCTGGATCATCTCTTCGGAGCTGCTCTATGCCCTTCTCATCCTGGCCGTCTCCTTCCTCGACATTACACTACACTTTCCTGCCCTCTTTGCGCTGATTTTACTGGCCTTCCTGGCCTCCGCCACCCAGGACATTGCCACCGACGCCTACGCTATGCTCTCCTTTCCAAAAAAAGAGAAAAGCATTGCAGGCAGCATCCAGTCGATGGGGGGATTCGCGGGCACTTGGATCGGATCGGGATTACTCTTAATACTCTTTGCAAAGTGGGGCTGGACCACCCTGCTCTACGCCCTTTCGGCCTTTGTGTTGGTGGCTCTGCTACCACTGATTACCCGCAAAGGGCCCTTTATTACCGAAACGCCTGTCGCCAAAAAGGTGCAGTGGAGCGATATTCCCCGTTTCTTTGCCCGCAAAGGGAGCGGAAAGCTGATTATCTTTTTGGGGCTAAGCTATTCGGGCCTCATTGGCACCTTGGCCATGCTGAAACCCATGATGGTTGATCTGGGTTACGACATGTCGAAAATCGGGCTCATGGTGGGTATTGCAGGCACCCTGGCCGGATTAGCCGGCTCCTTTACCGGAGGCCTACTCATGAAACACATCTCCCGACAAACCGCCCGCATAGGAGGCGCCTTCTACGTACTGTTTGCTGCAACCTACATCTATGCGCTCTCGCTGTCGGGATTCTCCACTCTCACACTCTTTGCAGGCATCGTGCTGGTTTGGAGCAGTTACGGAGCTGCCAGTGTGATACTCTACACCACCGCCATGGAGCGGGTCAGAGAGGGGCTCGAGGGAACCGACTTCACCCTCCAAACTGTGATAGCCCATTTTTCGAGCATGCTGATTGCAATTGGATCGGGCAAATGGGCCGACCACTTTGGCTATTCAGGTCTCTTTTTGGCCGAACTCTGCCTGGCCCTCGTTGCCTTTCTTTTCGTTACCTTTGTGTTTCACCGTACGCCCCGGGCCCATCGCTCATAAACAGCGCCCGCGAAGAAGCCAAACCAATGGATCAGAATCTGCTGCAGAAATACAACCTGCCGGTACCCCGCTACACCAGCTATCCGCCTGCCAACAAGTTTCACCAGGGGTGCAGGCCCGAAGCGTTTCGCGAAGCGTTGGTCGAATCGAACCACAGCGAACCTTCGCACATATCGTACTACATACACATTCCCTTCTGCCGCCATTTATGCCACTACTGCGGGTGCAACTCCTTTGCCATGCAGAAACCCGAGGCAGTGCATCGCTACATTGAGGCCGTACTGGCCGAAATAGATTCAGTGACCGCATTACTAAGCCCCGAACGCAAAATTTCGCAGATTCACTTTGGGGGAGGCAGCCCCACGGCCATACCTGTAGCCTACCTGAGCCGCATCATAGAACGGCTATTACAAAACCACCCCACCATAGCCCGGCCCGAAATTGCCGTAGAGTGCCATCCGGGCTATCTCGAAGCCTCCGACTGGGAATCACTAGCCGCAGCCCGATTCAACCGCGTGAGCGTAGGCATACAAGACTTCAGGCCCGAGGTGCTGAAAGCGGTAAACCGCAGGCCTCCCCTCCTGGCCCCGGAAACCATCATGGAGCTGCTTCGCAGCCACGCCCTCTCGGTAAATCTCGACCTGATGTACGGATTGCCACTGCAAACCGAAGCCACCTTTACCGAAACCATAGAGCGAGCCATTGCCCTCCGACCCGACCGTCTGGTTACCTTTCCCTACGCCCACGTACCCTGGGTGAACCCTGCGCAAAAACGGCTCGAAAAGCTGGGTCTTCCCGATGCTGAGCAGCGAGTGGCCATGTTTACGGCCGCCACCGGCCTCCTGCTTGCCGCCGGATACAAACAGGTAGGTCTCGACCATTTTGTATTGCCGGGCGATGAGTTGTGGGAGGCGTACCAAACCCGGTCGCTGCACCGCAATTTTCAGGGCTACTGCACCCGCGCCACCACAGGACAGGTGTACGCTTTCGGAGTAACGGCCATCAGCCAGCTACACGGAGCCTACCTCCAAAACAGCAAAGAGATTGCACAGTACATTGAAAAGGCCGAACAGGGCCAATTTCTGCCCGAAAAGAGCTACTTCCTTACCCGCAAGGAGATTGCCATACGCAGCGTAATTACCCACCTGATGTGCAACTACGAAGTAAACTGGGCACTCTGCACCCACGGAACAGAGATGGACCCCGACGGCCTGAAAGCGGCAACCGCCTACAACGCCGAACGCTTCGCCGAGTTCGAACGCGACGGATTGATTATCGCCACCCCATACGGTTTTCGGATCACCCCACAAGGAGTTCCCTTTACCCGCGTCATAGCCGCTGCGCTCGATCCGGACATGAAAACACAGACCAACGCCTACTCCAAATCCTTCTAACCCCATAATCAGAGTATTAGAGCTCTAGAGCATTAGAGCACCAGAGCATCAGAGCATTAGAGCACCAGAGCATTAGAGCATCAGAGCATTAGAGCACCAGAGCATTAAAAATCCTTCCCTTGCCCCGCG
>CAYGID010000043.1:0-4566 GCA_964349835.1 uncultured Bacteroidales bacterium | reverse complement strand
AGAGCATCAGAGCATTAGAGCACCAGAGCATTAAAAATCCTTCCCTTGCCCCGCGAAACCTTCATAGAGACCCTCATCATCGGTGCCGGACTTACCGGGCTTACCACCGCTTTTCATTTGAAGAGGGCCAATCGCCCCTTTCTGGTCATCGAAAAAGAGGCCATTACAGGGGGAGCCATTCGCACACACCGCAAAAGCGGATTTATCTACGAAGAGGGACCCAATACAGGTGTAGTCTCGAACCCCGAAGTGAGCGAACTCTTTACGCTCCTTTCGACTCCGGATGCCGCCACGCAACCGCGCCAAACACCTCCGCAGACAGCATCTCGCAAAGAAGCAGCCTCATCTCGCAAAGAGGCGGTGTTATGTCGCTTTGAGGCTGCGGCAGAGGCGGCCAAAAGCCGCTGGATTTATAAAAACGGAGCCTTTCATCCACTTCCCGCCGGCCTCCTTCAGGCGGTTTCGACCCCCCTCTTTTCCCCCCGCGATAAAGCGGGCATCCTGTTGGAACCCTTTCGAAAAAAGGGAACCAACCCCGACGAATCGGTGGCCGATCTGGTAAAACGACGGCTGGGACAATCGTTCCTCGACTACGCCGTTGACCCCTTTATTTCGGGCATCTATGCCGGCAATCCCGAAGCACTCATAACACGAGTAGCCCTGCCCAAACTCTACCGGCTCGAACAGGAGTACGGCAGCTTCATTGCAGGTGGCTTTGCCAAAGCCACAAAGCGCAAAAGCCCGCGCGAAAAGCTTGCCACCCGCCAGGTCTTCTCGGCACATGGCGGGCTACAAAACCTTATCGGGGCATTAACCGCCGAGGTGGGACCCGAGGCCATCCTCTGCAACACCCACATCGAAGAGATTACTCCACTTAAATCCGATGGATTACCCTTCGGGGAGCAGGGAGGCGCCAATAGAGTGCCTCCACGAAAAATATCGGATCACATTTCTGGTTATGAGGTGGTCTTCAGCCAAAACGGGCAAACGCATCGGCTCCGCTGCCGCAACCTGGTTTCGACAGTGGCGGCACACCAACTGCGAGGGGTGGTTCCCTTTATCGGAGAGGAGAGCCTCTCGCGGCTCGAAAGCCTCGAATATGCTCCTGTTGTACAGGTTGCCACAGGATACCCCACACTCCCTGCCCAACGGTTTAAAGCCTTTGGAGGGCTTGTGCCACGCATCGAAAACCGCGATATACTGGGCGTACTCTTTCCCTCCTCCTGCTTTGCCCAAAGGGCCCCGGAAGGGGGATCGCTATTCTCCTTCTTTTTAGGAGGCGTGCGAAAACCGCACCTCACCCGCCTCTCCGACCGCGAAATCGTGGCTCTCGTCGAAAAAGAGTGCCGCGAACTCCTGGGCATTGAGCCGCATCACAAACCCAGCCTCATGGAACTGTTCCGCTACCCGGCCGCCATTCCGCAATATGGTGCGGGCCACGACCAGAGGTGCCTTACCATAGAGCAACTGCAAGCCCGCTACCCCGGACTGATCCTTGCCGGCAATCAGCGCAACGGCATCGGCATGGCCGACCGCATTCTGCAGGCCACCCACATTGCCACGACCATAGTTCAGACACTCTAAAACCCAATTCACCATTCACCAGATTATTAGAGCATTAGAGCACCAGAGCACCAGAGCATTAGAGCACCAGAGCATTAGAGCATTAACCATTATAAATATACCAACCGTATGGAATTCTTAGAACAGTACCGCCTGACCGGCCTGGTGATTGGCCTCTCTACCTTCCTGATTATAGGCTTCTTTCACCCTGTTGTGGTGAAAGCCGAATACTACTGGGGCACGCGCTGCTGGTGGATCTTCTTAGTGGCCGGTATCGTGGGGGTAGCCGCCTCGCTGGCCACCACCAACATCATGCTGTCGGCCCTTGCCGGCGTATTTGCCTTCTCGTCGTTCTGGACCATAAAAGAGGTTTTCGAACAAGAAGAGCGAGTCAAAAAGGGGTGGTTTCCCAAAAACCCCAATCGAAAATATTGACCTGCTCATCCCCACCCTCTCAACCAACCTACACCTATTTCTGCACCCCTACACTACACAAAAAAACCGCACGGCCCCTCCCCTAAAAGAAGCGCCGTGCGGGTATAATGGCATACGTAGTGCTATAACATCTTCTCTACCGGAAGCACAAAGGCTCTCAGCCCCTGTTCGGGAGCCGACTCATTGAGCTGCCCAAGCAGCTCTAAAACAGTATCCACCCGGCTCTCCTCCACAATCGTCATAATGGCTCCGTTCAACACGGGCCAGGCGTGCGAACCGTAATGGGGCTCACCCGATTGCGACCCACGTCCCTGCACCGGATCCCAAGAGGTAAATCCCCTGGCGTAACAACGTTCAAGCACACGCACCACATCTTCGTAGAACGCCTGATTAAAGACAATAAAAATAGCTTTCATCTCACTCTTGTTTTCATTCATTATTTTTTCAACACTCTCTTACAATTTCTCGGCACTCCACTTACAAGAGTTGCCACGCCTGGTACTATCGCGGCACGCACTTACAATTTCTCGGCACGCTGCCTGCGACGGCTTCTCATGCCAAAACCGGCAAACACACTATAAACCACAGGCACCAAAATCAGGGTGAGCAGGGTCGAAACCGCCAATCCCGAAGCCACGGTGATACCCATCGGACGCCACATCTCGGCCCCTTCGCCTGTACCCATAGCCATTGGGAGCATTCCCAGAATGGTGGTAAGCGAAGTCATCAGCACAGGGCGCAACCTCGACTTACCCGCGTTTAACACCGCCGGAATCACTGCCAAGCCTCTCTCGCGGTTTAGATTGATATAGTCAACCAACACAATCCCATTCTTCACCACAATTCCAATGAGCATAATCATCCCCACCAGCGACATAATACTAATAGGGGTTCCCGTTGCCACAAGTCCCAAAAAGACACCTGTAAAGGCAAAAGGAAGCGACAACATAATGATAAAGGGACTGGTCAGCGACTCAAACTGCGATGCCATTACAATATAGACCAGGATCCCAATCAGTAGCATCAACAGATACAGATCGGAAAAAGAGTCCTGCTGATCTTCATAATCGCCGCCAAGCGCCACGGCAACCCCCTCGGGGAGCTCGATTTGCGAAAGTTCAACCTTGGCCGCTTCAACCACGTCGCTGAGCGAATAACCCTTAGCCACAACAGCCGAAACGGTCACCACCCGCTCGCGATTCTTGCGCTCGATAGTTGGAGGGGTAAGCCTCTCGCCCACTGTAGCCACATCACGCACCCTCACCCCATTACCCATGGCATTGTAAATGAGGATATTCTCCAGATCTTCGATAGAGGTGCGGAACTGAGGGGCATTCATCACCCTGATATTGTACTCATCGCCATCCTCACGGAAGAGAGAGGCCGTAACACCATTTACCCGGCCGCGAACCGCATTCGCGGCGGCCGACAAATTCAGTCCGTGCAACGAGAGCTTATCACGATCAAAATCGATCTGAAACTCGGGAACATACTCATCGCGACTAATCGAAACCTCCGAAGCACCGGGAATCAGCCGGAACTGTTGGGCCAAAAGCCTCGAAACAGAGTCGGTGGCCCCAAAATCCTGTCCAAAGACATCTACCTCAAGGGCAGTCTGACCGCCCATCCCCGACGAACCGCCTGTTATCACCTTCGCAGTAAAAATCTCGGGATAACGACGCAGATCTTCACGAAGCAGATCGCCAATTTCGCCCATGGAGCGGGTACGGTTTTTCAGCTTATCGAGTTTGATATTCATCGAGATAATATGCGAACCATTACTTTGGATCGTGCCAAAGGTATTATCGGCACTGGCCTGACCCACCGAGATACTACCCGTGACAATCTCCGGGAAGAGACGCCGCCATGTTGTGTCGATCCGCATCGCCAGATCGCGTGCCACCTCCATCCGGGTACCAATGGGCATCTCAATCTCAACCGAAATCCGTCCATTATCCTGCGACGGGAAGAAATCGGAACCAACCCGTGACACCAGCCCCAGACTCGAAACAAAGAGAGCCACGGCAAGGAGCAGAACCACCGCCCGGTGTCGTACCGACCAATTTAACAGCAACGTATACCCCCGTTCGAGCGCTGCCAGAAACCTTTCGATGGGCGAATAGACAACCGAAAACCACCGGCTTCTCCCCTTGTCGCGTGCCAAAAGTCGAGCACTCATCATAGGCGTCAGCATCAACGAAGCCACCAGCGACAGCGTCATAATAATAGTAACCACCCAGCCCAGCTGCTCAAAGAGCATACCGGCCAAACCGGTAACCATAGTGAGTGGAAGAAACACCGCAATCAGCGTGAGCGTTGAGGCCACCACCGAAACTGCCACCTCATTGGTGGCATGCACAGCAGCCTGCATCGGCTTGCTACCCCGCTCAATATGCGTAGTAATATTCTCGAGCACCACAATAGCATCGTCGACTACCATACCAATAGCAATACTCAACGAACTCAACGAAATGATATTAATGGTATTCCCCGAAATCATCAAATAGGCAAATGCGGCAATCAGCGAAATGGGAATGGTAATCACAATAATGAGCGTTGCCCTCCAGC
>CAYGID010000042.1:0-18501 GCA_964349835.1 uncultured Bacteroidales bacterium | reverse complement strand
ATGTAGTATATGAGTGTAGAATTAAATAAAGCCAGCAAATAATGGACATTCGTATATTTACTTTTTGGTGTTATGGATGATCCTCCGTTATCACAAATGAAATTTGGAGGTAAGTATCTAAAAGAAGTTCCTTTGGAGCCACTACCTGCATATGTAATGCCTTCTCGGAAAAAACTTTCTTTATTTCTAATATTTGAATGTGGGTCATTGAGAATGACCTGACCTTCATTTTCCCAGTATAGTTTAACCCACAAATTCCCATACCATTTACTGAATGGACCACCTTTTGAATATCCAATCCATTTGTCCGTTATTTCTACTTCCCAAAAAAAACGTAGATATCGATTATTATTTGCTGTATCAATACCTTTATTTGCATCTGCAAAAACCTTAAGTGGTTCTTCATTAAACTTCTCCCGAAATCCATCGCTGATCCAGTAGATAAAGGGCCAGCCTTCGATGATTTTGAGTTTTTCCTGGGGGAGGGTGATGTTGTGTTTGTTGGGGCGGTTGGCCAACAGGTCATCGTAAGCTGCTACAAAAGCTTCATATCTTTTACCTTCGTAAATGTCGTTGAGCTTGATAAATTGAATGGGTGTATTCTTATTCCCTTTTTCAATGATGTACATGGCTGAGTCAACCCTTGCCGATTGATGGAACATTCCCAAATAACCCCATTCCACAAATAGCCTAATATGCATTTTATCAATCATATACTTACGTACATCCTCAAATGTTTTGATATACATAAATGTGGGCGGATGAACCATTGCCACTTTACCCTTTTCATCAATCAGTTCGCAACATCTTTTAATAAAGGCAGCGTACAGGTTGGTGTTGAACTTATAGGGCTTCCGGTAGTTGGCTTCCACAAACTGTTTGAGTTCGGGGCCAAAGTCGGCACTGTCGGTGTAGGGTGGGTTGGCGACGGCAATGTCGTATTTCTGGCTGAGCAGTTGCAAAAAGGTGATGGCATCGCGGGTTTTGGTGTTCAGGAAGGTTTGCCCCTGGGTGTGGGTGTTTTGGGCCACGGCTGTTTGCAGGTTTTCGAAAAACGAGGTGCGGAACTGTTCGTAGTCGGCTAAGGTGCTTTCGTCGAACAGACGTAGTTGCATGCGGTCGAACTGCTGTTTTAGGCCGTGCAGCTGAATGCTCAGTTTCTCTTCAATCCGGATGAGTGAGCCAAATTTGCAGGCTTGCTGGAGGTCGCTCCAGATATCGCGGATGATCTCTTTTTGGCGGGCATCGAGTGTGGTGTGGGCTTCGAAGAGGGTTTTTACCTGTTCGTACTCGGGCAGGTAGAAGTCGGAGCTCACAATGTTGAAATAATCGATCTTCACATGGCGTTTCTTGCGCTTGGCCTTAATGTATAGGCCCAGCTGTGCCAGTTGCACGGCGCGGTCGTCGAGGTCGATGCCGTGCAGGTTGTTTTCGATGATGAGGCGGGGTATATCGTCTTCGTGGTACGGGGCACCGTAGTTTTCTATCTGATCGGTGTAGAGGTCGTAAAACAGGTCGAAGCCATAAAGCAGGAAATTGCCCGAACCGGTGGAAGGGTCGATGAGGCGGATTTCGTGAAGGGGTTTGGGCTCCCGGGTTTGTGTTTCGGGGACGTGGGCAATCTTGTATTTGTGGCGGATTTTGCTGCCGGGATACATTTCGAGGTAGAGCTTGCCCAGACTGTTATCGACCAGAAACTGCACCACCCAGCGCGGAGTATATACCTGGCTCTGGATGCTCACTTTGTTGTATTCGGTTTTGTCGCCACTGGCTTTGTGGGCTGTTTTTTTGTAGTTGTTGTAGCTTTCGTAGAGCCAGCCCAGTATGTCGTCGCTTTGCCAAATATGGGGTTGTACCTGTGCATCGGTCTCAACCTGATTAAAGGCGTTGATGATGTTCTGCAGTTCGATGGCCGTGGGCAATAAGTGGTAGGGGTGTTCGGGGCTGAACAACGGAATGTCGGCCGATAGTTTTTGAAGCTGCTCTTCCAGAAACGGCAGCAGGCCTTCGGCTTCTTCGTTTCTACCCCCCGGGTTTTGTTCGAGCCACACCAGGTGGGCAAATGATCGGCCGCCATGGGTTTCGCGGCGGGTCACTACCTCGGGGAGCAGGGTGTGGGCTTCCATGACTTTGAGGGCCGCCAGCCGGTTGAACAGAGTAAAGGTGAGTTCTTCCACCAGTTTTTCGTAGGCATCGGCAACGGTACCCGTTTCGGCAATAAACACTTCGCGTATGGGATCTATGCGGTTGCGGTCGGCGTGGTGTTCGGCAGGAATGGAGTCGAGGGGCAGCAGTGGTGCTTCGGTGATGCCCATTCGGCCCAAGCGGTTCCGGAACGCCTTGTCGATGAGTTGACGAATCTGTTCTACGTGGTCGGAGAGTTGCATGTTGGAATGTATTATTGCAGGGTACAGCCTAAAAAGGCTTTTCCTTGTTTGGTGATCACATATTTGTTGTCGGGATCGGTTGGTTTGTCGGGGTTGGTGAATACGATGAGTCCCGATTCCCGCAGGGGCTTGAGGTAATTATCCCGGAATGTCTTGGTGTTTTTGTAGTCAAAGGCCTTCATCAAATCGGCCATCCCGATGGGCTGGGTGCATAAGCTGAGAATCCCTATCAGATACCAGTTTTTCTTTTTGAGGAGCTCGGTACCTTTTTCTTGCCAACTCGGTACCTTTTTTATCTCATCCTCTTTAACGGCTTGATTGCCAAGCCACTCTAAAGCCTTTAGCTCGGTACCTTTTTGCTGCCAGCCCGGTACCAAATGTACTAGTGCCTGTTCCCAATCCCAATCAAAATAGGTGGCCGGAAGCGCAATTTGTTTCAGCCCTGTGGAGAGATGTTCCTTCCAATCGGTTTTCAATTCCAACCAGGCAATAAAGTTCTCGGCATAAGTGCCTATACTCACAAACCGGAGGGGAATAATGGTTTTGAACGTATCGTTCTCTATAAATATCGGATGAGCGTCTGGAGCGTACAGAGGAAGATATTTATGGGTATTTCTAACGCCCGATCCAATTTCGTCGGTCCATCCAAAAGCAGTAAAGAATTTGCGGATGTTCGGATTCTTGGGGTATGGATTGAAGCCCAAAGGATCGATGATGCCGTGGAAGTAGGGCTTATTGGGGTTGGTTATGACCACTTCATGTTCGTGGATGATCAACTCCGTAGATAAGGCACTGGTGTATTCTCTGTGTACAATGGCATTCCCGATTACTTCCCTGAAGATTTTGTCGCGTAGGTCCACTCGTTGATCGCCTTCCACAAAGAACTTCTCCGGAAGATATTTATTCACGAAGGCCTTCAAGTCCAGATAAGTGTCTATTAAGTTGGTTCTCAATGGGGGATTGATCCGGTCGTCGTACCGGTCCAGGTTCTCTTTGCGCACCATTCCTTCTACTTTATAGGCGGGCAAAAGGCTTTGAATGGTTTCGTCTTTGCCAAAAATAAGTGCCGCAGCCAGAGTAAGCCCTTCCTGACCGGTTTGAAAATCTTTACGCCACAGAGAGGCTTCCTGCAATAGCTGCTCTTTGTTGACCAGCAACCACGGGTGGTCCGATTTGTTGTTGCGGATGATTGTATAGGCTTTTTCAAAAAGCCGGTCATCCAAATCGCTCACTTTTAAGTGCGGATAAATGAGGGCCTCTGTAAAGAAGTTGCGTTTACGCAGGTACAAATCACTGATGCGCTGTTGATTTTTGGTGATGTCCAAATCGCTCTCAAATTCCCGGCTGTAAATGCGCCCGGCGTGGTTGTGGATTTGGCTGCTGGCCGGTATTTGTATTACCATCACCTTTCCGCCGGGATGGTCAACCACAAAGGGCTGTACAAACATGGGTGGTTCGATGCAGTCGGGTGAGTTGAGGGCTGTGATGATGTTCTTTTTTAGTCCCACTTCGGCAGCAGCATCAATACCCTTCACAACGCCATCATCATCTACACCCAAAAGGATGGTGCCCCCGTCGGTATTGGCAAAACTTACAACCGTTTCATAAAAAGAAGAAGGTACTGTACTCTTCGCATCTTTGAATTCGATGCGAAGACCTTCCCCTTGTTTCATCAAAAATTGTAAGTGGTTGCGATCCATGATTAACTGATTTCAATTTCATCGGTATCGTTGGCGCCGGCAAGTTTTTGCAGTTCGCCTTTCAGCCATTGTTTGTATTCGGCCACCTTCATTGTAGAAGCGGGCAGCTTCACCGAGAACTTCCGTTGTGTGGGTGCGGGCGGTGTTCCGGGCTGAGGTTCTGGCGCCTTATCCTTGATCAGCCCTGCACGGATGATATCCAGTTCGGTACGTTTGCTTTGATAGAGCTCGATAAACGAAAGCACTTCGGAATAGGTGAAACGGCTGTGCAGGTCTTTCACATCGGCATCGATGTGCACAGAAGCTTGGTTTCGTTGCCCGGCGTACATTTCCAATGCTTCGGTTTTTCGAAGCGCAGCATTGTTCAGGCCGGCAGGCAGGGCATTGATTTCTTTGGTCAGTCGGTTGGCTGCTTGTGCGATTTCGGCATATTTGGCGGCACAATCGGCCATGGCCTCGGAAAACAGCAGATGGTATCCGTCTTTAACCTTTTGGGCGAGTTGCTGAAGGGCTGCAAAATTCTTGAGTACATCGCCGGCATAGAGGGCGTCGAAAGCTTCTTTGTGCTGCAGAATGTCTTTGTTGGTTTTTGCCGCTTTAACGAGTTCATCCTGCACAGCCCACACAAACAGTTTCCATTGCTTCACTTTGGGCAGGTTGTTGCATATGAACTTCTCGACCTTTTCTATGTTTTGAATGGCCTTTAAAAACGCATCCCTGCTTTCCAAAAAGTGAACGGCCTTGTCGATATAATTGGCTTCGCTCACGGCTCCTGTAAAATCGGATAGGAAAGCCTCATTGGAATCGGACCCGGGAAAGAGTTTGTCAAATTCTTTTTCGCTGTTGCGCAGCGTGGTGACTTTCCCGGAAAAATGTCGGGCTGTGTCGCGTACGGCATTCACCAATTCGAAGTCGTTGGTGTTGTAATCGACCCTTCGGCCAATGTATTTATCCACGGCTATGTCCAGGAGGAATTGCGCCAGTTCCTGTTTTTGCAGGGCCGAAAGGGTTTTTGAAACGGCTTTGAACGACGCTTTCCGGAACTCGCGGGCAGTATTGAACATATCGGGAACGCCCGGGTCGCGCCACGAGAACTTCTCGGCCCCGTTGTATTTGGCAATGATCTTACCTGCCCGCATGAGGGCAGCCACCGATGAAATGACGGTACCAAAAGTAAAACCGGTGGGCGGTTGTTGCAGCTCTTTTTCCAGCGTGGCACCATCTAAAAAGGTGTTTCTGGTCTTGAATAAGAGTTCTTCTGCGATTTTCAGGTTGTCGCCTATAAAGTTCCCGGAGGCATCAAAAAAAGCAAAATCTGCTCCGTTGAAGAATTCATGCAAACGGTTGGGGTTGGTTTCTTTGATTACTGCCATAGCCACACTATCGCTCAGTTGTGCCGAAAGCCTTTTGCTATACACGTTCTGAATGAGTTGCTTTTGTTGTGCCTGCAGGGTTGCCTGCCAATTGTCCTGATTGAGCAGAAGCGTGTTAAACAAATATATAGCCGTGGCTTTTTCGAGCGACTCTTCCACCAGATCTCTTAACCGCTTTTGTTTTTCGCCTTTGGCTGTTGTGAAGCTTAGTAGGATCCTTCCTTCTTCGGAATTGGGGTTGTTGTATTTTTGTTCCAGATAGGTAATCCGCTCCACTTCTTCGATCAGGCGATCCACTTCTTTGAAATGGTCATTATTGGGGATAACCCACATAAGATCCTTATCGTTCTGATGCTGTACCTTGAGGCTGTCGATATCGCCGGCTCGGTTATCGGAAATGTTGTACAGGCTCATGAGTCGTACTTTCAGGTACTTCAAAGCTGGGTTTGTCAGTTCGTCATCATTGTCGGTGGTTAGGTAAAAATCGAACTGCAATCCGTTATCTGAGGTTTTGCTTATGCTTCGTACAAAATGGGATTCTTTGGTGGCCGAAACGAGTTGTTTTTTCTTCACGAACCCCTGCACGGTAAACAGATTCATTTCGTCCAGAAGCCGTTGCTCAATATCGGATGTAATTCGATAGACGCTGTTGGTGTCCAGAAGGACTTTCGCCTCGGTGAGCAGTGCGAGCGCTTTGGTTGTTTCCTCCTGATTTTTGTAATAATCATCCGGATGGCTGATGTAGGCCTTGATGATATTGGGCAGTGTTGCTGGTGTTATTTCTGCTTCAGACAGGAAATGAATCGTTTCCAGCAATCTCCTTCCGGAAATGCCAGAGCCGGATTCCTGCAAAATTCTCTCGGCATTATCATACCTGCTTACAAGCCGCACCGGCGGCTGGGGTTGCCCTTCTTTGGCGATATGCCACCCGGTCACCGTGTGGAAGATCTCTTCGTGTTGGATCTCCTTTTTTAAGATATCGTACGTGGTGATGATCATTCCTCTGGCAGCGACCTTGGTGGATGCGTAGCCTTTGGTCCCGAAGAGGAAGTTCTGCAGGAGGTCGAATTGATATTTGTAGAAGGGATAATAGGTGGCATAATTCTCTGCACTATCTGTTTTGCTGACACCTGCGCCCTGAATGGCAGCGTGGTCGGCAATCTTTCCGGAGTTGGTTTTAAAGTGCCCGGATAACTCGCGCCAACCAGTGTCATTTTTTTTCAACAACCTGTTGCGGATAATCACATCCACCTCGGTCGATTCCAAATGGATCTTTGTTTTATACCGGTCGGTTACTTTTATCAGTTGAGATTTGTTGATTCGTGAGTTGACAATCACATCATCCAGCTTTTCCTGAGCGATGGCAATGGTCCACACGCTTCCGGCCAGGGAGGTGAGTGCTTCACTCAACCCTTCCAGATCGAGCAGGTTGATTTTCTTTTGGTTGATGGCTTCACTCGCTTCATCAAAGAGAAACACGATTTTCTCGTCCTTTACCACCCGTATGTAGTTGGTCAGTTCTTCCTTTAACCGGGAAGCACTGAACTGTTCAATATCTCTCCGGATGGTTGACAAGACGTTGGTATAATCGGCTTCGGTGTTGCCTTTTTTAAGGTAAATCTCCTTACACGCTTTAATGTAATCAAACAGACGGTTCTTAATGTCGGACCAACGGGTGTCCATTTTGCTGTACACAAATTCATGGATATTGCTTTGCCCTTCGCTCAGCATTAGTTGGTACAAAAAACAGCCGTGCTCGTTTTCAGGGAGCTCCAAAGAACGCAGGAAGTTGCGGAACAGGGTGAATGAAAATCCTTTAGAGGTGTCTTGTTTGGCAATATCCAGGAACACGACCCTCGACTTAATGGCGTTCAGTCTGGACATGGAGTTCTTTACCAGTGCTTCGTCATGAATGCCGGTAAAACGTTGCAGGATTCGATCACGGGCAGGTGTGCCGGTAATCATGCTGCTACTCAATAAATATCCCAAGAGTTTGCCGAAATACGATTTCCCTGAGCCGTAAAAACCGGAAATCCACACCCCCGTTTCAAGGATGTTCGAGGTGTAGGTATCCACAAAGTTGGCATATTCTCTGGCCAGCCCATCGGTAACAATGTAGTTTTCAATTTCCGACTGAATGGCTTTGTCTGAGATGTCTTCAAGGTCGATGACATTTTTAATGTCTTCCGACAGGTCTATGGTTAGTATTTCGTGAATTTTCATTGTAGCTATGTTTGTGCTAGTTGACGATCATACATCTGTATTTGGAGGCTGGCCGGGTATTGAGAAACAGTAACTGATCTCCATCTTGGGTGGCGGGGTATAACAGGATCAATGGCTTATTTGCCCCCATCACTAATTCGCTTTCCATCAGATGAATGTTGTCGATGCCACTGCCATATAATGCCCCGGTATGAATCAGCACCGGAATCCTGCCGGTCTTAATGGCATGATCAATCTCTGACAAGATGTTGCCAAAGAGGTCGGTTCGGGATTCACCGATGGGCGCTTTGAATATCTGGTTGATTGAACCTTTCAGTACCTCAAACAATTCCTCGATGTCGGCATGGTTCTTTTCTGTAAACGAGACCAGAATTTCATTGATGTCAATGATGCTATACTCTTTCTCATCCATCAGCGAACGTAGTTGCTGCACGTACACGTGTTCCATATCCGGGCGGCAAACCAATAAAATGGAATTTCCACCATTCGCATTCAGGCGAATCTCGGACCGCTTGTCGGACTCGACAAGGCGCTTGACTTGAGTAATAACCAGCTCAGGGTTGATTGATTTTGTCATACAAGGATTCATAGGAAACGATGGGTTCAATGCTTAGCCGATTACCCGTAAAAACAACATGGAAATATTTTGCATACTTTTTTTGCATTACCCTGTCCAGAAAGACTTGCTGTTCATTAAAGCCGTATCGCAGCCAGTCTGATTGCAACAAGTTGGGGCCCTCTGTGACGGCCACCAGCCAATAGAGATACAGCACAAACATTTCGTCCGACAAGAAGGGATGTATGATGGTTTTATGGACAGTCCCTTGCATCAGACCAAACTTCTTCATTAATGTAAGGTATTTGGATGCCGTCGTTGTAATGGTACTCTCAGACCACTTCTTCAAGTCTGCTTCAGTCTGCTTCAACTCCTTGATGCACGCAGTAACTTCATCATTCCTGATGGAAACCCTCCCGCTGTAGAAGGCGTTGAAATATACTTTCTCGTTGATGTAATGAAGCAATTCATTGTTGCCGGAGGCGTTCCAAAAGAGGAATAGCAAAGTGTCGGATGTAAGCCCCTTGCTGTTGTATAATGCCGTAAACAAGGCCTTCAATTCCGAATTTTTAAACTGCAAAAATGTTGCTTGAATGGCTTTCTTAAACCGCTTCACCGATTTGTCAGTCTTGATGGCTGTGAAAGAATGGATACCCCCTTTGGATTGCAGTTTATGGGTGCCTTCATCAAGGAAAACTCCAATCAAACCCCAGTCGGGAAGGCCACCCAATATGTTGATGTCGGAGTCAATGTTCATTGATATCATAGTTAAGATAAGTATCATCTTCCCGGGTAAAATTAGCGAAATATATTCTGAAGGAAAGTTGATTCCTAAACAAATAGTTAATTTGGTTCAAACAGTGTCTATGGAGGTCTAATTCTGTAAATCACACGCATTTTTGCGTGAGGATTCGTTGTTTCTACATGCAACGCATTGTTTGGTTGCTATGTTGGGGTAGAAAAGAGTGCTCCTCTTTGGGAATACCCCCTCTTCTCGAAGGGTCTCTTTGTCGGTGTAGCCCATCTTGCGCATGAATTAAGTACCGTGATATGCAGAGTAAGACAGTCTCTTTCTCTGGATTCGTACCGATTCTTGATTATATTTGCCATAATGCTCTAGTGCTCTAATGCTCTGATGCACTGCGCGAAAATGGTTAATGGTTAATCAGTTATACGCGCAAGCGCGGAAGGCTCGGAATATTAGGTGACGCAGGGGTTGGCCGTTTGGATGAACTGCCTCTGCGACAATGGAGAAGTTGGGCGGGGCCCCATCGCTCTCAATGAGCGCTAAAAAGAGGAGCTGTTTGAGCGCAGCGAGTTCTCCTCTTTTAGTGAATGAGAGCGTTAATGGGTCGCAAAACTTCGACCGTCGAAGAGGTAGTTACATCCACGTAGGCAGGGCGCCTAAAGGCGCATTTGTGAGTATTTGAATTTAATGATAGAATTTATGCAAAGATCCCAATGCTTTTTCTGTTTTTTGCTTCTGCTCCTGTTTATGGTATGTGGTTGTAACTCACCATCCGGTTCCGGCAATAAACAGGCCGAAGAAATTTCCGGAATCTTTGACGAAAAACAGGGGAATGACCCTGTCTATCTTTCACCTCTTTCGCTGGTAAGCCATCCTTCGGGGGGTAAGATCTATGTGGGGTTGTCGACCGCTGCTTCGGTGGCTGTGGTCGATGTGGCAACTTCGCACGTGGAACGTACCATTGCACTGCCCTTTCATCCCAAAGCTGTAGCGCTTGCGGGCGATGCTTCGCAACTCTATCTTGCCGATGGTGAACCGCAGGGGAATCTGTACGCCCTTTCGCTCAGCAACGATTCCATTCTTTGGAAACTGGCCGTGGGGCACACCCCCTGTTATCTCGATTTCGACCGGGTGAACCAACTAATCTATGTGGCCAATCGCTTTTCGAATAGCGTATCTGTGGTAGACCCGCAAAAGAGGAGTTGCATTGCGCTGCTCCCCGTAATCAGGGAGCCAAAATCGGTGAGGGTTTCGCCCGACGGAAGCCTAGTGGCCGTTGCCAACCATCTTCCGCTCCAGAGAGGAACCGATGCCTACATATCGACCCGAATCTCCTTTTTCCGTACCGGAAGTTGGGAGCTGATTACCCACGCCGAAGTGCAGAACGGATCTCAACTTGCAGAGGATCTCTGTTTTTCGCCCGACGGGAAATACCTCTACCTAACCCATATCATCTCGCAATTTGCTCAACCTGCCAATAAAATAGACTGGGGATGGATCAATTCGAATGCGCTCAGCATCTTCGATACCGACAATCTGGAACACCCCACCACCATAGCCCTCGATGAGGGGACCGACGGGGCTGCAAACCCCTGCGGACTCGCTATTTCGGCCGACGGTTCGAAGTTGTTGGTGGCTATATCGGGGGTTCACCAACTCTTTGTTATTGATCGGGAGGCAATTCACCAGGCACTCGATTCGCCCGAAGGAGCCTATCTAAAGAACCAAAAAAGCGAAGGGTTTGGCTCTCTCGCGGGTCGTTTCTATTTTTTTGGTGCCATTTCCAAGCGGGTTGCTTTGCAGGGCAAGGGTCCGCGCTATGTGGTTGAGGCAGGCGGAAAGGGGTGGGTCGCCAACTATTTTTCGGGTACGCTCGAACAGGTCGATCTCATGCTCCCCTATACCACTCACATGTTGGCCTTAGGCAATGAACCTCCGATGAATGACGTGCGGAGAGGCGAATTCTACTTTGCCGATGCCTCCATCTGCTACCAGGGGTGGCAGAGTTGCATCTCGTGCCACCCCGACGGGAGGGCCGACGGGGTGAACTGGGATCAGATGAACGATGGTGCCGACAACCCCAAAAACACCAAAAGTCTTCTCTATTCGCATGTAACCCCTCCCAGTATGATTACCGGCATTCGGGCCAGTGCCGAACTGGCCGTGCGAAAGGGGTTGTCGTTTGCCCTTTTCTCGACCCAAACTGCCGAAGTGGCTCCCTATATCGATGCCTATTTGCAATCGATGCGGCCGGTTGCTAGCCCCTATCTGGTAAACGGCAGTTTGTCGGAGAGTGCGCAGCGGGGGAAGGGGGTTTATGAGGAGCTTGGGTGTGCCCGATGTCATTCGGGTCCTTACTACACCGACCAGAAACTGCACAATGTGGGGAGTGGGCAGGTTGAGTACGTGGGCACAGCCTTCGATACCCCCGGCCTCAACGAATTGTGGCGAACCGCACCCTATCTCTACAATGGACGTGCACTCACCCTCGAAGAGGCACTGGTTGACGAAAATCGCGAAGGCCGACATGGTAACGTAGCAGAGCTTTCGGAGATCGCTAAAGACGACTTAATGAATTATTTATTATCGCTTTAATGACTCTATTTAATTTTTAAAAGAAAAAAACGAAATCGCTCATTTCTGACGTATATTTGCTATAGTTCTTTCACTTAATTTTTGTTGTTATGAAAAAATCTCTACTGCTTTTTTCATTTTTCCTGTTGGGCGCGCTCCCGGTTTTTGGTCAGCTGCAACAATCCTTTTTCATGGATTATTCTCCCATCAGTACCACCTACAATCCTGCTCTGAAGCCCACCTGGAAGTTCTATATAGGCTTTCCCGTTAATGACCTGAGTATTGGCGTGAACACTACCGGCATCAACTTTGGCGATCTCGTATTTAAGGAAAATGGAGAGTATTCTTCTATTTTCGACGAAAATATTTCGGATGCCAGAAAGGAGCAGTTTCTAAATTCCTTAGAAGACAAGATGCTCTTGGGCTCGGATATTCGCTTTGTTCCCTTCTCGATTGGCGTGTCGAACGGAAAAAATGCGTTTAGCTTTAGCTTTGCTCAGCGTATTAATATGCAAATGGATATGCCCAGGGAGCTCTTCCGGGTTATGCTGTTTGGCAGCGATGCGGTTGAAGGGGGAGTCGATGTGGGCGGACTGGGGGTTGAATTTTTGACCTTCTCCGAAATCTCTATCGGATACCGCAGGCAAATTACCGAACATTTTGCCCTTGCTGTACGTCCCAAACTCTTCTCGGGATCCGGCTATATGAAAATTACAGGAAAAGAGTTGGTTATGACCCCGGAGCCCGATCAGAGATTGCGTCTTAATGTCGAAGGGAGGATGGCTGGTGCCATGAAACTGACCATTGCCGACGGAAAGTATCAGGATCTGGAGTTCGACAGCCAAAGCTTTGGTAAGAACTGGGGGTTTGGTGCCGACATTGCTGGAACGTACCAATGGAATCGGCTTACGGTGGGTGCCGGTGTGCAAGACTTGGGATTCATATCGTGGAGTGCCAATGCCCAGAAGGTGACCGGCGAAGGCGATATCGATGTGGATCCGGACGGCGATGTATCGTTCGAAGAGTCGCTGGAGGAGTCGCTCGAGCTTATCTCTACCCCCGAAAAGTTTCGCACCACGCTGAATGCCACGCCGTTTGCTTCGGCCAGGTACAGTCTGACGGAAGCCGTATCGGCCGGAGCCTTGGTTTATGGTACCAAAATCGGCGATAAATATGAGCCCTTTGTAACCTTGGGTGCAAATCTGCAGCCCACCCGTTGGCTCGAATCGGCGGTTACCTACTCTTTACGTAAGGACTCCTACTCCAATCTGGGAGTTGCCTTGGCATTTCGTATTGCCATGCTCCAGCTCTACATAGGTTCCGACAATATTATGTCGTTGATCAATTCGGAAAAGGCCAACTACTTTCAGGTTCGCACCGGTCTGAGTCTTGTTTTTGGCCAGGGTCGTGCCTTGAAAGAGAGCCGCATTAAAAAATAGAGCATTGCGCGCTGCGCGCAATGCTCTATTTTTTAATGCTCTAATGCATCGAAGCGCTGATGCGCTTCAAGTGCTCTAATGCTGCGCTGACGCGCAAATGGTTAATGATTAATTCATTGTTACGCGCAGGCGCGAGAAGTATGGGGTGATATTTTTCTAGCGCTAGCTGTGCAAGATATTTTAGTAGCTTCCTAGGGTTGTGAATCAGCTTGTATGCCTAACGCACAAAAAAGCAAATGCATTTCACTGTAAGTGCATTGTCGACTCTCCCTGTCTCTTGTTTCAATGGAACATTTGGCATTCTTTATTGCGAAGTAGAGTGAGCCCTTTGGGTCACGTCTGTTAGTCATTTCCTTGTGCAAATCGCCAACCGATCTGAAGTATTTGTCTGATTTTTCGTAGTTTGGTCTGAATTTGCGAAGTTCTGATTGTAATTCCTCGTAATTGCGAAATTCGCGAGTTGTGGGGGAAGTCAAAAAATGGAATAAGAACCATAGTTCAGTGCATCGCTCCGTTTCAATAAAGGTTACTTTGCATTGAGTACCCACTTTCTTCTTTCCGTGAATTCTTTCATGATATCTTGTTTTTAGCGCCAAATAGTCTTGTCGGGCTTTGCCCTGTTGCTTTCCATCCATATCAATCAGGCAATAAACCTCATCGTATCCCTTAGAAATGGATGCAATGATTGTCTTTTCTAGAAACTTGGTACTCGATGCTTTTTTATTCAGCGATCTAGGCTCGGGATTAAACGGGCTTAACCCTCTAATTGATTCGATGTAGTATTTTTCGGTTATACCTTCACCGATAACTGCTATGGCTTTTCTCATAGTTCGTCCGTGGCGATTAATGTAGAGCCCAACAGGGGCTTCGCTCCCAGTTTTCCAATTCGATAGGCATTCATCAATGAAACATTTTTATGAATGCCCATATCCGATGCACGGTAAAGCTGCGTGTGCCCGGTTGCTCTCTCTTTTTCGGCAAACCAAACCATATCGCGGCGTATCAGCCACTCTTCATCGAGCAAAAGTTGATTATGGGTAGTAAATAGCAATTGCGATCTACTTCCTGTTTCTATATAGGTTTGCAGGAAGTGCAACAGCAAATCGTAATGTAAACTCTCTTCCAGCTCATCTTTCATTACCAAACAACCACAGTCTTTCAGGTCGAACAATAATCGTGCGAGTCGAAAGTAGGCTTGTGTGCCTGCCGACTCCAATCCAAACTCTATCGCGAATCGGGTCTCGGTCGTATTGTGCGTGAACAGAATTTGTTTTGTTGGACGCAAAAAGCGCTCTTTCACCTTTTCACTTAAGTTTTTATCATTCTTTATTTCATCGGCTATATCATCGGGAGGGGTTACGGTTACTAGCGAGAATTCGGAAATATTAAAATCGGCTCTGCGAAGCAATTCTACTATCATTTGCTTCAATTTGAGATTTTCTTCAGACTGCTCTGCTATTTCTATGTAATCATCATATTCTCCCAATACGTGCACATGCGATTTGATCCATTCATACACTTCCCGCATAACTGGGGGTACATCAATATTTTTTTTATTCAGCGTCGATAAAACCGTGTGATTCCCTAGGGTTTCTTTATTCAGATCATCCTTCTGTTTTGCTTTCATGCGCAATGTGCTTCCAAAGGAGATGGGGCTGCCTTTTTTTCGCTCATACAGCTCTGATTGCACGCCTTTATCGCTGGTATAGGTCATTCTTTCGTATAGGATTGAGTAGGCATCGTTCTCCAGCCAGTACTCATATTTCCGGCCATTTGCCCAAAATGCCACAGCATAACGGGTTGGCTCTCCTTTTCTTAACGCAAAAGGCTCATATTCACGCACCCTCATATGTTCTTGTTCCTGAGGAAAAAACAGCAGAACCCATAAGGATTGAATGGCGTTCAATAGATTCGATTTTCCCGAAGCATTTGCACCATAAAGCAGGGCTAATCGCAATAGCCTGACGCCCGGTTTGGGTTCGACGATTAACTCTTCGGCTAAAGATTTGTCGGACGTTGCAACGAAGGATATAGTTTGTTTGCTACCAAACGAGAGATAATTCTCTATAGAAAATTCCTGTATCATAAATCTATGGGTTAAATTCGTAGGTTTTGTACAAAAATAGGGTATGATTTTGAATTTTGTATATTTTTATTCTGAAATATCTCTTTATTTCAAGGATTTGTTGACGAAAAGACTCGACGTTGGCAAAAAAAAGAGGGTATCTCTCAGCATCGGCTTCGAAGATACCCTCTTTGGGGTTGCCCGGGGGCTTGATTAATGTCTGGGGAAGGGTTCCGGAAACCGGTTCTTCCTAATTGTGATGCTATTAGTTCAGCGGAATGCGGAACAACTGGAACGAGGTGGCGGGAATCTCAACATTTAGGATCCCGTCGACCACCTGATCTTTTTTCTCTACAGGAACCAGAAGATCGGGCTTCTCGAAGCTGTTCACGGCAAGCATATTGTCGTGTTGGAATAGAATGCGGGTAACATTAAGGGTTCCTTTCTTCAGGCCGTCGAGCGAGATGCGTAAGGGGCGGGCCTCCTTGTTCAGGTTGGCCACCTTGATCAGGATTTCGTTGGCATCCTTATCGAGTGCGGCGCTGGCATACCATCCATCCTGTCCACTGGCTGCTTTGTCGGCCAGGGTGAGGGGCAATACATGGGTGCCTTTGTAGGTGGCGTAGAGCTGCTGAATATAGTAGTTGGGGGTTTTAAGTACCCGTAAATTGTCGAACCAGATGAGGTCGGGGCGCCATTGCCACAGCTCTACATGGGCAAAAAGGGGCGCATAGGTACACATATGTACAATATCGGCGTTGCGCTCGAAACCGGTCATGAAGGCGGCCTCGCAGAGGGCCGACTCAAAGTTGTTCTCGCGGCTGGGGTGGTGGCAGGCGTACTCTCCGGCAAACACAGCAGGCCCTTTGCGGTCGTAGCTGTCGTAACGGGCAGCATTTTCGCGGAACCAGACGGGAGGGCGATAGTAGTGTTCATCGACAAGATCGACCTTTAATTTTTTCATTTCGGGCCAGAGGTGATTAAAATCCTTCCCGTCGGGCGAAGGGCCTGATCCTCCCACGATTTTAATTTCGGGATGTTTTGCGCGAAGAGCCGTTACAAAGAGGCGAAGCCGGTTCACATAGAGCGTATCCCACTGTTCGTTTCCAATGGCAAGATATTTCAGGTTAAATGGTTCGGGATGACCCATTTCGGCGCGAACCTTTCCCCATACGGAGGTCACAGGACCGTTTGCAAACTCAATCAGATCTATGGCATCCTGAATATAGGGGCCTAAATCTTCGAGCTTCACATTTTCATTGGGGTCTTTATTTTCGTACTGGCACGACAATCCGCAGTGCAGCACAGGGAGTGGTTCTGCCCCAATGTCTTCCGACAACAGGAAATAGTCGTAGAACCCCAGCCCGTACGATTGGTAGTAGTCGGAAAATTTGCGGTGCGCAAAGGTGTAGTTCCAGCGGTTAATGTTGATGGGGCGGTTTTCGACCGGCCCCACACTGTGTTTCCATTGATAGCGGGTTTCCAGATTGGTTCCCTCAACGATGCATCCGCCGGGGAAGCGGAAGAGTCCGGGATTCAGGTCGGCAAGTGCCTGGCCGAGGTCGGCCCTCATGCCATTGGCCCGCTGGTTAAAGGTATTCACCGGGAAGAGTGAAATGTGATCCATATCGACCGACCCACGTCCGGTAACCCAGATCCTGATACTTGCCTTTTCGTCGGTTCTGGGCGGAATAATCTCCAGTTCGGTTTTTGCCCACTGTTGCCCGCTCACCTCAATCACCTTTTCGAAGAAGGGATCGTTCTTCTGGTCTATCAGTTCTACTTTTAATCGCAAAGGGCTCTGGTTGGGAGTGCGGGCATGGAAGGTTAGCCGGTATTTTTCGCCCTGTTTCAGGCCAATCCCTCTGAATCCCTGGTTCTCGATGCCGGTTCCGGTTAGCAGACCCCTGGAGGTAAGACGCACATAAGTGGGGTTTCTATCGAATGCCGGATCGGCGGTTTCGGTTTTTACATCGCCAAAGGGTATCCAACCCATAAGCGGTTGGTCGAATTCGAAGGAGCGGTTCTTAAGGAGCTCCCCGTATAATCCACCGTCGGCACCGAAGTTGATGTCTTCGAAAAAGAGCCCGTACATAGTGGGCTGAATCTCAGCACCCACCTTTTTTGTAAGGAGTTTCATTTCGGTTGCCTGGCCAGATGCCCTCCCTGTAAGCATAACGGCCAACAGCAAGAGTAAGAGTGTAGATCGTGAAAATAGATTCATATCCGATAAGGTTTTTGTGTTATTAACTTGGGGTAAATATACAAATCTCAGCCGCATTTTCTTGAACGGAAGTGGCTGTTTTTTGAATTAAGTAATTAGAATAATATAATGTCGTATATTCTTGTTATTCTGCTAATTTCTTTGTATATTTGTCTCACTATGAGATATATAACACTGAATACTGATGAGCTTGAGGCTCTGGAGCTCCTCCATAAGAGTAGTAGCGACAACTTAGTAAGAAAGCGTAGTCAATGCCTTCTTTTGTCACACCAGAAACAATCGATTACGCATCTCACTGCAATTTTTGGCGTGAGCCGCAGGACGATTGAGCGGTGGTTCGACGGATGGGCTAAAAATGGCGTTGATTCGCTCCAAATGGTACCCGGACGTGGGGTCAAGACCCGCCTGAAGGGTTATGAGAAAGAAGTCGCCGAACAGGTTGAACTTCATGGTCGAAACCTTAAAAATGTACTCAGTTATTTTAAGGAAAAACACCAAATCACCCTCTGCAAAAAGACCTTGCAGAATTTTTTAAAAGATACTGGGCTATACCTGGAGACGCATCCGGTTATCCCTGAAGACCAAACGAAACCAGGCGGAGTTCGATAGTAAACAAGTACAAATAGAAACCCTTAAGCAATTGGAAGACAACGGATACATTGATCTTTATTTTGGCGACGAAAGCCATTTTGGTCTTACGCCCAATGTTCCCTATGCTTGGCAGATGAAAGGGACACAAATCCTTTTGCCTGCTGCAAAGGGGAAAAGACTAAATGTAGTTGGTTTGATGACCCGCAAAAACCAGCTGTTTTTCGAGATGCATGAGGGCACATACAACACCGATACATGCATTCGTTTTATGGATAAATTTGTTGCTCAAACCGTAAAAAAGACCGTTGTTATCCTTGACAATTCGCCCATTCACAGATCCAATAAGTTCAAAGCCAAAATCCAGGCGTGGAAAGAGCAAGACGTGCTGATATATTTCTTGCCACCCTACTCTCCGGAGTTGAATTTGATAGAACTATTATGGAGAAGAATCAAATATCAATGGATACCTTTCGATGCCTATCTCAGTTTTCAAAATCTCAAAGAACGTTTGTCGTTTGTGCTCAACAATGTGGGAAAACAATACGACATTAAATTTTAGACATTACTTATTGTCGTATTCTAGTGGCTGATTTTCTGAATTTTTGTCGTATTTTCGTGGCT
>CAYGID010000041.1:0-18634 GCA_964349835.1 uncultured Bacteroidales bacterium | reverse complement strand
TTCGCCGAAGGGGAGTTGGCCGGTTACCCACTCAAAAAAGAGAGAGCCCAAACCAAAGATATTCCCTTTGGGCGTGTATTGCGAGAGACCGAGGGCTCGGTCGAACTGCTCGGGCGCCTTGTAGGCCGATTCGCCGAAAGGAATGTTGGGTTGCCCTGAGTGCATAGCCAAGAGGTTATGTATTCCGGGGGTAATCTCGTAGTCTTTCAGGTGGAAGTGCCCCTCTTTGTCTATCACGAAACGGTCGGGGCGCAAATCGTAATGTACCCTGTAGGCCTCTATCTTTTGCAGCGTTTCCAGGGCATGGATTCCTTCTTGCAGAAAGCGTAAGGCCTCGGCATCGGTCACGTTCCCCTTCCGCAGCAAAAGATCGCCCCCTTCGTAAAAGGGCATCACCCTTACCGGACAATTTTTATAACGGATGTAATGGAAAGGCACAAGAATGCCCTCCTCGGGCGAGGGGAGCGACGCGATGGTTTCAAAAAAGGAGTTCATTCCCTTTTCGTCGAGACCCCTGCCCGGAAGAAAGATTTTGAGAACCACGGGGTTCTCGTTCTCTTCAAGGTCGGCGGCTTTCCATACTTCCGTAAATTTCCCGCACCCCAGCAGGTCGGTAAGCCGATACCTTTTGGCAATAACCAAATTGCGCGAAAGTTTTTCTGCCATAGCCTTAATGCTCACATTGCCCCAAAGTTACACATAACCCGTGCAAATCGACCATTTTTTGTTTAATGAATGGTTCTTTTTGTAGTTTTGACCCCAAATAGCGTTCTTTCGTGCCTTGCCAAACCTCTCTTCGATGCCCCTATGTTGAAGTATCCGCCTCCTCAGCCCTCGGCTTCTGCCCTGATTCCTTTTGCCATATTTGTGTGCGTTTATCTAACGGCATCGCTGATCAAAGCCGATTTTTATGCCATGCCGGTTACGGTGGCCTTTTTGATAGCAGCCGTTGCAGCCGTTTCTATGAAACCCGGAGTGCCGCTTGTTCGAAAGGTCGACCGCTTTGTGCAGGGGATGTCGGATACCAACATCTCAATCATGATTCTGATTTTTATTCTGGCGGGGGCTTTCGCCGGAATTGCCGAAGCCATGGGGGCCGTGAAGGCTGCGGCCGATTTGGGCATTTCGCTTCTTCCCGCCAATGTGCTGATAGCCGGTTTCTTTTTGATTGCCTGTTTTATGTCGCTCTCTGTGGGCACATCTGTGGGAACCATTGTGGCACTCGTACCCGTGGCCGCCGAGCTGGCCGCGGGGTTACAGCTCGATATCCATTTTATGCTTGCGGTGGTTGTGGGTGGTGCCATGTTTGGCGATAACCTTTCCATGATTTCTGATACCACCATTGTGGCTACACGTACCCAGTCGTCGCGGCCTAAAGAGAAATTCCGGCTCAACCTCCGTTTGGTGATGCCCGCTGCCATTGCTACCCTTCTGATCTATCTTTTTCTGCAGCCGAACGAGACGGTTGTTGCTGCCCGATCGTTCGAACCGGGCACTCTGGTACAGGTGATTCCCTATCTGTTTGTGCTAGTGGCCTCACTTTGGGGTATGCATGTGATGCCGGTGCTGGTGTTGGGGATGCTCCTGGCTACCCTTATCGGATTAGCCGGGGGGCATTTTGATCTCTGGATCTGCCTGAAGTCGGCCGGTGAGGGGATTCTCTCAATGGGAGAGGTCTCAATGGTAGCCCTGTTGGCAGGCGGCACCCTGGCTATGATTCGGCACAACGGGGGGCTTCAATACCTGCTTTCGAAAATGTCGCAACACATTCAAACCAAAAGAGGTGCCGAATTCGGATTGTTTGGTTTCACTGCGCTTGTCGATGTTTTTACAGCCAACAATACGGTAGCCTTGGTCATTGTAGGCCCGGTTGCACGCGATTTGCGCAGGCGATACGGCATCTCTCCCCGTCGTACAGCCAGCCTGATTGATACCGCCTCCTGTTTTATGCAGGGCTTGCTGCCCTATGGTGCCCAGCTTTTGGCGGCAGTGGGGCTGGCCGGCGCATCGGCGTCGCCTTTTCTGGTGATGAAGTATCTCTTCTACCCCTACCTAATGGGGCTGGCTGTGTTGGTGGCTATTGCGCTGCAGTGGCCTCGCGACAGGGTGAGGCGTAAAGCTTAATTCTCATTGATCTAGCGCTCCATTTTGGGGGTTAAGCCGGGATTCAATCGTTAACTACCCGCTGCCGCTTCATCGGCAAAGAGGGTAGGATTGAGGGCTCTTTCAAGAATATAGGCAGAAGGGAGCGTTTTGCCCTCCTCTGTTTTGTTAAGAATCTGCCGTAAAATCTCTCTTTTTTCGTTGCCTGTGAGGTGAAAGATCAGGTTGCGGGCCTGAATCATGGGCTGTCCCGTAAGGGCAATCCTACGTTGTTTCGAAACCGGATGCTCCGATACCGCATAGGGGAGTTGGCTGGTGAGTAAGCCCTCCTGCCCGGGGAAGATGGAGGAGGTGTGGCCATCGGTACCCAAACCTGCCACCACCAGGTCGAACTGCACCGTCTGGTTGTAGAGTGGTACTATCTGTTGGGCCTGGAGGCTGTATCGTCGAGCCTCCTGTTCGGGGTCGGCCTCTCCGATAATGCGGAAAATGTGTTCGGGGGCAATGGGAACCCGCTGCAATAGCAGCTGTTGCGCCACCCCGTAGTTGCTGTCGGGGTGTGATCCATCAACACACCGTTCGTCGACCCAGAAGAGTCGGAGTGCATTCCAGTTGACTTTATCCGCAAATTCGTTAGCCAGAATACGAAACCAAAGCGAGGGGGTGCCTCCTCCCGAGATGGCCAGGTAAAAAGGAGCCCCCTTTTTTTCGTTCATCAGACCCATCAATTGGTGGCTCAACCCGCGGGCTGTTGCCTCGGCATCGGTAAAAACAGCTTTTTTCATAAACCGCAGTAAAGGTCGGTATCGGTGAGGTTCTTGCAGGGATTGCTCCACTTTGTGCCGGGTTCCATAATCGATTCGGCCTCGAGAGGGCCCCAGTTTCCTGCAGGATATCCATAGAGCGGAATCTCGGGGTTTTGAGCCCAAGCCTCAAGGATGGGATTGAAGAAGCCCCAGCTGGCTTCTACTGCATCGCTTCGGGTAAAGAGGGTTGGGTCGCCCTTTATGCAGTCTTCAATCAGGCGGGCGTAAGCATCGCTTACCGGGATCCCCTCTAATTTATCGTAGGTGAAGTCCATGGAGACCTCCTGTACCGCATACCCCGATCCGGGTACCTTCAGTCCAAATTTCAGCACCACCCCTTCGTTTGGCTGTATTCTGATAACCAGTTTGTTAGGCGTTGGCTTTCCATGCTTCTCCCCAAAGATATTGTGGGGAGCTGCCTTAAAATGAACCACCACCTCGGTCACCTTTGTGGGCATCTGCTTTCCTGTGCGAATAAAAATGGGTACCCCGTCCCAACGCCAGTTCGCAATGTGCAGTTTCATAGCAAGGAAAGTCTCGGTTCGCGATTCAGGATCAATATTGGTCTCCTCGCGGTAAGCCTTCACAGCCTGACTCTCGCGGTTCGATGCCACATACTGCCCTCTGATTACATCGCGGGCAATCTCTTCGGGGCTCAGGGGTTTAAGCGCCTTGTAGATCTTTACAATCTCGTTCCGAAAATCATTTTCATTGAAGGTGGCGGGTGGTTCCATGGTGCAGAGAGCCACCAACTGAATTAAATGATTCTGAACCATGTCGCGCAGGGCACCGGCCCGGTCGTAAAAGCCTCCCCGGTTCTCTATGCCCAGATTCTCGACCGCGGTGACCTCTATTCTCTCAATGTAGCGTCGGTTCCAGAGGGGTTCGAATATTCCGTTCGAGAAACGGAGAGCCAGGATGTTCTGCACCGTCTCCTTTCCCAAAAAATGGTCGATGCGGAACAGCTGTTTTTCGCGGAACACTGTTTCGTAGATGCTATTGAGACGGCGGGCCGATTTGAGGTCGTATCCAAAAGGTTTCTCAATGATAATTCGTTTTATGCCGCCATGACAACCCTCCATATTCAGCTTAACCGCTTTGAGATGTTTGGGTATTTTGTCGTAGAGTACCGGGGGGGTTGCCAGATAGTAGAGGTAACTCTCGTTGTTGCCTGTTTCGCGGTCTAACTGTGCCAGCCTCTCAACCAGGTCCGGATAGCCATCGGGCAGAGCCGGATCCATGGAGTGGTAGTGCACCCGTTGCAGAAACTCTTCGGCTCCCTCAGGGAGACCATCCAACTTCAGGTGAGCAACCATTTTCAGGCGGAGGAAATCCCTGAACGACTCATCGGAATAGGCGGTGCGGCTAACCCCAAGAATGGCAAAAATCTCCGGCAGTTTTCGCTCTCTGAAGAGCGAGAAGAGCGCGGGAATCAACTTCCGGTGCGTCAGATCGCCCGATGCGCCGAAAATGACAATGATTTGACTGTTTGGACGGTCCATGCGAAAAGATTTTAGGCGTTATAGCTTCCAGAAGAGGTACTTCCCCCTTTGCCGGTCCAGTTGGTGTGAAAATATTGGCCTCTGGGGGCATCGGTCCGTTCGTAGGTGTGTGCACCGAAATAGTCGCGTTGGGCCTGTATCAGGTTGGCCGGCAGCGTTTCGGAAGTAAAGGAGTAGAAGAACTGGAGAGCCGAGGAAAAGGCCGGTGTACCTGTTTCGTGCGCAGTAGCCAGGGCAACCAGACTTTTCCAGTGGGGGAGGGCTGCACGGATCTCCTCTCTGAACCAGGGTGCTTTGAGAAGATTCGAAAGCTCCGGATCGTTGTTGAAGGCCTCGGCAATCCGGTTCAAAAAGGACGATCGGATAATACAGCCCGAACGCCAGATGCGTGCAATGGCAGTCAGGTTAAGATCCCATCCCCATTCGGCCGAGGCTTGCCGCAGAATAGAAAAGCCTTGGGCGTAGGCCACCAGTTTAGAGGCAAAGAGAGCCGATTCTACCTGCAAAACCGAATGGCTGTCGGAAGGAGCACCGGAGGGTATGCCTGCAGATGCCTCCCTGCCATAGAGCGCTGAGGCAGTCAGCCTCTCCTCTTTATTGGCCGAGAGGTTTCGTTCGAACACCGCAGTGGCAATCAGGCCCAGCGGAATATTCAGGTCGAGTGCTGCGCTCACCGACCACTTACCGGTACCCTTTTGACCGGCAGTATCCAAGATAGAGTCGATTAACCACTCGCCTGAGGGCTCCTTGTACGACATAATTTGGGCTGAGATCTCAATCAGATAGCTTTTCAGCTTTCCTTGATTCCAGGTCTGAAAGGCATCGGCAATGGTCTCGTTGGGCATGCCGAAGAGTTTTTTCATCACTGAGTAGGCTTCCGAAATAAGCTGCATGTCGCTGTATTCTATGCCGTTGTGAATAGTTTTAACAAAATGGCCTGCACCCCCTTTCCCCATCCACTCACAGCAGGGTGAACCATCTTCTGCTTTGGCGGCAATAGCCTGAAGAATGGGTTTAACCAGAGGCCACGCTTTTTCGGAGCCTCCCGGCATGATAGAGGGACCGTGCAAGGCCCCCTCTTCGCCGCCCGAAACCCCGGCACCGATAAAATAGAGCCCTTTCGATTCAAGGAAGGAAACCCTCCGTTCGGTATCGGTAAATTGTGAGTTTCCTCCGTCCATAACGATGTCGCCCGGGTCCAAAAAGGGCAACATCTGCTGAATCAACTCATCGACCGGTTTTCCGGCCCTCACCATGAGAAAGATTTTTCGGGGTGACGCAAGAGAGGCAAGAAACGCATCCATTTGGCTGAATCCGGAAAAGGCTTTTCCGGCGCCTTTTTCCGCCACAAAGCGTTCGGCAACCCCCTCTTCGATACCCGGAACGGTGCGGTTGTAGACCGACACCCGGAAGCCTCTGCTCTCCATGTTCAGTGCCAGATTTTCGCCCATTACGGCCAGCCCGATTAATCCAATGTCCGATTTTTTCATGTTTTATCAATTAACAACCAGTTGTAAAAAAATGTTTTGCGAGAGCATTGCGATTTTTTCACACAGAGGCCACATACATCAGTGAAAAAAGAGGTATGCCACCGCAATCGCGGCTGCAACCCCGGCCCCATCGGCAATCAGCCCGGCCGAGACTGAGTATCTGATCTTTTTAATGCCCACCGATCCGAAGTAGAGGGCTATGATGTAAAAGGTGGTGTCGGCAGCTCCCTGGAAAAGGCACGAAAGCCTGCCTGCAAAAGAGTCGGCCCCGTATTGGCTCATCGTTTCTATCATCATGGCGCGGGCTCCGCTGCCGCTCAAAGGCTTCATGAAGGCGGTGGGCAAAGCCTCCACGAAATCGGCATTCAGATGGAGCTGTTCTACCACCCATCGTATGGCCTCCATCAGCAGGCCGAGAGCCCCGGATGCCCTGAAAACGGCAATTCCCACCAACATGGCAACCAGATAGGGGATAATCCTGACAGAGGTTTCGAAGCCCCCTTTGGCCCCTTCCACGAAGGCCTCGAAAACATTGATCTTTTTGTACATACCCCCGGCAACGAAACCCAACACCACACACAAGAGCATTGCGTTACTCCAGAGCGAGGCTGTGGCCTCCATCTCGGCACGCGGTAATGAAGAGAGGTACCACACTGCACCCGCAATGAGGGCCGTAAGTGCGCCGATCCAGCCCAAAACTACCCTGTTAAATAGAGGTATGCGCTGCCTGATGGCCACATAGGTCATTCCGGTAAGCGTGGAGACAAAAGTGGCAATCAGAATAGGAATAAAGACATCGGCCGGATTCGAGGCGCCCAGGATGGCCCGTTGGGCCAGGATGGAGATGGGAATAATGGTGAGTCCCGAGGTATTGAGGGTAAGAAACATGATTTGGGCGTTCGAGGCACTCTCCTTGTCGGGGTTGAGCTCCTGCAGCCCCTGCATGGCCTTCAGACCCAGCGGTGTGGCCGCGTTATCGAGTCCCAGCATATTGGCCGAGAAGTTCATGAGCAACTGCCCCGACACGGGGTGGTCGCGGGGGATTTCGGGAAACAGTTTCTGAAAGAAGGGGCCCGCCAGCCGGGCAAGAAAGCGTACCGCTCCTGCCTTTTCGCCAATGTTCATCAGCCCCAGCCAGAGCGACATAATTCCGATTAGCGGAAGGGCAATGTCGATGACGGCCATGCGCGAGGCGTCGAAAGTACTGTCGACAATCTCTTTAAAGATTGCCGTGTTTCCAAAGAAAATATAGTTGATAACTGCCGTGAAAAAGGCCAGGAGGAAAAAACCTCCCCAGATGTAGTGCAGCGTCATATTGCAGGGGTATTCTGTTCACATTCCTCGTACGATCCAAAGGGGCGAAGGTCGCCGGTTGCCTCCTTAATCAGCTCCTTTTCTAACACCCCGTTGGCAAACCGATACTGCCAGCGGTAACCCCAATCGGTAAGATAGGTGCAGCGGTCGAAAACCACAGATTTCTCCCTTTCGATACGGGTAAACATCCCGTTTTCTCTGTTCAGGGCGATCGATCTGTAGGTCTGTTGCAGAAACTCCCTGTGGGCTTGGCTCCATGCCTCCATGCGCGGCGTGTTCATTCTGCCGCTCCACTCGTGGGGAACTCCTTCTGCCAGAGAGGAGAGCAGGAGCGAGAAGATGAGGCGCCTGGCCATAGTCCGGTCGGGGTCGCCCGGATATCCCCCTGCTTCGACCAATACGGTAGCCATTCCCGATTGCTGAAAGAATTCGCCAAAAGCCCTGGGCTCAAAATCGTCGCGCCATTTTGCAGTATGTCCGGGCATCAGCTGCTCCATCGATTGGTACATCCGGCACACCAACGCCATGGCCAAAAGACGGTGCTGACCCGTTGTGTCGGCGCTGTCGGCCGGAGGGGCAAGCAGGGTAAGGGTGGCAGGACGCAGAGAGTTGCCCACACTGTAATAGTCTGACTGGTCGTGGAGATTAAACCCGATTTTGGGCTGCAGGCGTTGAGCCAGATTGTAGAGAATGGTCGATTCGGGTGCCGTACGCCGCAATGCATCGCGATTCAAATCGATTCCCAACGCGTTTTCTCGCTGCCATATTTCGGCACCGTCGGGGTTCAACATGGGCAGAAAATGGAGGGTGAACCGTTGCGAAAGGGTGTCGCGGAGCGTCTGAAAAGAGTCGTTTTCGGCCGTGAGAAAATGGAACAGGTCGCAAAGGGCTCGCGTGGCCGTGGCTTCATTTCCGTGCATCTGCGACCACATCAATACGGCAATGGGTCCGGTTCCCCACGATAACCTGAAAATGGGGCGACCCTCGGCCGATTCGCCCTCCTGCACCACGGCAAATTTGTGTGAGGCAGCCAGGGGTTCTAAATAGCGCATCCAGTCGGAATGCCTGAAAACCAGGTAGTCCATTCCGGCTGCTTTGTATTGCGAATACTCTCTGAAAAGGCGGTAGAAAGTCATAGAACAAATCTACTCATTTTTGTCCTTTCTCAAAATTGGCGTAGTTTTGATTCCTACTTTACGACGGTACCAGATCTATGTCGATAAACGACTTATTGATAAAATATTGGGGTTTTTCCTCGTTTCGTCCGCTCCAGGAGGAGATCATCCAATCGGTGCTATCGCAAAACGATACATTGGCCCTGATGCCCACCGGAGGCGGCAAATCGCTCACCTATCAGATTCCTGCCCTTGCAATGCCGGGAATTTGCCTAGTGGTGACCCCTCTCATTGCCTTGATGAAAGATCAGGTTGAGGCGCTGCAGCAAAAGGGAATCAAGGCCGCGGCGGTCTATTCGGGCATGCCGTACGATATGATGGACAAAACATTGAACAACTGCTTGTTTGGCGACTACAAATTTTTGTACATCTCGCCCGAGCGGATTGGTTCGGAGATGTTTCGAACCCGGGTGCCGCAGATGCCTGTAAATCTGATCGCGGTAGATGAGGCCCACTGTATATCGCAGTGGGGGCACGACTTTCGGCCGGCCTATCTGCAAATTAAAGATCTGAGGCTAATCTTTCCCGAGGTTCCGGTACTGGCCGTTACAGCCACTGCCACGCAACCGGTGATAGAGGAGATACAGCAACAACTCGCGTTTCGGAAGCCATCGCTGTTTCGGATGAGTTTCGACAGACCCAACCTGACCTATCTGGTGAGGGAGACCGACAACAAGTTGGAGTATATTCTCAAGGTGCACCGCAACGCAGGCGGTTCGGGTATTATCTACGTACGAAACCGCAGAAAGGCGCGCGAAACAGCAGAGTATTTGCAGCATCACGGGCTTCCGGCCGACTACTACCATGCCGGGCTCGACCCTTCGGTCAGAGCAGCAAGGCAGGAGGCCTGGCGGCTGGGCGAAAAACCTGTGATGGTGGCCACCAATGCCTTTGGCATGGGCATCGACAAGCCCGATGTGCGGTATGTTATTCATCTCGATCTTCCCGACACCCTGGAGGAGTACTTTCAGGAGGCAGGAAGGGCTGGCCGCGATGGCAACCCTGCCCACGCCATCCTCTTGTATCACCCCTCCGATAAGGTTCGGTTAATGCAACGAGTGGGCACCTCATACCCCGACCCCGAATTTGTAAGACGAGTGTACGATGCCATGGGTCAGTTCTTGCAGATTCCTTATGGGGGCGGCGAGGGGGCCTCTTTTTCTTTCGATTTCTCGCTTTTTCTGAAACGGTTCCGTTTTCCGGCGCTGGAGTCCTATTCTGCACTTCAGATCCTCTCTCGCGAGGGGTATATTGAGTTCGACGAGAATCCGGAGCCTTCGGCGCGCATCCATTTCGTGGTTGCCAGAGACGACCTCTACCGTTTTCAGGTGAAACACGAGGCATTCGACCTCTTTATTAAGCTGCTGCTACGTTCGTATGTTGGCCTTTTCAGCGGGTATGTGGCTGTGGATGAGCAGTTGCTTGCCACCCGGGCAAAACTTCCCCTCGACAGGGTGCGAGAGTATCTGTTGCGCCTGCGTTCCTTTGAAATTATCAAATATATACCCGGCCGAAAGATACCCATGGTTACCTATCTGACCTATCGGATGGAGGTTAAGTATGTTTCAATGACAGCTCCCGTCTATTTCGACCGCAAAAAGCGTTTCGAAGAGAAACTAGAGGCGGTGGCGGGGTATGTGCTGGGGCTCGATTGCAGGAACCGCATGTTATTGCGTTATTTTGGACAGAAATCGGTGCCCTCCTGTGGCCGTTGCGATTTTTGCCTGCATAAACCGGGTGTCGCCTTCTCAGATGCCGCTGTTGCACACTTTTCGGAAGATGTGATGCAACTCCTCTCCCAGGGAGCCCTTCCACTAGACCAACTGCTTGAACAACTCCCGGTGCCAAAAGAGGCCGCCCTTGCTCTATTGCGTCAGATGGCCGATGCAGACGTCGTGATTATGCAGGAAAATGGCGTAATTTCGGCCTCTTCCTGATTATATCTTCTCTTTTTTTTGTTTCGGGGAGGGATTTTCTCTCTTTTCGTGTAAGTTTGCAAACTTCAAAAAAAGCAGATTCGTTATGAAAAAAATTGAAGAATTGGTATCTCAGCCCGTCCGCGATTTTGTGGTTTTGTCACAGAAATACTGTGCCACCATCGAAGTGGCCGGGTCCATGCATGGCAAAGAGATGCAGGAGTTCCTCCTGAAGATTCTTCCGAGAATATATGTTCGGATTTTAACCCTTCCCGAGGTGACTACGGTCTATACTGCAGATACCGAGAAGTTCCTTACCGAGAAGGAGTACAAAAAAGTGTACCAGTCGCTTCAGGCCGTTTTGCGTGATGAGGATACCTTCACCGAAATTGCCGACGATAAGATTCTGAACAAGGAGATTCTGGTTCGTTCCAGCATGTCGGAGGCTCTGACCGATATTTACCAAGACTTGAAGGATTTTCTCAAGTGGTATTCTTTCGAGGATATTGAGAGCAAGAACGATGCGATTGCCGAAATTGAACGCAGCTTCCGTCAATTTTGGGGAGTAAAACTTCTCTTCCTGTTACGGGCGCTACATGCCCTTCGTTTCAACAAAAAGAAGGTGGAGGTTCGGCGCACTGTGGTTGAAGATGACGACGAACAGGGGTTTGATCCCGCCGAAATGGAGGGATTCTCCGAAGATCGGGGTAACCAGTAGCTATGACCTATCTGCCCGATATCACCAAAGAGGCGCTGAATACCCTTCCCATCTGTCTTTTCGAGGGACCCATCCATGTTATCTCCTCGCCCGAAGAGGCCGACCGGATTGCTTCCAGGCTTTCGTATGAGCAGTATCTGGGGTTCGATACGGAGACCAAACCCAGTTTTACAAGGGGGCAAAATCATAAAGTGGCTCTCTTGCAACTGGCAACCGCCTCGGAAGTCTATCTTTTCAGGTTGCATCAAACGGGGGTCACCGCAGGGTTGGCTGCCCTGATGGCCAATGGTTCCGTTACCAAGATCGGGGTTGCTGTGAGTCAGGATATCCAGCAACTAAAAAGGTGGCGTCCGTTTAAGGAGGCTGCATTCCTCGACCTGCAGGATTACGTGAAATCGTTTGGCATTCACAGTAACGGTCTCTCCAAACTCTCGGGCATTGTGCTGGGTTACCGCATCTCGAAATCGCAGCAGTTGTCAAACTGGGAGAGTGCCGAACTGTCGTCGGCACAAATGCGGTATGCAGCCATCGATGCCTGGGTCTCTTTCCGCATCTTCGATGCCCTGTCGTCTTCGCGAAACTGAATTGATTTTGCACTGCATGGATAAGATCATACTCAAACCGGGCCGTGAACAGTCGGTCGAACGGTTTCACCCCTGGATCTTTTCGGGAGCCATTCAACGAATCGAAGGAAAACCCGACGAAGGTGATTGGGTGGAGGTCTATTCGGCCAACCGCACCTTTCTGGGTTGCGGTCACTACCAAAAGGGCTCTATCATGGTGAGGCTCTTCTCGTTTACTGCGATTGAACCTGATGTTCCCTTTTGGCATTCGCGTCTGCAGAGCGCATTCCTTTTAAGAACGGCTGCCGGATTGACCCACAATCCCGATACCAATGTGTATAGGCTGGTGCATGGCGAAGGCGATGGCCTCCCCGGTTTGATTGTCGACATTTATGGCGATTCGGCTGTGATTCAGGCTCATTCGGTGGGTGTATACCGCTGTCGGCACCATATTGCAGAGGCACTGCAGATGCTTTACGGCCAAGCGCTGCGATCAATCTATAACAAGAGCGAAGGCACCCTTCCTGCAATGGAAGGGAATCCCGTGCAAAACGGATATCTTCTGGGCGATCGGGGCACAGGAGTGGTACAAGAAAACGGGAACCAATTTTATATCGACTGGATAGAGGGGCAAAAAACCGGCTTCTTCATTGACCAGCGAGAGAACCGTGCACTTGTTTCGCACTATGCCCAAGGAAGAACCGTACTCAACATGTTTGGCTACACCGGAGGCTTCTCCGTTTATGCCCTTCGCGGTGGGGCTCTGCATGTGGATACTGTCGACAGCTCGAAGCGGGCGGTCGAACTTGCCCTAAAGAATGTTGAGTGCAACTTCTCGCCAGAGGCCCCCCACACGGCCGTTGCGGAGGATGCTTTTACCTACCTGAACGCCCTGAGCCGGAACTACAATCTGATCATTCTTGATCCACCTGCGTTTGCCAAGCACAATCAGGCGGTTTCGAATGCGATGCAAGCCTACAAAAGGCTGAATGCCAAAGCCATTAAACAGATGGCTCCCGGCGGCATACTCTTTACCTTCTCTTGTTCGCAAGCCATTTCGCGCGACCAGTTTCGTACGGCACTCTTTTCGGCAGCGGCCATAGCCGGCCGAAATGTTCGTATCTTGCACCAACTCACCCAACCGGCCGACCACCCGGTGAATATATTCCATCCCGAGGGAGAGTATCTAAAAGGGTTGGTACTTTATGTTGAATAATCAGAAAATCAAGTGGCTATGAACACCGAACCGATTCTGTCAGATCCCTTGTCTTATCAAGAGTCGCTTGCCGAAATTGAATCTATTCTTGCGTTGCTCGAAGAGGAGTCTATTCCGGTTGACGAAGTGTTGCAAAAGGTAAAACGGGTTGCCCAACTGCTTGCCTATTGCCGCGAAAAACTGCGTGTTACCGAAGAGGAGGTGCAAAAAGTGATGGATGCCATACAAATGTAACGGGCAACAATAAGTAAACATGAGCAATTCTCATCGCAAGATACCCTCAAACGCGGGCTCTCTCTTATCGTCGCCACTTCGGATGGCCGGAGAGGCACAGGAGAGGTTGGCCGTCTATATAGAGACCTATGGCTGTCAGATGAATGTAAACGACAGCGAGGTGGTGGCCGCCATTCTTTCGGAGGCGGGATATCGGCTCACCGACGATCCCGGCCAAGCCGGCCTGATACTTCTGAATACCTGTGCGGTACGCGATAATGCCGAACAGAGGGTGAGAGCCCGTTTGGTTCATTTTGGCCACTATAAAAAGAGACGGCGGGGGCTTCTGATAGGCGTTTTAGGCTGTATGGCCGAGCGGTTAAAAGAACAGCTGCTGGAGGAGGAACAGGCTGTTGATCTGGTTGTGGGCCCCGATGCCTACCGCGATCTGCCAAATCTGGTGCAGCAGGCGGGTACCGGGCAGAAAGCCATCAATGTATTGCTTTCGCGCGAAGAGACCTATGCCGATATTTCGCCTGTTCGGATGGATAAGAACGGAGTCTCTTCGTTTGTATCCATTATGAGGGGTTGCAACAATATGTGTGCCTACTGCATCGTTCCTTACACCCGTGGAGGTGAGAGAAGCCGGAATCCGCAGACCATTCTTGGGGAGTTGAGGCAGTTGTGGGATGCCGGTTACAAAGAGGTTACGCTATTGGGGCAGAATGTTGACTCCTATCTGTGGAACGAAGGGAGGGTTGCCCCTCTCCGTTTTGCCGATCTGCTTTCGATGGCTGCTACCACCTATCCTGATTTGCGCATCCGGTTTGCCACCTCGCACCCAAAAGATATGAGCAACGAGGTTCTCCAAACCCTGGCGTCGCATCATAATCTGTGCAAAAGCATCCATCTGCCGGCCCAGAGTGGGAGTACCCGCATGCTTGAGGTGATGAAACGGGGATATACCCGCGAAACCTACCTCGACAGAATTGCCGCAATACGATCTATTCTTCCCGAGGCCTCCATCTCGACCGACCTGATTGCCGGATTCTCTACCGAAACCGAGGCCGATCACGCCGATACGCTCTCCCTCATGAAAGAGGTGGGGTTCGACTTTGCCTTCATGTTTAAATATTCGGTTCGACCCCGTACGTACGCTCACCGCCATTATCAGGATGATGTGCCCGAGGAGGTGAAGGCGAAACGGCTGCAGGAGATTATCGATCTGCAGAACCATCTCTCGCTGCTGAGCAAGAAGCGCGATGTAGGGAACACCTTCGAGGTACTGGTAGAGGGGGAGTCGAAGCGGTTGAAAACCGATCTTTTGGGACGAACCTCACAGAATAAGGTGGTGATCTTCGCGGCACAGGGAGTAAAACCCGGCGACTTTGTGCAGGTAAAGATTACCCGCTGCTCCTCGGCCACTCTCTTTGGAGAGCAGGTTGATTAACAGATAATAAGAGCGATTCTGGACGAAAAAGGGTTATAACAAAAAAAAGGCGAATCGATAAGATTCGCCTTTTTTTTGTTATGTGCGGGTTACTACTTTCCCCTGCCGGGAACAGCCAGAGTACCATATTTTACCATGTCCATCGGGCCCAAAACCAACTCCTCTTCTTTAGGAAGGAGGTCCATCTGCGAGTTGAAGATCTCTTCGTACTTCACCTGCTTGCCGGTATAAGCCGATTCGCGGATCATCACGGCAGTGAGGGTAGAGATAGCGGTTCCTTCAACCTGGTTGATGAGCTTGCCTTCGCGGATGTGGGTAATCAGGTTCACATGCTCCAGTACATATGCGTTGTTCTGTTGGAACTGTTTGTCGAGTTCGCTGTCGTACTGCCAAATCACTTCGCCTTTGAGGTTACGGATGGCCATGTCGCCACTCCACCATGAGCCTTTGCTGCCCTGGATGAATTCCGATACATTGTTGGCGCAGCCGTCAATCTGGCGGCACATGCTGTGCAGATGTACATTGCCTTCGTATACTACGTCGGCAGAGAACATATCGTACTGGTTTCCGGTTACACGACGATGACGGGCACCGAAAGCAAGAGCCGAAACCGGTTTCTTGTTAACCATCCATGAGAAGACGTCAATATTGTGAACATGCTGTTCAACAACGTGGTCGCCCGAAAGCCAAGCCCAGTTAACCCAGTCGCGGATCATCCACTCCATATCGGTCCACTTTTCATCGCGGTTTCTGAACCACAACATACCTTGGTTCCAGTAAACGGCACCCCCGGTAATATCGCCCATCAAACCACTCATGATCTGTTTGTACGACTCAACATAGGGACGTTGGTGACGACGCTGGGTTCCGGTAACGCAGCAAAGACCTTGTGTTTCGGCCTTCTTGGCTGCCGTCATGATGGTGCGAAGACCTACAGGGTCAACACCGATGGGTTTTTCGAGGAAAGCGTGCTTGCCGGCATCGACAGCAGCCTTGTAATGCATGGGGCGGAAAGCGGGAGGGGTAGCTGTAACCATTACATCGCACTCAACGGCCAACGCTTTCTTATAGGCATCGAATCCTACAAAGCAGTTTGCATCGGGAATGTCGATCTGGTAGTTCTCTTTCAACATTTTCTGGACATTCTTTACTCTGTCCTCAAACACGTCGGCAAGGGCTACGCAGGTAACGTTATTGGCAGCTGCCAGGAAGTCCCTGATGGCTCCCGAACCACGGCCGCCGCATCCAACCAGCACAGCTTTCAGGGGTTTCCCGTCGGCGGCTTTGTCGGTAAGGGTGGGGTTGTACAACTGATCGACAGGGATCAGAGGGGTTAATACCTCGGAAGTTGCACCTCCGGAAGTACAGGATGTAAGCAGGGAGCTTGCACCCAGAGTTCCAACGGCACCGGCAATAGCGGCGGTCGACAGGAACTCACGTCTGTTCAGACCATTTTTCATAATTATTGAATTGTTTGAGGGTGTTGAGAGATTAATTGAATTATTGTGAACTATTGATAAGTTTCGGTTCCGTATTCGGGTGCAGTTTCGCCTGCATTGGTTGTGGTACTTTCGGGTGTTGTTTGGGCGGAGGGATCTCCCGGCACGCACACTACGCGGAAGCCCACTGCTTTGATGTCGGAGAGCCACCAGATGCTTTTGGGCACCTGCGGGTCGGTACGCAGCCAGAGCTCGGTTTTGGTGTAATCGCGCGAAGCGGCACGCACCTCCGATGCATCACGCGAATAGTCGCCTCCTCTCACCACATGCTCGGTTCCCTCGGCAGGGCCTTTCGGATCTTTCACGGCCGATTCAGTTTGGCCATACCCGTCGGGGGCATACCAGTCGAGGCAATATTCCATTACGTTGCCCAGCATATGTTTCAGGCCTAAGGGATTGGGAAATACGACAGAGGGCTCTTGCGTGCGGTTACGGGCATTTTTGTTATAAACTACGTACGAGTTAATTACAGCGGTATCGGCCTTGAAAAATTTGCGCCAGAAGCCCAGGTCGGAAAACTCCTTGGGGTTACCCTCAAAGAAATAGGGGGTTGAAGTGCCTGCGCGAGCTGCATATTCCCACTCTGCTTCGGTGGGGAGACGATAGGTTTTGCCAGTCTTTTTGGAGAGCCAGAGGCAGTAGGTCTGCGCGGCATAGTGCGACATGGTAATGGCAGGTCTGGAGCCGGCACCCCATCCTTGTTCGGGATTTCCGAAGGGAGGTGTAGGTCCGCTCACGGCATCGGCCGTTTGGGCCACCAAATTGTTAGCCATCAGTTCATCGCCATCTTTGCGTCCTTCCGACATGGTTTCGCGGAAGAACGTCCAGTACTCACGCCAGGTTACCTCAAGCTCGCCCATATAGAAATCGCTTACCGAAACGGAACGCACCGGGCCTTCGTCCTCTTTGCGGAAAGGCTCTTCGGCGGGGCTACCCATTTGGAAATCGCCGCCTTTTACGGCCACCATATTGAAGGAGATGGGCGTTCCGGGAATCTGCTCGGTAAAGTTATTGAATCCGCTGAGCGGGGTGGCCTCAACAAAGAGCTCCTTGTTGGCATCTTCGTCGGCAACACCTACGGAGGTAATCCGTTCGTGCACATAGTTCGGGTCATAGTGACCTGCGTCGAGATGGCAACTGATACACTGCAAATCGAGCTTCTTGTAGTTCTGTTCGTAATAGAGGTGTGCAGTTCCCCCATCGTCGGTAAGGGTTTTGGGAAAGAGGTTGGGATGACATTTCATGCACGACTCATTCGAAACGATTTTTACCGCGTATTCCAGTTGCGACTTGGCATCCCAGTCGAAATCGGCGCTATCTTTGGTCATGTAGGCCCAAAGGTCGTGCAGCCCTGTACGGGCCTTCTCTTTAATGTGATTTACACTTCCTTTGGGAGGCAGGTGGCACTCCACGCAGGTTACGCGATAACCGCTACCGGTGTTGTAGTGAACCCCTTTTTTCCACGACTCGTCGGAATGGGGATGCACATGGCACATGGCACAAAACTCAGGGGTCGACGACCACTTCATGGCCTGGTCGGCCAGAAGCATGAATACAACTCCCAGCGTCATGCCGGATGCAAGAATAAACAAAGGACGTTTAAAGAAGGGCTTTTTTTTCTGTTCAGACATTTGTGATGCAGGTTCGGTGTGAATTTGAGGATGATTATCGCCGCAGTACGGTTTCAACATGTAAAGTTAGCTTTTCAGCGCAATATATCCATTGTTAAAGGATGTTAAAATAGGGATCTCCTTAATTTGGAATTATTTTAAATTACAACCAGCGAATCAATGCTACATATGGGCGCAGCGCATTACGCATCACGCATCACTAGCGTCATCGGGCGCTCCCTGCCTAATTGGATGTAACTACCTCTGAGACATGATAAGTTTTGCGACCCATTAACGCTCTTGTGCGCTTCGCGCAAATGCTCTAATGCTCTAGTGCTCTAATGCTCTAGTGCTCTAGTGCTCTAATGATTCGAAACGCGCATGCGCGAATATTCCTTCATGAAGAAGCGTTTCGTGCGCCAGCGCAGCATTAGAGCACTGCTGCATTAGAGCATTCGCGCGAAGCGCATTAACCATTGACCATTGACCATTTGCGCCTCACCGAATTAGAGCGCTAGAGGTTCTTTAGTCCCGCCTGGCCCAGTAATGACTTCATCTGAGATATTGCGATATTGTTAAGCTGTTCCAACCGCTTGCTCTGCGTCATTCCCTGATGAATAAATACAGCATTCACGCTTTCCAGATTACTCAAAACGACCAGTTGCTCAAGACTTGCAGCATCGCGAATATTCCCCTGTGAAGTGGGATTCGCTTCGCGCCATTGCTTTGCAGTGATTCCAAACAGAGCCATATTAAGCATATCCGCTTCATCGGCATACACAAAATTGATTTTTTCTTTGGAAAGGGCTGTTGGAATCAATTTCTCTTTGATTGCATCGGTATGAATTTGATAATTGATTTTCGAAAGAGTCCGCTGTAGGGTCCAGTCTAATTTCAACCTGTCACTTTCTTCTGCTTTAAGACGTTGGAATTCCTTTATGAAATAAAACTTAAACTCCGCACTAATCCAAGTGGCAAATTCAAAAGCAATATCCTTGTGTGCAAATGTGCCCCCATATCGACCAGATTTTGAAATAATGCCTTTTGCATTCGTTGCAA
>CAYGID010000040.1:0-19176 GCA_964349835.1 uncultured Bacteroidales bacterium | reverse complement strand
AGATAAACGGTTAAGCGGATAAATTGAATTACTTGAGCAAAGAAAGCCTTGGTAGAGGCTACGCCTACCTCCGGACCTGCGTCCAGAAGAATGAGGGCATCACACTCCTGGGCCATGGATGAGTGAGCCACATTGCATAGTCCTACTACCGTAGCATTCTTAGTCTTTACATATCGTATCGCCGCCAGGGTATCGGCTGTTTCGCCCGACTGGGAGACGCCAATCACCAAGTCGCCAGGCCCTATAACCGGTTTCCGGTACCTGAATTCGGAGGCTTGTTCAACAATTACCTGGATGCCGGCATATTTTTCTATCATATATCTTCCCACCATACCGGCGTGTAGAGAGGTGCCGCAGGCAAGAATTACAATACGACCTCCGGGCACCCTTTCGGAAACTACCTTCCCGAAGTCGTTGAGGAGGCCCTCGCGGTCGAGCCGGAGATTGCGTTCCAGGATTTCGGGCTGCTCGCAGATCTCCTTGAGCATAAAATGCTTGTGCCCGTTGAGTTCAGTAGTGCTTTCAATCTGCATCATGGCCATAGACACCGGATCGGGTAGACGCCCCTCTTTCCCGAAGGCTTTGGGAGTCTGTCCTTTAGCTAAAAGGATGCATTGGCTGTTTTCGGGAAAAAAGCAGTAAGAGGCCATATTTCCGAAGGCAGAGGGATCGGATGCTATGAAGTGCTCTTCGGTGCCCAAACCCACAACAAGAGGGGCCCCTTTACGCAGGCACCAAAGCTGGTCGGGCAGCTCTCTGTCCATCAGTACAAAGGCGTAACTTCCCTCCAGATTTTCCTCAACCCGGGTCATGGCCTCGGGAATCGATCGCCCGTTTTCGCATTCACGAACAATATAGTTCAGCAGAACCTCCGTATCGGTTTCGCTTTGAAACGAGTACCCGTAGTATTCCAGTTGTGCCCTGATGACGCTATGATTCTCTATGATTCCGTTATGCACAATGGCCCATCGACCTGAGTCCGACAGATGGGGGTGCGCATTCACTTCGGTGACTTTTCCATGGGTAGCCCAGCGCGTATGCGCCATACCAACCGTTCCGTCTAATAATAGGGTGCTGCTTTTGTTAATGAGGTTGTCGACCCCTCCAACCGCTTTGCACATAGATATATGACCGTTCAGTATGGCCATTCCGCTACTATCGTACCCTCTATATTCCAATGCTTTAAGACCCTTTAAAAGAATCTCTTTGGCCGGTTTGTTTCCTATGTATGCTATGATTCCGCACATGGGTATTCAGGGGTGTTGAGAGTTATTTTGAGTTATTGTAAGTTGGATAGTAAGGCAATTATGGAATCGCCCAAAACGACTTTTCGCTCCTTATGTCGCACAATTTCGACCACCATGGGGTGATCTTCGAATTTGCCTCTCACCGAGGTAAAATCTTTTTCACGCACATCCAAATCGCCATCAATGCCGAATCCTACCTGTTTGTTCAACAAAAACTCCTGTTGGGCATCTTCGTAGAGCATCTCGTCGATGGCAAGCACACTGCGTTTCCACTTCTGAATAATTTCGACCACGATTTTGGGCGTAAAGGCATCGGGCTTTATGTTGTAATACTCCTCCAGCACACCGTAGGCCCACGACCATTCGTACACATAGTAGTGGTGGTGTACCGACCGGATAAAGGCATTTACCTCTTCGAGCGTATTGAGAGCGCCCGATTCCACTTCATTCAGAAGATCGTCGATAACCCGCGCAGGGCAGATCATGCCCGAGATATCGAGCCACCGATCTTTGTATCCCAGTACGGTATCCATAGAAAGTAACTTCTGCATCTCTTTAACCGACCCGATCTTCTTTCCCTGAAGACGGCTGATGAGTGAGTTGCCAAGAAATTTGCAGATGGCCTGTTCGTAGATGAGAATGCCCCGATCGAGCGCGCTCTGTTTAATGTGCATGTTCTGCCAGGTGTAAATCTCGGGGGGAGTTTCTGATTCGCTACGAAGCTGTTTCAAAATGTTTAAGCCCTCAATCATCTTTTGCACCGTATAAGGGCTCAGAAGATTGAAGTTAATCATATCGAGCAGGTTGGGGTCTTTTCGCAGGTCGCGCGAGGGCCACTTCTGTGAGTCGCGGACGGTTCCTATACTCCGAAGGTTAATGGCCGGGGTGAGATAGGTTTCGTTATTCTCCTCACGCAAGTACGAAAAGGGGAAATGGGTGGTGTCGGAGTGCCGTTTATGACGCCCCATTACCAGCGAAAAGGCACCGATACGCGATGGCCACAAAATATAGGAGTCGCTGGTGGTTTTCGCTCCCCTTTCTACAATCCCCTGGTGGATGGGACCCAGTTTATACATGTGATTGCTCTGATTCGAACCGCTTCCGGCATTCAGGAACGAAAACATGCCGGCAATCAGCAGGCTCGACTTGTGGTGCGAAACCGTATAGGGGCCGGCGAAAATAGAGGAGGCTTCGCCGTGCAGACCCTGACAGTTGGCAAAGAAGAGGGAGTGAACGGCCGAGTAGTGCTTGTCGAGAATACATCCCTGCCCGATAAAGCAGTTTGATACCAGTGTGGCATCGGTTATCTTACTGCCCGAACAGACAATAAAGTTCTCCATAATGACCCCCTGCCCAATGGTAATCGGGTCGGCGGCGGTGCTGTTTATACTTCCGTTTTCGAGTTTCGATACCCCTTCGAGTCGGGCATAGGGCCCGATTCGTACGTTTCGGAGGCTGTCGCAATTGACAATGGAGACCCCCTCATCAATATCGCCCATATCGTCGGTAACAAACTGCACGTAGTTAGAAACCAGTTTGTTGAATTGCCTGGTAGCCTCCGATCTGTGTCGGTAGAGTGCCATCATGTAGGCAATATGCGACGAGAGGTGATCGTAAATGACAATATCTCTGCCCCCCACTTCGTTAATTGCATCGACATGGGTTCCATTTCCAAACGACGACTTTCCGTCGGTAGCAAGGTGGCTTAGATTATGAATCACGGCCCTTGGGCCGATGCGGTAGTTGGCAATGTAACTTCGTACGTTGTGTATCAGCGCATTGTCGTGAACAATGCAGTGCGAAAGAAAGGCATTTCGAATGCCGGTTTTAAAGCGTACCCCACCGAAGAGTGTAATCTCTTCATCGAAGCGACCCAGAAGCGTATAGCCTGCAAAGGTTGAATGGAATATCTGATCGGGGATAAAGTCGGCCGACACCTCCACAAGGTTCCAGTCGTCGCAATAGCACCCCTGCATAATCAGACGTCCAATCTCTTCGGATGTTAATTTTCTGTACGGCTTGTTCATGCTGTAATGCTATGGGGTGTGCTGAAATTATCTGGTGCAAAGAAATGTATAAAAAACGCTTTTTTATGCTCTGAATAACCTTACATAATTATATACATTCTCTTATTGAACCGTACAATATATTATAAATCATTATATATAAGAATATTAAAACATAACAAAATAGAATCATTTGTGTTTTTTAACATATCATCAGGGTCTATTCAGGGAATATTCTATTTTGTGTACCTTGCATGCATCAAACCTATCTTTATGAAAAGTGTGAAAGAGACACTGTTAACCCGCACCTCGGTTCGACGATATACCAGAGAGCCGCTTTCGCAGGAGCAGACAGATTTTATTTTCGAGGCCATAAGGAATTCGCCCACCAGTTATAATGGGCAACAGTTTTCGGTGGTTGCCGTTAGCGATGTTGTATTGAAGGAGGAGTTATATGCCCTTACGGGTCAGAAACAGATTAAGACCTGTGCCCTTTTTTTGGTTTTCTGTGCAGATTACCATAAGTTGGCACTCTTTGCGCGCCATAACCAACTGCCGTTTCCCCGGTTTACGGATACTCTCGATGGCGTACTTGTAGGGGTAATCGATGCTGCGATGGCTATGCAGAATGCGGCCACTGCGGCCCATTCGCAAGGATTGGGAAGCTGTTGTATAGGATATACGCGTACGGCGGCACCGAAACCGATTGCCGAACTGCTTGGATTGCCAGAGGGGGTCTTTGTGGTTTGCGGGTTGTCGATTGGGCATCCGGCCGAGTTTCCCGAAGTAAAACCCAAACAGCCTGTTTCGATGGTGATTCACGGCAACCACTATCGGAGCGATGATATGGCCGCCGATTTGCAACAGTACAATGCCTTAATTACGGAGTATAACTGCCAACGCGCCGGCGACAAAACATTGAACGATTGGGGCGCTCATATTTTGAATTACCATGCTGAGGCCGCCCGCCACCGGTTAGAGGGTTACCTTGCCGATCAGGGATTTCACTTACAGAACGCATTTTTGAATGCTAAAGAGATTGAGTAGTATGACAAGCGTGTATCGTGTAATCGTGACAGGGGTGCTGGGGTGTTTGCTCTGGTTTTCGGGGGGCAACGGGTCGATGGCTCAGTCGCTTTCTCCCTCTGCGCTTTCTCCCTCCCGGATCTCGCTTGGGGAGTGCTTGAAGGGTAGTACCGCTCCCGCGGAGGTGTTAGACAGCCTTACCTTGTTAGAGGTGGGCTTTTGGGGGTTCGACCATAAGGAGCATACCGGTTTTCTGGTGGTAAATAAGATGCTGGCAGCGGAGGTGGCCGAAATCTTCGCAGAGATTAAGCAGATTCGGTTCCCTATTGAGAGTGTGATTCCCATTCGGTTCGATAAGCCCGATAACGGCACCACCATGGATACCCTAAATAACTCTTACGCTTTTCATTACCGCACGATACGTGCCGGTAGTACGCTCTCGGCACATGCTTTAGGGCGCGCCATCGACCTGAATCCCAAACATAATCCGGCTCTCTATCCCGAGCAAAAGGTGTTACCTCCCGATGGTAGGTACGACCCCGAAAGGCCGGGCACGCTTACAGCCAATCATCCCGTGGTGAAGGCTTTTACCCAAAGAGGTTGGATCTGGGGAGGTAGTTGGAAGGTACCGATTGATTATATGCATTTCCAAAAACGATGAGTGTGGCCGTGTTGGATAATGCTGATTTAGAGCTTGCTAAGGAAGTCGGACAAAGAGGTTGAGCGCGAAAGTCCCAGTTTTTTTCGCAGCCGCACCCTGCTGATTTCCGCACTGGCCGGAGCAATGTGTAGCAGCCCGGCAATCTCTTTTGTGGAGAGTTTTAAAAGCAGGTAGGCACAGAGCCGCCGTTCTCTGGATGTGAGTCCGGGATACTTCCCTTCGAGACGGGAGAAGAAACCAGGATAGACCTTTTCGAAATAGAGTTTGAACTCCTCACTCCCGTTGAACTGGCGCCGGAAGAGTTCGTCGATCTGGTGCAGCAGCGATTCGGTTTTGGTTTTGGGGTGCGGGGGAAGCAGTGGCAGAAAGGAGGAGATCACCTTTTTAAGGTGGAGCAGGAGGGCCGTCTGTTCGGAAGCCGAAACAAGCGAGGAGACCAGCTCCCGATCGCGGGCAGCCAACTCCTCCTTGTATCGCTTTTTAGCCTTGGTCTCCCAGTTTTTGTCGTCTTCGAGTATTTTGATATGCCCCAACGCACCACTCAGTCTGGTAATGTCTCTGATGGAGTAGCGCTGCCCTAAATATCGACCGGTTGGTTCATATACCCCTCGTCCATTTACTTCGCAGTACCTCAGCTGTTTGCTTCGAGTGAGAATTCGAAAGGAGAGGCTCTGTCCGATGGTGGCAAATGAGAGTGTTTTTTCGATAAAATCGTTGAACTGCGCGCTATCTTGGGGGTAGACGAGCGAATACAACAAGTTTTTGTCTTTAATGAACTCCTCGGCCGAAAAGCCGGTGATATCTCTGACCGATGGCGCCATCCACCGCACATTCGCCGACGGTGTAAGCCAAAACTCCCAATCGCAGGTGTAGTTGGCAATCAGTCGGTACTCTTCGTACGACTCGCGCAGGTCGGCGTTCTCTAATTCCAAAAAGCGAGCCTTCTCTTCGAGCTTCGAAATGGTCTCTTTCCATTCGGAGCTTGCCGGAATGCCCTCTTTGGTGTATTCAGGAACATTTCCCATTGCGGGGCACCTTTAGTAAACTCAGAACAGGGGAAGAGAGCTCTTTACCTTGTTGGCCCACTCCTGCATCAGGGTCTGGATGGTCTCCTTTACGGTTGTAATCTTTTCGGCTCTAAATGCGTTGGAGCCGGCAAAGGCATATCCGTGACGGAAATTACCCTTAAAGGCATTGTACAAGGCAAGCATGATGCAGTAGGGGCTTTTTGAGATATCGCAGGTTTTGATGCAGTGGAACGGGCAGTATTTGGGCTGCTTCCGGCCCTCTTTTACCTTTTGCAGGAATTCGCTGAAGATGGCTCTTCCCGGCATTCCCACAGGGCTTTTAATAATCTGCAGATCGCTTTCGTTGGCCTTGATGTAACTATTTTTAAAGGCGGGAGAGGCGTCGCACTCCTCTGTGGTTACAAACCGTGTGCCCAATTGCACGCCACTGGCACCTAACTCCATCATGCGGTAGATATCTTCGCCGGTATAGATGCCGCCGGCGGCAATCACCGGAATGGAGCACTGGTACTGTTCTTCGATGCTTTTTACCTCTTTCACCACTTCGGGCAGAATTGCTTCGATGGTGTACTCTGCGCTATTCAGCTGCTCTTCCTTATAACCCAGGTGGCCTCCGGCCTTAGGCCCCTCAACCACAATGGCATCGGGAAGGTAGTTGTAATTTTTTTTCCACTTTTCGCAGATCAGCCGAGCAGCCCTCGAAGAGGAGACAATCGGCACCAACTTGGTGATGCTGTCTTTTTGGAGGAAGGAGGGGAGGTCGAGGGGAAGGCCGGCGCCCGAGAAGATTACATCGGCTTTTTCGGCAATCGAGATTTTTACCATGTCGGCAAAGTTGGTCATGGCAACCATAATGTTGACGCCAATGATCCCTTTGGTTTTTTCGCGAGCTTTGCGCAGTTCGTGTTGCAAACCGAGAATGCTGGCCTCTGCAAAGTTGGCCGATAAGTTTTTGTACAACAGCCCTAAACCGGCCGAGGATATTACGCCGACGCCTCCTTCATTGGCAACGGCCGAAGCCAGCCCCGAGAGAGAGATACCCACGCCCATGCCCCCTTGAATGATGGGGACCTGAATTTCGAGATTTCCAATTTTTAACATCTTTATAGACTCTTACATTATTACTACGTATGTCTGCAACCGACCCGACCGACCGAAATGGCCTCCTTTGGGGAGAACACGCTTAACGGGCAAATATATGAAATTTTCCAGTTAACGGAAGGGTAATCTTATAAGGTGTGCGGGCGGTGCAATCCGCACTCTTTGTGGGTGGGCGACTCCCACCACCATCGTCCGGCTCTGATATCCTCGCCGGCTTCTATGGCACGGGTACAGGGTTGACAGCCGATACTGGGGAACCCCTTGTTGTGCAGTGGATTATAAGGTATGTTGTGTAGCTCTATGTACCTCTTCACCTCCTCTTCGCTCCAGTTGGCCAGAGGGTTGATTTTCAGTAAGCCGTTCGAAGCATCCCACTCTATTTTTTTTATTTCCATACGGGTCACCGATTGTTCTCGCCGTAATCCGCAAATCCAGGCCTTTAGGCCGGCAAAAGCTCTGGAGAGAGGCTCCAGCTTTCTTACTCGGCAGCACTCTTTGCGTAAGGTTTCCGATTGGTAAAACAAATTGATGCCATGCTGGTTAACCATCTGTTCAACGCTTTGGTGCTGAGGGAAGTATACTTCGATCGGATGCTGAAAGTGTTGCGATGTTCGCTCAATCAGGTTGAGCGTTTCGGGAAAGAGTCGTCCGGTGTCGAGGGTGAAGATGCGGGTGGAGTTATCGATCGACAAGACCATCTGCGTAAGGAGCTGATCTTCGAGGCTAAGGCTCGAAGAGAGTGCGATAGTTCCTTTATACTCCTTTAGAAAAAAGCGGAGTAGCTCTTCGGCCGATGCATCGGCGAATTGTTGGTTTAATCTGGCTATTTCTGAAGCTTCCATTGAGTGGATGTATAAACAGTTGTTAGATAATCATACCTGCACCTACCGTTTCGAAGGTGTACTCGTCGATGAAGATGAGGCTACCGGTAAACCGATTGTGGTTATAAGGGTCGAAGACCAGCGGTTTGGCTGTTCGGAGGGTGACCTGCCCGATGTCGTTCATGGCCAGTGAGGGGGCCGAGGGCTGGCGGGTGAGGGTCTGGATGTTCATTTTGAAATCGATGGCTTGCACTACGGCTTTGGTTTCGGCTGAAGTGTGCCTGATAAGGTATCTCTTTCGGGTTTCGAGCGGTTGGCTATTGAACCAGCAAACCATCAGGGTGATCTCCTGACTGAGCGTGGGGGCAGGTTGGTCTTGTTTAACAATCATGTCGCCGCGGCTGATATCAATGTCGTCGGTGAGCCTGATGGAGATGGATTCGGGCGAAAGGGCCTGTTCGACACTCTCTTCGGCCCGATGGATTTCGCTGATTACAGAGCGCTGCCCCGAAGGATAAATGGTTACTGCATCACCCCGTGCAAAGGAGCCTCCGGCCATTCTGCCCGCGTAGGCACGATAGTCGTGAAATTTATCGGAAATGGGTCGGATTACATATTGTACGGGGAAACGCGCCTCACGTGCATTGATTTTATGGTCGATGGGAGCCGTCTCGAGGCAGTTTAGCAGGGTCGGGCCTTCGTACCAGGGGGTATTCTGAGAGGGCTCCACCACATTGTCGCCAAACTTGGCCGAGATGGGTACAAACTTCACATCATTGATGCCCAGTTGTTTTGCAATCTCCAGATAACCAGCAGTTATGGCGTTGTACTGCTCCTGTGAGAACTCTACCAAGTCCATTTTGTTGACGCAAACCACAATGTGGGGAATTTGCAGGAGCGCGGCAATGTAGGAGTGGCGTACGGTTTGCTCAATGATGCCGTTGCGTGCATCAATCAGAATGATGGCCAGATCGGCTGTCGAGGCACCGGTAACCATGTTGCGGGTGTACTGGATGTGACCCGGGGTGTCGGCAATGATGAATTTTCGTTTTGGGGTGGCAAAATAGCGATAGGCCACATCGATGGTTATGCCTTGTTCGCGTTCGGCTTTCAGGCCATCGGTGAGCAGAGCCAGGTTAATCTCCTCGTTTCCTCTTCGGCGGCTGTCGGCCTCAACTGCCTCCAACTGGTCTTCGAAGATCGATTTGCTGTCGTACAGGAGTCGTCCTATGAGGGTGCTTTTGCCATCGTCGACACTGCCTGCGGTTGAGAAGCGCAGCAGTTCCATATCCAGGTATCCGTTTGAATGTGTCATAATCTCTTTTTTCCTGATTAAAAATAACCCTCTTTTTTGCGATCTTCCATTGCAGCCTCCGAACGTTTGTCGTCCGATCTTCCACCCCGTTCGGTAATGCGTGAGGCGGCAATCTCGCCGATTATCTCTTCGAGTGTTTTGGCTTCGGAGAGGGTTAGTCCGGTACAGCTAATGTCGCCAATGGTGCGGCAACGAACCCTTTTTATCTCAATTTTTTCGTTGGGCTTCAGGCGCATAAAGGGGGCGTTGGCCAGCCATACGCCGTCGCGGTTAAACACCTCTCGTTCGTGGGTATAGTAGAGGCTCGGCATCTCAATCTTTTCGAGCATGATATATTGCCAAACATCCATCTCGGTCCAGTTGCTGATGGGGAATACCCTGAAGTGTTCGCCCAGCCGCTTGTGGCCGTTAAAGAGGTTCCAGAGTTCGGGTCTCTGGTTTTTGGGGTCCCACTGTCCAAACTCATCGCGGTGCGAAAAGAAACGCTCTTTGGCGCGGGCTTTCTCTTCGTCGCGTCGGCCGCCACCAATAGCGGCGTCGAACTTATATTTTTCGAGCGAATCGAGCAGGGTAACCGTTTGCAGAACGTTCCGGCTGGCATAATATCCTTGCTCTTCGCGAACTCTGCCCGAATCGATCGATTCTTGCACCGATCCTACCAGCAGAGTGGCACCCAGCTTCTTAACCAGTTGGTCGCGATAGGTAAGGGTCTCTTCGAAATTGTGCCCTGTATCGATATGCAGAAAGGGAAAGGGAATTAACGAGGGATAAAAGGCCTTGTAGGCCAGATGGGTCAGTACAATCGAATCTTTGCCTCCCGAAAAGAGCAGTACGGGATTTTCGAATTGGGCTGCAATCTCACGCATCACGTAAATCGACTCCGATTCGAGTTCTTTAAGGTGCGACAAGTGGTAGGTATTCATGGCTATTTATGTGGGTTGTCAGCTGAAGGTGCCCGCAAAATAGTTGCGGGTTAACTCTTTTTGCGGGTTGTTAAAGATTTCCTGAGCGGGTCCCGCTTCGATTACCTCGCCCATATACATGAAAATCACGTAGTCGGCAATCCGGAGAGCCTGGCGGAGCGTATGGGTCACCATTACAATGGTGTATTGTGATTTTAAGCAGAGAAAGAGCTCCTCGATGGTTTTGCTCGAAAGGGGATCAAGGGCAGAGGTGGCTTCGTCGGCCAGAAGAAACTGCGGTTCTACCGCAAGTCCTCTTGCCAGGCAGAGTCGCTGTTGTTGCCCGATGGAGAGTTGTGAGGCAGGGGTGTGCAGCCGATCTTTGACCTCGTCCCACAGCCCAACCGCCTGCAGATAGTAAGAGACCACCGATTTGAGTTTTCGGCGCCTCCTGATGCCGTGGATCCGGCAACCGTATGCAATATTGTCGAAGATTGACATGGGGAGAGGGCAGGGACGTTGCGATAGCAACCCCATTTTTCGCCGCAGATAGGTTACATCGGCATCGGGATGGTAGATATTCTGGTTTCCTACGGTGACTTCTCCATCGACCTTTACCTGATCGTTTATCTCGAGCAGACGGTTAAAGGTTTTTAGCAGAGTAGATTTTCCGCAACCCGAAGGGCCGATGATACAGGTGATCTTGTTTTCAGGAATTTGAAGGGTTACATTCTTCAAGATCAGGTTTTTGCCAATCGATACCGAAAGGTTTTGGGTCGAAATGGTGGCGGCCCCGGAGGGCGGGGTGAATTTTTGATTGGGCCTGAAAAACTTTGTTTTCTTGACCCCCATCTCATGATGGTTCATATTGTGTACCAGTTGCCTGATACGGATGAGAGAGTTGGTAAGGAGGGTCATTGAATTTTGTTTTTAGAAAAACGATTGGTTACAAACCGACCCAATATGCTTAGCACTAAAACAATAATGGTTAATACCAATGCGGCCGAATAGGCTCTCTGCTGCACTTCTACCACAGGGCTGTTCAGTTGAAAAAAGACTGCCAGCGGTAGGGTGGCCGCGGGTTGGCTGAGTGAGGTGGGGATGCTGTCGGTATAGCCTGCGGTGAAGAGTACGGCGGCGGCGTCGCCAATGGCCCTGCCCACCGATAGGAGGGTGGCTGTGGCAATGCCCGGCATGATTTGCCTCACAACCACCCCGATGGTTTCGAGCCGGGTGGCCCCCAGCGAATAGGAGGCATGCAGAATGTCGCGGGGCATGGTTTTGGCCACCTCATCCATAGAGCGAATAAAGATGGGAATAATCAGAAGGGTAATCACAATGATGCCACCCAGCAGGGAGGTTCTTAACCCGAGCCAGATCATGATTGAAAAGCCGAAGGCACCATACACAATGGAGGGAATTCCGAACAATACATCGTATGCCAGCCTTGAGATGTAAGCAAAACGGGAGCGAGCCGACAGATAGACATTCAGGTAGAAGACCACCGGGATACTGATGGCCAGACCCAGTATTGAGGAGGCTCCCACAATATAGAGCGACCCTACGATGGCGTTGAGAAAGCCCCCTTCGCGGCCGATATAGAAGCCGTCGCCGGGCAGCTGCGAAACCATTTCCCAAGTGAGGGTGGGGAGGCCGTTTTTGACAATGGTAAAGAGGATACTTCCCACGCTGAACAACACCAGGCAGGTGGTGACACCCATGAGCAGCAGGAAGAATTTCTCTTCAATTTTTTTCAGCGACATTGGATGGCGTTTTAGGAGATCTGTTTTTCAATTCTATATAACACAATTCTCGACAGAAGGTTAAAAAGGAAGACCACTACAAATAGCATAAGGGCGGCCAGCATGAGGGCCGATTCGTATAGAGGAACCGACATCATCTCGCCGTAGTTGTTGGCAATCAGGGCGGGAAGCGGATAGCTGGCATCGAACAGGGAGTTGGGCGCTTTGGCCACATTTCCGCACACCATCAATACTGCGATGGTTTCGCCAAGCGCTCTCGATATGGCCAGAATCACCGCGGCCAGAATTCCCGGGAATGTTTTTCGTAAAACCACCTTTTTGGTGGTCTGCCACCGGGTTGCCCCCAGCGAAAGCGAGGCGGCGCGCAGCTCTTTGGGAACCGACCCGAAGAGTTCGGTAAAGAGGCTGATCAGGAGGGGTAGAACCATGATGCCCAGAACGATGCCGCCGGCCAGCGTAGAATAGCCTGTAGAAAACTCCACAAAGCGGGGCGCCAGCTTTTCGGAGATAAAGGGTATCACAACCAGAATGCCCCATACTCCGTACACAACCGAAGGAATTCCCGAGAGAATGTCGAGGGCCGGGAAGACAATCTTTTTAGTTACCGAAGGGGAGTGTTCGCTCAGAAAGAGTGCGGTAAGCAGAGATACAGGTAATGCCCAGGTAATGGCTATGCCGGTTACCCAGGCTGTGCCCGCAATAAAGGGCCAGAATCCAAAAAGAAGTTTTTGTGGCCGCCATTGGGGGGTTGCCAGAAGCTCCCAAAGCGATTTTTCCTGCAGCAGAGGAAGCGATTTCCATAGCAGGCCCCCGAAAATGACCAAAAGCAGCAATATAGAGAGGCAGGTAAAAAGGAGCATGACTCCCCCGGCTGTTTTCTCCCGAATAATCCTCCATAAAGAGGTGGCTGCAATGGGCATAATAACGCGGCTTTATTTTATGTGTAACAATGCAGCCTCTGCCGCCTCGGGTGTGAGGGGCACAAAGCCGGTTTCGCGTGCCCACTGCTGTCCGCGGGTGAGAATAAAGGCGAGGAAGGCTTTGACTACGGGGTTTTGGGGTTTTCCTTTGGTTACCAGATAGAGTTCTCGGGCAGGGGGTGAGGGGTATCTTCCCGATGCGATGGCATCGATGAGTTGGTCGATGGTTTGGTAGAAGCGCTCATCGGGGTCGATTTGGCCGTTTTCGTTCAGATCGATGGGATAGACTACCAGCCCTTTGTAGGGTCTGCGTGTACGGAAATCGTACACATAGGCCAGGTTATTGAATCCGAGTCCCACCTTGTCTTTTTGTACTGCCGACGATACGCCGGGATCACCAAAAACGGCTGTCCCTTCGAGGTCTTCCTGCAACATGCCCAGCCATGATCCCCATGATTCGCCGGCACCGCAAGCATCAGAACGGGTGTATACATGCACCGGAATCTTGCTGGAGGTGCCCAAAATCTGGCCCCAGGTACGAACCGACGGAGTAGACCATATCTGCAGGGCCTTCTGTTTAGTAAGCCCTATTGCGCCGATCTGATGGATGAGCGGGTTTCCGGTATTGAGGGTTGCTACTACGGCATCCTTTGCCACGCCAATTTTAAAGGCGCCCAGTTTTACCTCTTCGGGGTATACGTGTCGCGAAACCATAGCCAAATCCACAACGCCCGAGAGAACATCGGTCATCCCTTTTCCGGCACCACCGGCGGTGATGTCGATTCGAACCCCTTTGTGTAGCTCCTTAAACTCCTTTGCCCACCTTACCATCAGGGGATAGAGGGCAAAAGCTCCCGAAATCTGAATTTCTCCTTTCAGAGGAGGGGTATTTTGTGCCGTGAGAGGCTTCGAAAACAAAAGAGTAAAAAGCAGAAGTGTTGTAATGCAACCTATTCGGTTCATTCAAGAATTTGGATAATAGAAGTTTAGTAATATGCTAAGTTAAGTACAAAAAAAGCGAGAATGTCCATCGATTAAGTGTACTTTTGCATACAATATAACACTTCAATGTATGAAATGTTTCATATTTTGAACCGCTAATTCAACAAATTCTCTATGTTCTCTCCCCAAGGTTCCGACTGTGCAAATTGTTCGCTCTCACTGCTGATTTCTCAAATGGTTGGAAATGAGTATGTGGCCTCTATTTGCAAGGAGTCGCACAGAATGATTTTTAAGAAGGGTGAAACCATTCTCCGGCAGGGTATTCCTGCAACGCATCTGGTTTTTCTGCACCGTGGTATTGTAAAATTCAGCTATGAAAGTCCCAACGGTCGGAAGGTGATTCTTACCGTTGTGGGAAGCCCCACCATTCTGGGCGGTGCAAATCTCTTTTTTAACGATCGAAATCTCTTTTCGCTGGTTGCTCTGGAGGAGTGTGAGGTTTGTTTAATAGACAACCAGGTGCTGATGAAGATTATGACGCGTGAGGGCAATTTTCTGATGACCCTTATGCAACACGCTTCGGCAACTTTTCAGTCGTCTATTTTCAATTTTATTAATTTGGCTCACAAGCAGGTGGCCGGAAGGATCTCGGATATTCTGCTTTATCTTTCTGATAATGTCTATAAAAGCAGAGAGTTTGTGCTTTCGCTCACACGTCGCGAATTGTCGGAATTTGCGGCCTGTTCGCCCGAGAATGTGATTCATACCCTTTCGATGTTGAACCGGGAGAAGATTCTACAGGTTTCGGGAAAGGAGATTGTGATTCTGGATTACGAGAAATTGGCAGAAATCAGTAAACACGGTTAGTTATGTTGTCGAAAAAAACACGTTATGCGTTGCTGGCGTTGGTCAGCCTGGCAGAGGAGTATGGGAAGGGCCCGGTTGCCATTGCCGATATTGCCCGAAAGGAGCATATCCCGGTACGTTTTCTGGAAGGTATACTCCTTGAACTGCGAAAAAATGGGATGCTGGCCAGTCGTTTGGGAAAGTCGGGCGGCTATTATCTGCTGAAAGCACCCGGTGAGATTACACTTGCCGAGATTATTTCGCACTTTGAGGGCAGTTTGGGGATGTTGGCGTGTGTGTGCGAAAGGAGCTATCAACCCTGTGAATTTCAAAAGAATGAGGCGCAGTGCAAACTGCGATCGGTCTTTTCGGAGGTATATCGCGAAACGGTAAAAACTTTGGGCAGCACCACGCTGTGCGACCTGATTGGCGAGAGGCCAGACCGGAATGTACCCCCGGGTTCTAAAATTGTTCCAGAATCCGGATCCTCTCGGTAATGGGGGGATGGGTGGCAAATAGTGTGGAGAACGATGCTTTGCCTGCTGCCGCCGGATTTTCGATAAACATCTGCGCTACGTCGGCGCGGGTTACCGCCTCGATTGCCGGATCGCCTGAGATTCTGCGCAGTGCAGAGGCCAGTGCATGGGGATTTCGTGTCATCTGGGCAGCTCCCGCATCGGCCATATATTCGCGTTTCCGCGAAATAGCAAACCGCAGCAGGGTAGCAATCATATAGCCTACAAAGGCCAGAACCATTACCAGAATCATCATCAAGAGCGCACCTCCCTGGTTATCGCGACGGCCGCCGCGCGAAAGCGAGGCAAAACGAAGGGAATGCAGCGCCGTCTGTGCCAAAAAGGCAAAGATGCCTACAAAGACAACCGAGATGATAAGAAGACGTACGTCGCGATGTTGAATGTGCGTGAGTTCATGCGCAATAACCCCTTCTAACTCCTCGTCGCTGAGCCGGTTCATGATGCCTCTCGAAAGGCTCACTGTGTAGGTGCTCCGATTGATACCACTGGCAAATGCATTGAGCGAATCATCTTCAATGACATTGATTTTGGGCATGGGAATACCCTGCGAAATACAGAGATTTTCAACCAGATTGTAGACCCTTTTGTTTTCGGTTCTTTCGAGCGAGCGCGAGCCGGTAGCCGCCTGAATCATTGCGGTGTTGGCAAAATAGGCAATCAGGAACCAAATCACGGTACAACCGATGATGAGCGGAGCGGAGCGAACAAAATTTTGTACGGCCTGTTCCTTAGCCGGTTCGGGGTAAGGAATGTTTTCGGCCGAACCGGAAAAGTGTGCCAGCAGGTAAAAAAAGAGAAAGGAGAGAGCCAGCAGCACTACCGGAAAGAGAACCAGCAGGAGCCCCGAACTGAAATTGTTTCGCCTGATTTGAGACTGCAAACCTACATAAGCCATATTTAGAAGCTGATTTTCGGTGCCTCTTCGAAGGTTGCTCTTTCGGTGCCGAGATCGAACATCGGTTCACGCTGGAATCCTGCTATACGGGCCACGATATTCGAAGGGAAGACCTCAACGGCATTATTCAGTTCGCGGGTAGCCATATTGAAGAACCTTCTGGCGGCAGCCAGTTTGTTTTCTACGTCGCTAATCTCCTCCTGAAGCTGCATGAAATTTTGGCTGGCTTTCAGATCGGGATAGGCTTCGAGGGTTATTTTTAAACCGTTCATGGCCGATGAAAGCTTGGTTTCGGCCGCAATCTTATCGTTAACCCCCACAGCAGACATGGCTTCGGAACGTGCCTGAACCACCTTAAGGAGGGTGTCGCTTTCGTGTTTCATGTAACCCCGTACGGTTTCAACCAACTGGGGAATCAGATCGTGGCGCTGTTTGAGTTGAACATCGATGTCGGCGAAGGCATTTTCCCTCTGGTTGCGCATCTTAACCAGATTGTTGTATACCGAGACAAAAAAGAGTACAATAAGTACCAGAATACCAATTACAATAAGAGCAGACATAACTGTATCTTTTTAATGGTTGTGCGCAAATGTAACTATTATTATACATTTTGTGGCGACCGTCCGAAAATTGTTGCCGCCGACACAGGTAAAAAAAAAAGCGTACGTTTGCGCCGAATTACAAAACCAATTTTTCCATTTATGAGCTATCAATTATTGAAAGGGAAAACAGGCATTATTTTTGGTGCGTTGAACGACCAGTCTATTGCATGGCAGGTGGCCGAGCGTGCCTACGAAGAGGGCGCCCGCTTTGTGCTGTCGAATGCACCTGTTGCCCAACGTCTCGGGAATATGCAGGAGTTGTCGAAAAAGTGCGAAGCAAAGATTATCCTTGCTGATGCCACCAGTCTCGACGATCTGCAGGTTCTGTTTGAGTCGGCCATGGATCATTTGGGCGGCCCTATCGATTTCGTGCTGCACTCCATTGGAATGTCGCCCAATGTGCGCAAGGGGATTCCCTACGATAAGGTAAACTATGAAAATTTTCTAAAAACACTCGACGTTTCGGCTCTCTCTCTGCACAAGATGTTGCAGGTGGCCCGAAATCTGGATGCCATCAAGGAGTGGGGTTCGGTGGTAGCACTTACCTATGTGGCTTCGCACCGTACGCTGGTGGGATATGGCGACATGGCCGATGCAAAGGCGCTGTTAGAGTCGGTTGCCCGCAGTTTTGGCTATATCTACGGCCGCGACAAAAATGTGCGGATTAATACGGTATCGCAATCGCCCACCGTTACAACGGCCGGAAGCGGCATTAAGGGGATGGGATGTCTGCTCGATTTTTCGGAACGTATGTCGCCTCTGGGAAACGCAACGGCGCGCGAGTGTGCCGATTACTGTCTTACCCTTTTTTCGGACCTCACCCGAAAGGTGACTATGCAGACACTCTACCACGATGGCGGCTTCTCGAGTATGGGTATGAGCGCCAAGGCTATGGACCAATATCTCCAGAGTTTTCATCTGGAAGATTAAGGTTTACGTAGAGCTTACTTCGCTTGAAACAGCTACTCTTTTTCTAAAAGTAACTCGACCCATCGAAACAGTGGGTACAGATTCGTTCCTTGGGCAGGCCAATGGCCGAAACCATCCCTTCGAGAGAGTTGAATTTGAGGGTATCCATGCCAAAGCTGCGCTTGATTTCTTCGATCATTTTGAGCTGTTGGGGCGAGCCTGAAGTGGCATAAGCCTCCAGGTTTTTATCGTGCTCGCCTTCGAATTCCTGGATAATTCGTCGGGTTATGAGGTCGAGCGCCGATTTCGAAGCGGAGAAACCTACAAAAGGGCAGGCATAGATGAGGGGAGGGCAGCTGATGCGCATATGCACCTCCTTAGCTCCGTAAGAGAATAATATTTTTACGTGGTTTCGCAACTGGGTGCCTCTCACAATGGAGTCGTCGCAGAAGACCACCCGTTTTCCTTCGAGAAGCGAACGGTTGGGGATAAGTTTCATTTTTGCCACCAGATTCCTCACCTCCTGGTTTTCGGGCGTAAAGCTGCGCGGCCAGGTGGGGGTATATTTTTGGATGGCACGTTTAAAGGGGATTCCGGTACCTTCGGAATAGCCAACGGCGCATCCGATACCGGAATCGGGGATTCCCGAAACTGAATCGGCTTGGATCGAATCCTCTTTGGCAATATTCATCCCAAAGCGGTAGCGTACGCTGTCTACATTCTGTCCTTCATAGTCGGAGGTGGGAAAGCCGTAATAGACCCACAGGAAGGAGCAAATCTGCAACTTTTCGTTGGGCTTCCTGAGTTGGGTGAGTTGGTCGGTCTTTATTTTTACTATTTCGCCGGGACCCAGGAACTTTTCTGTACTGAATCCGAGGTTGGGAAGGCTCGATGACTCGCTGGCAAGGGCATAGCCGTCGTCGCGTTTTCCCACTACGATGGGGGTTCGGCCGTTTTTGTCGCGAGCCGCGATGATGCCATCCTCGGTGAGCAGAAGCAGCGAACAGGAGCCCTTGATTTTGGCAAAAACATGTTCAATGCCGCTTACAAAATCTTTCTGTTGTGCAATAAGCAGAGCAATGGTTTCGGTGGGGTTGGTTTTCCCGGAACTCAACTCAGTGAACTGTTTTCCGTCGTTGAGCAGCTCTTCCTCGATCTCGTCGATATTGCATATTTTGGCAACGGTTACGATGGCAAATCGGCCCAAATGCGAATTCATTACTATGGGTTGCGGGTCGGTATCGCTGATGACTCCAATACCCGATTCGCCTTCGTACTTCTCCAGATCGCCCTCGAATTTGTTACGGAAATAGGCATTCTCGATGTTATGTATTGATCGCGAGAATCTTTGCCCGCTGAGAGTTACCATACCTCCACGCTTGGTGCCCAGATGGGAGTGATAATCGGTTCCGTAAAACAGGTCGGCAACGCAACGACCCTTTGTAACTAATCCAAAAAAACCACCCATCTGGTTGTAATAAGTATGTTGAGATATATACTACAGGGTCTCTAGACCTTCCTTAGCCCTGATTTTCCTGATTGCTGTTGGCTTGTGCCTCTTCGCTGTTGGCTTTTGCCTCTTCGCTGTTGGCTTGTACCTCTTCGCTGTTGGCTTTTGCCTCTTCGCTGTTGGCTTGTGCCTCTTCGCTGTTGGCT
>CAYGID010000039.1:0-20259 GCA_964349835.1 uncultured Bacteroidales bacterium | reverse complement strand
AGCGCTGCATCAGATGTTGATGATGTTTGTGAGCCTGCGGTTGAGGTCTATCAGCCCCTCCAGAGAATCGCCACCTGATTGCTCGGTGGTTAGCCAGGGCTCGTAACCGGTTTCACGAACTGCCGCCATGATGGCTTTCCAGTCGTTGTCGCCCTCAGTCAATTTTACCCCAAAGCCGGCCCCTTTCCCTTTCGTGTCGGCAACTTTCCGGCTAAACTCCTTGATGTGGAGTCGGAACATTCTCTTCCCCAAAATCCGGATCCACTGTTCGGGCCAGCCATAAACGAGTACATTCCCGGCATCAAAATAGAAGCCCACTTGATCGCTCTTAAACTGGTCTACATAGTTGGCAGCCTCAAGGGGGCTCAACAGGAAGTTGTTCCAGACATTCTCAATGCAGATCTTTACCTTTAACTTTTCGGCCAGAGGAACCAGCTGTTTGATCTGTTCGGACGAACGATCCCAGCACTCCTTATAGCTTATGGTGTTGTTCACTACGCCCGGAACCAGCAATACGGCATCTGTGCCGTAGGCTTTGGCATCTTCCATGGCCACTTTCATTGCTTCGATCCCCTGACGACGCACTTCCGCATCGGCATGCGACAGAGGGAATGCCCAGTGTTTTGCATTACACACCGATGAGATTTCCAGCCCTGCTTCTTTGGCGGCGGCAATGGCCTCGACTCTATCCATGTGGCTGTTAAATTCAACGCCCTGAAAACCTGCACTCTTAATGGCAATACACTTGTCGCGAACGGTTCCGGGCATGCTGACAGTGCCCCACATGATAGATTTTTTAAAGAGAGGGGCTTGCGTGGGGGCTGTACCCCCGGCAAGCAAAGGGGAGCCCAGCGAAAAGGCTCCGGCAGCCAAAAGAGTGTTTTTTATAAATCGACGTCTTTCCATAGCGTGATTTGTTTTGGGTATAGGGGTTAGGCAACAGGTGTTCCGGCAACCGGGAAAACCTCTTCGATACCGGGCACGGAGCCCATTTCATAGGTTTCGGGGCCCAATTTCAGTGTCGACGACATAATCGCTTCCCAGGTGATATCCTTTCCGGTGTAGGCCGCCATTCTTCCCATAATGGCCATGAGGGTCGAATGCACATGCTCCTCGGCGTCGTTCAGGTATTTGCCGCTCCGAATGGCGGTTACCCATCGGATGTGCTCCTGAACAAACGGATCCTTTACCGCCCAGGTTTGATCGGGATCTTCGGGTTTGGGAGCGGGATATTTCCATGCCACCGATCCGTCTAAATTGAAGATAGTGTCGAAGCAATTGGTGTATCCTTTGGTTCCGAAAACCAATACATTGTGCGCATTCCCGCACCCCGATATTTGCCGGGCTGAGCAATTGGTTCGCATGCCCGATTCGTAGGCATATTCCACGCTAAAGAAATCAAACTGGTCGCCGGTCACCCTGCGATGTCGACCTCCATAGCCGATGGCTTTGATGGGTTTTTTCCCTACAAACCAGCTCATCTGGTCTATTTCGTGAACAAACTGTTCTACGATGTGATCGCCCGAAAGCCAGCAGAAATTGACCCAGTTGCGCAACATATACTCCATATCGCTCCATTCGGGTTGCCTTTTTCTGTGCCATAAGGCACCTCCGTTGCGAACCACATGGGCGCTCACAATCTCGCCTATGGCACCTCCGGCCACCCGCCGATAGGTTTCAATGCAATCTTTCTGCGATCGGCGAATGGTTCCGCTAACCACGCAGAGGCCGCTCTGTTCGGCCTTTTTTGCTGCAATGAGGATGGCCCGGGCACCCACCGGATCTACTGCGCAGGGTTTTTCTAAAAACACATGTTTTCCTGCATTGACCGCCGCCTCAAAATGGGCGGGCCGAAATACCGGAGGTGTGCAGAGCAGCACCACATCAACTCCCGAGTCGATCACCTTCTGATAGGCGTCGAAGCCCAGAAAACAGTGGTCGTCGGCAATTTCCTGCCCCTTCTCCCTAAGCGCCTGACGGCATGAGTTCAACCGATCGGCAAACAGATCGCCCAAGGCAACCACTTGGAGATGGGGCCCGGCAGCCAAAAAATTGGCAGCAGCACCCGTCCCTCTACCCCCGCACCCGATAAGTCCGGCTTTTAACGGTTTGCCATCGGGAGCCGCATCCAATAGCTCAGGGATCTCTACATTGCGCAGGTTTTCAACTCCTTTCCCATCGGAGCTGCATGATACTACAAGGCCGGGAACCGTAACAACGCCAAATGCCCCGACGGCCGAACGGCCCAGGAATTCTCTCCGGCTTAACGGGTTGTGCTTCTTCATTATGTTTGCAGTTTATGAACAGGGTTCAAAAAATCAGGTGAGATTTTACCAAAGTTAGGCTCTCTTGAGGGAAAAGCAAAAAAAAACCTCCGCAAGGGAGGCTTTTTTTTCAGCATGTCGGAACTGTTATTCCCAGCCAAGAATCTTCTTGAAATCGAAGGCTTCGGGATTCGGTACAAATTGCTTTGCCGCTTCGTAATCGGCGGGGGTAATGTAATGGAGAATGTTGTTGATAACCGACTGAACGCGGTTCCCATTCACGTCCACCAGGCGGGGAGGGATCTTCCCGGTTACAGAATCCTGAAGATCTTTCAGATAGAGAGGGGCTACCTCGCCGGTCTGATTAACATAGACCATGCAGCCGCTCTTCCCATCGCTGAAAAGTTTGTAAACGCCCATACCCAACTGTGAGCAGTACACCAGGTCGAATGCCGTCGGGGTGCCGCAACGTACCTCGTAACCAATCTCCACAGGACGACTCTTAACTTTGATGCCCAGCTCTTTTACCTTCTTTTCGAGCATCTCGTTAAAAATTGTGGCTTTCGACACTTTACCCAATTCGGGGTGTCCGTGGTCGTCGTAACTAAAGAGCACTCCCGACTTTTTGATCTCTTCATCGCTCAGTTCGTGGAATACCCCTTCCGAAATCATAGCCGCGCCATATTCCAAGCCCATGATTTTGCGTTTCAAAATGGCAGAGATAACGAGATTCACAATCTTATCGACGGTAATCACGGTCTTGTTGAACATCTCGGGGATCACAATCATGGGGTAGTGGCAGGCTGCACCGATGCCAAAAGCCAGATGGCCGGCCGAGCGACCCATTGCGGCTACCATAAACCAGTTCTCGCTGGTGCGGGCATCCTCGTATACCGTGGTGCCGATTACCGTTCCGGCTGCTTTGGCCGAATGGTAGCCGAATGTGGGCGAACCGGAGGGCAGGGGCAGGTCGTTATCGATGGTTTTCGGAACGTGGATATTGGCAATGGGATAACTCTTGTCGGCGAGAAATTTGGCAATCCGGTTTGCGGTCGATGCGGTATCGTCGCCGCCAACGGTCACAAGTAACTGTATATTGTTTTCGCTGAAGAATTTCAGATTGAAATCCTCGGCGAAGTTTTTGTCGGAGGGTTTAAAACGGCTCATTTTGAGGTGCGAACCACCCCGGTTAAAAATATCGTCGGCCAGCATAAAGTCAATGTCGACCATGCGTGGGTTGGGATTAAAAAGGCCCGAATAACCGCCATGCAGTCCGATTACACGGAACCCCTGCTGTAAAAAAGTTTTGGCAACACTGCCCACTACGGTATTCATTCCGGGAGCAGGACCTCCCCCTGTGAGAATTGCGATTGCTTGTTTCATGATTAATGGGTTTGTATGATTATGCAGATATAGAATTTCAATGCGTTAGAGCTTTTTTGTGAGGCCAAAACCAAAATATAGTCTGGACGAACCGGCGCAAAATTAATGGATTATTTCTGATTCCATGTTTGTGGAGTTCCGAATTATATATACTTTTGCACCACGAAAAGGGGGATTAGCTCAGTTGGCTAGAGCGTTTGACTGGCAGTCAAAAGGTCATCGGTTCGATTCCGATATTCTCCACAAAAAATCAGAGAGCTACAAGCATTTGTCTTGTAGCTTTTTTGTTGTAAAGAGAATCTATGTGCTTTCTCTGCTCAAGAGTAATGGCATAGCGCCTTTTGCACAGGTATTACTAATAGATGATGGGATATGCAGAAATGTAAAGTGTTGATTTTGTCTTTGGCGCTTTTTGCGCTTCCGGTATTCTCGCAAGAGAAGAGTTCGCGAATTGTGGAGGGTGGAGGTACCGGTTCCTACCCTGCTGTGATGATGACGGAGCCTACCCTGGCAACGCACACCATCTTCCGGCCGCAAGATCTCTCGCAGTTCGCCAAAAAAAGCAAATTGCCCATCATTGCCTGGGGCAACGGAGCCTGTAATAATTCGCCTTGGGAGCACTATAAATTCCTGAATGAGGTGGCCTCTCATGGTTTTCTGGTTATTGCCATTGGCACCATGCCCAAGGAGGAGGGCGAACAGGTGAGGGGTAGCTCCACCTCCTCGCAATTGACCGATGCCATTGACTGGGCTATCGCGATGAACAAGGATAAAAAGAGCCCCTATTACAAGAAACTCGATGTTACCAAGATTGCAGTGAGCGGCATGTCGTGCGGTGGGCTTCAGACCCTGGAGGTAGCCTCCGACCCGCGACTCAGCACAATTGTGGTGTGCAATAGCGGGCTCTTCAACGACCCAACCGGTGGTATGCCGGGGATGCCGCAGGTGAATAAGACGCAGCTCAAAAAAATTCATACCCCTGCGCTCTATCTTTTAGGCGGCGAGTCGGATATTGCTTACAATAACGGCATGGACGATTTCAGACAGATTAATCATGTGCCTGTTTTCGTTGCCAACCTGAATGTGGGGCATGGTGGAACCTACAGTCGGCCTTACGGCGGAGAGTTTGCCAAGGTGGCAACCCAGTGGTACAAATGGCAACTGAAAGGCGACTCTGAGGCCGGAAAACTCTTTACCGGGAACCCCTGCGGCCTTGCCGGAGCAGAGGGATGGAAGGTCGATAAAAAGATGATTCCCTAAGAATAGCTAACTGGCTATGTTTTTGTTTCAGAAATATGTGCTGAGTGCTTGATTTTCTCGGAATAGGCATTATTTTTGTAGAACTGTCGGTGGGGAGGTTGTGCTCTCCATCGTGGTGTGTTTCCTGAGTATGAATCATAACAGAAAATAAGATGGAACTTAAAAAATCGGATAAGGCGAATCTCGAGAAGAAAAAGAGTTTGTTTCTCGAGTTGGGTTTTGTGATTGCACTTGCACTTGTTTGGGGCGCAATGGAGTACAAATCTTCTCCGAGAGGGGCGAATTCGGCCTATGCGGGTACTGGAGAGGTAATTGAGGAGGAGATTATTCCCATTACTCGTCCCGAAGTTCAGCAGGCTCCCCCGCCTCCCGCCGCGCCCTCAGAAATTCTCAAACTGGTTGCCGATGAGATAACCCTCGATATGGATTTCGAAATCGATGTGGATGCCGACGAAGATACCAAAGTGGAAATGCGCGACTTCAAGGTGGACGACGGTCCCCGCATAGACGAGGTTATTGAAGATGAGCTATATACCCTCGTAGAGCATATGCCCAAGTTTCAGGGTAAGGATTACAACACCTTCCGCGACTGGATCGCAAAGAATCTGAAGTATCCCGATATTGCTCTTGAAAACGGCGTTTCGGGCCGTGTGTACGTTAAGTTTATTGTTAATTCGCAGGGAGAAGTAGGAAGTGTTGTTGTAGCTCGTTCGAGCGGCGACACATCGCTCGACAACGAGGCCGTCAGGGTTATCTCTTCCTCACCCAAGTGGACTCCCGGCTCGCAGCAGGGGAAAGCGGTGAGGGTTGAGTTTCTCTTCCCCGTGTTGTTCAGAATTGCTAATTGATTCTACTGTATATTTGTCACGACCTTTTTTCTCAGGCGTGCAGTTTGTGTAAGTTTTTCGGAATGTCTCAAAAGGAGGCCAGCGTTGTTTCTTGCGCCGTCCTCTTTTTGAGACACTCTTTTTATATCCGTTTCCATGGCCAATAATAACCTTTCTACCGAAAAACCTCAGGAAAAAGCTGTGTTGGTGGGAGTCTCCAATTCACGGCAGAGCGACTTCGAGACGCGTGAATATTTAAATGAACTTGCTTTCCTGGCCGAAACGGCCGGTGCCCTCACCATGCGTATCTTTTCGCAAAGACTGGAGGAGCCCCACCCGCGAACCTTTGTTGGAACCGGTAAACTGGAAGAGATACGAGAGTATGTTTCGGCAAATGGAATCGACCTTGTGATTTTCGACGACGAACTGTCGGCATCGCAACTCAAGAACATAGAAAAAACCCTCGAGGTGAAGGTGCTCGACCGTACCAGCCTGATTCTCGATATTTTTGCCCGGCGGGCTCAAACGGCTCATGCAAAGACCCAAGTTGAACTTGCGCAGTATCAATATCTTCTCCCCCGGCTTACCCGAATGTGGACCCATCTTGAACGACAGCGCGGCGGTATTGGGCTCAGGGGTCCCGGAGAAACCGAAATCGAGACCGACCGTCGTATTATCCGCGATAAGATTGCCTTGCTGAAAGAGGATCTGTTGCGGATTGACAAACAGATGTCGTTGCAACGGAAAAATCGCGAAAGCATCGTGAGGGTTTCGCTGGTGGGCTATACCAATGTGGGAAAATCAACGTTGATGAATCTGCTTAGTAAAAGTGAGCTATTTGCCGAAAACAAGCTATTTGCCACCGTCGACACCACCGTCAGAAAGGTAGTGCTCGAAAATCTCCCTTTCTTGCTGAGCGATACAGTGGGCTTTATCCGAAAACTGCCTCACCATTTGGTAGAGTCGTTTAAGTCGACGCTCGATGAGGTGCGCGAGGCCGACATTCTGCTTCATGTGGTGGATATTTCGCACCCAAACTTCGAAGAGCAAATATCGGTAGTGAACCAAACGCTGGCCGAATTAAAGGCCTCTGAGAAGCCCACCTATGTGGTTTTCAATAAAATAGACAACTATACCTATCAGCCTAAAGCGCTCGATGATCTTACGCCCCGCACCCGGGAGAATCTTACGCTCGAAGAGTTGAAAAATAGCTGGATGGCACGTAATAACTCGCCATGCATCTTTATTTCAGCAAAAGAGCGGCTTCAGATTGATCAGTTGCGCCGCGAACTGTACGAAGCGGTGAAACAGGTGCATACTACCCGTTATCCTTACGATCGCTTCCTTTATTAATGTAGTTAGCAATCTCCATTGCAGCGGGAACAAATTTCGTTACATCGCCTCCGTACTTAAGAACCTCCCTCACCAGCGAAGAGTTGATGGCTGAATGTTCGGGCAAGGTGAGCATAAAAACAGTCTCTACTTCGGGAAGCATCACCTGATTCACGAGAGCAATCGACCGCTCGTATTCAAAATCGAGGGCGGTTCGCAACCCCCTCAACATATAGCGAGCCCCGATTTTGCGACAGAAAGTAACTGTTAAATCGCTGTAAGCAATGATCTCTACCGCCGGGGTCGATGCATAGAGTTTTTGAATCATCGACACTCTCGCTTCGGGCGAAAAAAATCCCGACTTCGTGGTATTGGTACCAATGCCAATCACAATCCGATCGAATAACGGAAGGGCTCTATCAACAATCGAGGCGTGCCCAATGGTAAAAGGGTCGAAAGAGCCGGGGAAAAGTGCAATATTCATGACAGGCAAAGGTTAAAGAGTCCGAATCCTTGCCAAAGATAGATGTTCCTTTTTTATTCGGACTTTTTTTCCGTAATCGTCCATCTTTTTTCTTCTATTCTTTAAACCTTCGTTTACCGATGCGGTCTTACCTTATGATTTCCCCTATGGGAAAAGGTATGTTACTAATTAATTATTTTTTAAGGAGGAACAAAAATGAAGAAATTGTTATCGTGTTTACTGTTGTCGTTGTTTGTTAGCACCGCCTTTATGTCGGCTCAAACCGCAAGACCGATTGGTAATGGCGCGGCTCGTCCCGCTCAGGCTGGTCAGGCTCAACCCGGACAACAGGCTCGTCTGACGGCGGAAGAGCGCATCAAACAGCAGGTTACCACGTTGGAGAAAGAACTTACCCTCAATGCTACGCAGAAGGCCAAATTGACCACGGTTCTTACCGACAATGCAGCCGCACAGCGTAAGATGATGGAATCAATGCAAGGACAGGGTCAGGATGTTGACCGTGAAAAGATGCGCGCCGATATGGAAAAATCGAGAGCTGCTCAAACGGCTAAGGTTAAAGAGGTATTGACCCCCGAACAGTTTACCAAGTACACCAAATGGCAGGAAACTCAGCGCGGTCAGCGCGGTATGGGCGGCATGGGTGGTCCTCAGGGTGGAATGGGTGGTCCTCAGGGCGGTGGCCAGGGTCGTCCGCAAGGTGGTGCCCAAGGTGGTGGCCCCAGGTAGTTGAGGTAAACCCAATCTTTTGCATGCGGGAGTTCCCCTCTCCGTATGCCTGAAACAAAATGGGGCGGCTGGTTTTATCTGGCCGCCCCATTTTTATTGTACCTTTGGTTCCGGTACTTTTGCTAAACTTCCGTGTATGCTCCCCGAGAAAAAACTGGTGCTTATTGATGCGTATGCATTGATTTACCGCGCTTACTATGCATTTATTCGAAATCCCATGTTCAATGCCGAGGGGATGAACACCTCACCGGTATTGGGCTTTGTAAATGCATTGGAGGAGGTCTTCGCAAAGTTGAAACCTACCCATATAGGCGTGGCATTCGACGGTTCGGGGCCCACTTTTCGACACAAGTTGTATGCAGAATACAAAGCAAACCGACAGGAAACGCCCGAAGATATTAAGCAGGCGGTTCCGGTGATTAAGCAGGTGTTGGAGGCCTATCGGATTCCTGTTTTGCAGTGCCCGCTATTCGAAGCCGACGATATCATCGGGACCTTTGCGCGCAACGCCTCTCGAAAGGGTTATGGGGTTTATATGGTGACTCCCGACAAGGACTATATGCAGCTGGTAGACGAGCGCGTGTTTATGTATAAACCTGCCAAGTCGGGCAATGGTCCCGAAATTCTGGGTCCCGAACAGGTATGCGCGTCGATGGGGCTGACTTCGCCACTTCAGTTTGTAGATGTGCTCGCACTGATGGGCGATGCCTCCGACAATATTCCCGGAGCCTTTGGGATTGGAGAGAAGGGTGCCTTAAAACTGGTGCAGGAGTTCGGAAGTGTTGAGAACCTATACGACCATCTGGAGGAGGTTTCAGAAAAATTGAGAGAGAAACTCATAAAGAGTCGCGACCGCGTTTTCCTCTCTAAACAGTTGGCCCGGATCTGCACGGAGGTTCCCTTGCCGCACGATGAGAATCTCTTTTTGTATGAAGAGCCCGATTATGATAAGTTGTTCGAACTCTTTGGCAGGCTGCAGTTCCGCGATTTGCGCAGAAAGGTTGAGGCAAGAAGGGGCCGCTCTGGTATGGAGGCCACGCCAATCATAAGTCAACCATACGAAACTCAACTAAACGAAACTCAACCAAACGAACGCCAAGCAGTAGGATCTCAATCTGTTGATATTCCATCTGATAAACCCTTCAATGGTCAGTATTCGCTCTTCTCTTCGGGGTTCTCTCGGCCGGCTGGTTCGGGCGACCCTGTGCAGGAGGATTCCGGAGCGCTTGTACCCTTGAAGTCGCTTGCCGACGTGGCGCACCAGTACGAATGCCTTTCGACCGAGCCGCAGCTGATCAACCTGATTGAACAACTTTCGCGGCTCGACGAATTTGTATTCGACACGGAGACAACCTCGCTCAATCCTTTAGATGCTGCACTTGTGGGGATCTCTTTTTCGTGCGAAGAGGGAAAGGCCTCTTACCTCCCTTTTCCTGCAGATAGAGAGAAGGCGCAGGCTTTGGCCGAAAGACTCAGACCCCTTTTCGAGAATGAATCGATTCGGAAGGTGGGTCAGAACGTGAAGTACGACCTCTCGGTGTTGTTGCGATATGGAATTGAGGTAAAGGGAGAGTTGTTCGATACCATGCTGGCGCACTATCTGTTGCATCCGGAGCAACGACATAATATGCAATTCCTGGCCGAAAAATACCTGCACTACGCCCCTATTCCCATAGAGACACTGATTGGGGAGAAGGGCAAGGGGCAGCGCAGCATGCGTGATGTCGACATCGATAAGGTGGCCGAATACGCCGGAGAGGATGCCGACGTAACCTACCGTCTTTACAGGCTCCTGAAGGAGAGGTTGCAAGAGGAGTCGCTGCTCGAGATTGCCACACGCATCGAAATGCCGCTGGCGAGAGTACTCTCCGACATGGAAACCGAAGGGGTCAGGCTCGATATCTCTGCTATGGCGGCATTTGCTGATGACTTGCGTGCCGATCTTATAGCGTTGGAGTCGCAGATTTTCAAAGAAGCCGGAATGGAGTTCAATATCTCCTCACCTCAGCAGATGGGGATGGTGCTGTTTGAACAACTCAAAATTTCGGATTCGCCCAAAAAGACAAAAACCAAGCAGTACTCCACCAGCGAGGAGGTGCTCCAGGGGATGACCGACCTTCATCCGATAATTGACCTGATATTGGAGTATCGGGGCTTGAAGAAGCTGCTATCTACCTATGCCGATGCCTTGCCCAAACTGGTACACCCGGTTACGGGCCGCATTCATACCAGTTTTAACCAAGCGGTCACCTCAACCGGCAGGCTCAGTTCGACCGACCCGAATCTGCAAAATATTCCCATTCGGGAGGAGAGAGGCAGAGCGTTGCGAAAGGCCTTTGTAGCCCGCGACGCCGCCCACATTCTGCTTTCGGCCGACTACTCTCAGGTGGAACTTCGCTTGATGGCTCACATTAGTGGCGACGAGAATATGATTAAGGCCTTTTTGAATCAAGAGGACATTCATGCTTCGACCGCTGCAAAAATCTTTAATGTTTCGCTGCAGGAGGTGACTCGCGATATGCGCCGTCAGGCCAAGACGGCCAACTTCGGTATTATTTACGGGATTTCGGGATTCGGGTTGGCGCAGAGGCTTCGGATTCCGAGAGGGGAGGCGCAAGCGCTCATTAGCGGCTATTTCAGAATCTATCCGCAGGTTCAGCGCTACATGAGGGAGGCCGTGGAGTCGGCTCAAAGGAGGGGATTTGTGGAGACCCTTTTCGGCAGACGGAGGTATATCTCCGAAATACACTCCCGCAACAGTAATCTTCGGGGCATGGCCGAGCGCAACGCCATTAATGCACCCATCCAGGGGTCGGCCGCCGACCTTATCAAAATGGCAATGATCCGCATCTGGGATCGTCTTAGAGAGGAGAAACTCAGGGCAAAAATGATTCTCCAGGTTCACGATGAGTTACTCTTTGATGTGCCTATCGAAGAGAAGGAGCGGGTAGAGCAAATCATAAAACAGGAGATGGAACAGGTTTATCCGTTGAAAGTGCCTCTTTTGGTGGAGATCGGAAGCGGTATAAACTGGCTTGAAGCACATTAAGTTATGGAATTGAAACTTGTATCGGGCTTTTCTCCCAGCGGCGACCAACCCGAGGCCATTTCGCAGCTGGTACGTGGCCTGGGCGAAGGAGAACCTGCGCAAACACTCCTTGGGGTCACCGGATCGGGCAAGACCTTTACCATTGCCAATGTGTTGCAGCAGGTGGGTAGGCCGGCACTGGTGCTGAGCCACAACAAAACCCTCGCTGCCCAGTTGTACGGAGAGTTCAAACAGTTTTTCCCCGAGAATGCGGTAGAGTATTTTGTGTCGTATTACGATTACTATCAGCCCGAAGCCTACCTTCCGGTTTCGGACACCTACATTGAGAAAGATTTGTCGATTAACGAAGAGATTGAGAAGTTGCGCCTGAGCGTTACCTCCTCTCTTCTTTCGGGGCGGCGCGACATCATTGTGGTTTCGTCGGTATCCTGCCTCTATGGCATTGGGAATCCCGTAGATTTCCACGAAAAGACCACCTCGCTGCATAAAGGAGATAAATTGAGCCGCAACAAGCTGCTTCACCAACTGGTGGAAGCGCTCTATCATCGCAACGAAATTGAGTTCAAGCGCGGCACCTTCCGGGTGAAAGGCGATACGGTAGATGTTTTTCTGGCTTATGAGGATTATGCCTTCCGGGTGCTCTTCTGGGATGATGAGATTGAAGAGATTTACTCTTTCGATCCTCTGACGGGTCGGAAGATAGAGGCTTTCGATCAGGTGAAGATCTATCCGGCCAACATCTTTGTGACTACTCAGGAGCGTATTCAAAAGGCCATTCGAGAGATCCAGGACGACATGATGGCGCAGGTGGCTTACTTTAAGGAGATAGGAAAATATCTGGAGGCCAAACGATTGAAGGAGAGGGTAGAATACGATCTGGAGATGATACGAGAGTTGGGGTACTGTTCGGGCATCGAAAACTATTCGCGCTACTTCGACGAAAGAGCCCCGGGTTCGCGGCCCTTCTGTTTGCTCGACTATTTTCCTTCGGATTTTGTAACGATTATTGATGAGAGCCATGTAACCCTTCCGCAGATTCGGGCCATGTTTGGTGGCGACCATTCCAGAAAGCAAAATCTGGTGGAGTTTGGATTTCGCCTCCCTGCGGCTATAGATAATCGGCCACTCACCTTTTCGGAGTTTGAGGGGGTGGTGGGTCAAACCATCTACGTGAGTGCAACACCTGCCGATTATGAGCTGGCCCGTTCGGAAGGGGTGGTGGTTGAACAGCTGATTCGCCCTACCGGGCTTCTTGATCCCGAAATTGAGGTGAGGCCTTCACTCCGCCAGATTGACGACCTGGTAGAAAATGTGCTGGAACGTGCGCGCAGGAATGAGCGCGTGCTGGTGACCACTCTGACAAAAAAAATGGCCGAGGAGCTTACCGACTATTTTGCGAAGGTCTCTGTGAGGGCGCGCTATATTCATTCGGATGTCGAGACCCTTGATCGGGTAACCATTATGGAGGATTTGAGAGCCGGGAGTTTCGATGTGCTGGTGGGGGTCAATCTTCTCCGCGAAGGGCTCGATCTGCCCGAGGTGTCGTTGGTGGCTATTCTGGATGCCGACAAGGAGGGGTTCCTTCGTTCTTCGAGGGCGCTGACTCAAACGGCAGGTCGTGCAGCCCGAAACATTAATGGCAAGGTGATTATGTATGCCGATCGGATTACCGACAGTATGGCGCAGACCATACAGGAGACATCCAGACGTCGTCGCCGTCAAACGGAGTACAACCAAACGCATGGCATTGAGCCCCGCCAGATAGAAAAGGCCCTTACTTCCATTATGGGCGACCGGACCCAAACCAAGCGTGTTGAGAAGGAGGAGGCTTACAAAGTATACCAGGCGGCCGATGTTGAAGCGGAATACAGTTCACGCGCTGCCCTCGAGAAGGCGATTGCGGTCACAAAGCGTGAGATGCATCGGGCAGCCAAAGAGCTCGAATTTCTTGAGGCTGCCAGACTTCGCGACGAGATGTATCGGTTAGAGAAACGGTATAAGGAGCTCTTTTTGCATCAACCCTGAGGGGGTCGGAGATTAGAAGAGTTTGGTTACGGACGAACCTACATAGACGGCAACCAGGCTTAGAAAGAGGCTTAACCCGGCATAGAGGGCAAAGTAGAACAGTTCATTGTCGCGCAGCAGGAGCAGGTTTTCGTTGGCAAAGGTTGAGAAGGTGGTAAACCCTCCACAGAACCCTACGGTGAGAAACAGGCGCCATTCGGCCGAGAGGAGGCTTCCTCGTTCGGAGAGGCCGTATAACAGCCCAATTAGTAGCGAGCCCAGGAGGTTTACAAGAAGAGTTCCAAAAGGAAATGACGAGCCGGATGCCTCCAGAGCCCATCGCGAAACCAGATAGCGGGCCACTGTGCCAATGAACCCGCCCGAACCTATAATAAGTAGAATCTTAACCGTGTACATTGGTTAACTGTTTCAGTTGCCTCGGTGAATTGAATGCTAAAGGTAAACAATTCTTCAGATTCGTCCCCGAACGGAAAAAGCCTGCAAATGCTATGATTTGCAGGCTTCCCGATTCCTTCGGATAAAAAAGAGTCGGGGTGAGAAGACTCGAACTTCCGACCTCCACGTCCCGAACGTGGCGCGCTAGCCAACTGTGCTACACCCCGTGGCAAAAAAGTGGTGCAAATATAGTAAAGTTTTTACGTGTTGGCTAAAACCCTAAGGCTTTCTTCCAGAAGTTGTTTTTTATCGACCGGCACTACGCCTACCTTTTCGCATACCTGTCCGCCTGCCAGATTGGCAATCTGAGCAACATACTGAATATCGAGGCCCGAAACGTAACACATGGTGGCCACGGCAATCACCGTGTCGCCGGCGCCCGAAACATCAGCTATGTTTCTGATAGTGGCGGGAAGTAGTTTGGACTGTTTCCTTGAACTGTAGAAGATCCCTGCCTCCGAGAGGGTTACCATCACGTGTTGGATGCCCTGCACCGTATGGAGAAATTTTGCCGCTCTGGCAAGCCCTTTCTGGTCGGATTTATCCAGGCTGATCTCCAAACCTTCGGTTATCTCCTTGAAGTTGGGCTTAAAGAAGGTGACATAGTTGTAGTTCCTGAAGTTCCTCTTTTTGGGGTCTACAAATATGGGAACCTTGTTCTCCTTTGCCCACTCCGATACTTTGTTGATGATGGTGGGGGTAATGGCTCCCTTGTCGTAATCCTCGAAGACAATAGCATCGATTGGCTCATTCGAAAGAATGGTCAATATTCGGTTCAGAAAGGCGGCTTCAGCCTCTTGGTCGAGCGGCTCGTCGGTCTCTCTGTCGATACGCAGAAGTTGTTGTCCGCTGCTGACGACCCGGGTCTTTATGGTACTGGTTCTTCCGTTTCGGGTGAGAATGCCATGGCTGGCCATCTCTTTACCCCGGAGAAGTTCCAAAAGTGTTTCGCCTCCAAAATCGTTGCCAATTACCGAACAGAGAATCGGGGTTGCTCCCAACGCCCGGATGTTCAGGGCGAGGTTTGCAGCGCCCCCAAGCCGGTTTTCGCTCTTTTGAAATGAGAGTACAGGAACCGGGGCCTCGGGAGAGATTCTGTCGACTTTTCCCCACATATAGGAGTCGACCATGACATCGCCAATGATCAAAATGTTATACTTGGAAAACCTTTCAAAGGCCTCCTCAATAAAATGTGGCATGATCTCAAAAGGGTTTGATATACTGTATCTGCAAGCTGGAAGCCGAAGGGTCGAGCACAACTCTGCGGGCGTCGTAGAGCCGGTTCAGGACATCGGAACCAAAGGTATTGTCCTCTTGGTAGTAGGGAACGATTTTGAAGTGCGTCGCAGTGGTAGTCTGCCTTAAATATTTGGCAAAGTGTAAGTTGAGATTGAATATATACGCGTTGCGTTCGCGGTTGTACCCCCCTAGCGCGGGCGATTGCATCACCTCGTTTTCGCTTTCGATGCCGTTTTCGTAGTAGAAGAGAGAAAGGCGCTGGGGATAGTTTGTCCAAAGTAGCCCCATGGAGCTCATATCTTTGGGTTTCAGAATCAGTTCGGCTTTGGAGATGATGATTCCTGAGGTCGAAATGGAGTCGAGCCAGCGGCTCGCGTCGTCGAGACTAACCACCAGATCGGCTCCCGCCATTCCCTGGATAAAGGCCATGTCGGACGACGGATTTGGCAGATCTATATAGGGGGCAATTACCGACCCTTCGCGAAGGAACTGGTAACAGCTCACAATAATGCGGGGGTAAAAATACCAGGTGAGATCGGTACTGGCGCTATTTCTGTAATACATCCGCATGGTGGTCGACCTGACCGACGGATAGAGGATGGCTCCCTCTGAAGCGGGATCGGGCCGTTCGAACCTGAAAAGGAGTCCTGCCAGGGTCTGTTTGAATTCGGAAGCATCCATTTCAGCGCTATCGAGAGCGCACAACTCATTGAGCAACTCGGGGTTATCGATTCGCAGGCGCAACAGGGTATCGGAGGTAGAGATGGTGGTTTCGAGCAGTAAATCGTTGGGGTTGTAGAATGCATCAGGACGGGTAGTCGAAAAATATTCCAGGGAGTCATCCAAGGGGGTGCTCATCCGGTAGAGTTGAAGCAACAGCGGATCTGCAGACTTGCCATAGATGGAGTCAATCTGGATGTAGAGAATCAGGGAATCGGGAATTACCCCCGATCCCAACTGCTTCTTTTCGGGTGTAATCTCCATTAGCAGGTCGGCTCTTGCGTTGCCAAATACCGGGTCGAAGTGGTTTCCCATGGTGCGGAGATAGCCGTGGTCGGTTCTCACCGTATCGCCCGTTTCGGTGCGAAAGGAGAGCGAAGAGCCTCCGTACGATTTTACCAACGCGTTGTCACTTTGAGGAATCAGGTCGCCTCCTACCGTTAGGGCATTTTCGCTGCAGGAGGTCATTCCTGCCGAAATCGCCAAGATACCCGCGAAAAAGAGTTGTTTGACGGCACGGAATAAAGGGGCATTTATCTTCATGGGGAGACGAGAAATCAAATAGTGTCGTAAAAGTCGGAGTAGGCCTCAGAGCAGCTCTCCGGGTCGATATGTTTCAGAATCTTTTTCTGCTTGCTTTCGGCATATTCAACCAGATGGCTGTCGACAGCAGTGCCTGCAACCACTACCGCGTCGGAGTAGAGTATTGCCAGCTTTGCAAGTCCCTCATAATCTGGGTTTTCCATTACCGCTAGATCCTTTTTGGAGATTCCCTCCATCTGAATCTTCTGTTTGAAATTTTTGCTGAAACTGTTTGTGAATTGATCGTCGTATAGGGAGTAAACCACCTTAGCATCCGCAAAAATAGGGTCCTCGCGCAAGGTTTTCTTTACATACAGCGGCACCAACGCAGTGAACCATCCGTGACAGTGGATAATGTCGGGAGACCAACGCAGTTTGCGTACCGTCTCCAAAACCCCGCGGGCAAAGAAGATAGCTCGCTCGTCGTTATCGAGAAAATGGTTCCCGTCGAGATCGGTCATGGTATGTTTTCGTCCAAAATAGTCGTCGTTGTCAATAAAATAGACCTGCATTCTGGCCGATTGGATGGAGGCAACCTTGATGATGAGGGGGTGGTCGGTGTCGTTAATAATCAAATTCATACCCGAAAGACGAATCACTTCGTGCAATTGGTTGCGACGTTCGTTTACGCAACCGTATCTGGGCATAAATGTTCTAATCTCTTTTCCTCTTTCCTGAATTCCCTGTGGTAAAAATCGACACAACCTGGAGAGTTCCGTTTCGGGCAGGTAGGGTGTAATTTCTTGTGAAATGAACAGTACCTTTTTGTTTTCCATTACTAGCCTCCGCGGTGATTTGTTTTTTTGATTCTACAAAATTAAGAATTTTTCTTGAGAAACAGAGATTTCTCTATCTTTGCACGGCAAAATGTTGTTTACTTTGGGGTTTCCTGGTTTGGTTTCGCCTTTGATTAATAGACATGAGAATTGTAGAAACAAAAGCCGGATTATCGGAAGTTGTCGCCGGCTACAAAGGTGAGGGGGCAAGAGTGGGCTTTGTCCCAACCATGGGGGCGTTACATGCCGGTCATATCTCACTTGTGGAAAGGTCTGTTGCATCTTGCGCGAAAACAGTTGTAAGTATTTTCGTGAACCCCACACAGTTTAACGATCCGTCCGACCTGGAAAAATATCCGCGTACTCTCAACGAAGATTTGGCCCTCCTGCAAAATTCGGGCTGTGATGTTGTGTTTGTCCCTACGGTGCAGGAGATCTATCCCGAGCCCGATACCCGAGTCTTCGATCTGAGCCCACTAGACAGTGTTATGGAGGGGGCTTCGCGTCCCGGCCACTTTAACGGTGTGGCACAAGTTGTTAGTACATTGTTTAAGGCCGTCGATCCCGATGAGGCATTTTTCGGTGAGAAGGATTTTCAACAGTTGGCTATTATCCGGTTAATGGTACGTCAGTTGCAGTTGCCGCTCACCATTACGGGTTGTCCTATAGTGAGGGAGCCCGACGGTTTAGCCATGAGTTCCAGAAACCGACTGCTGACGCCTCAGTTGCGGCAGTCGGCCCCATCTATATTCCGTGCGCTTAACGAAGCCTCCGCATTGGGTGGCTCGCTCTCGGCAGAGGCGTTGCGTGCACGGGTGATATCGCAGATTAACCAAGCCCCGGGGCTCTCTGTAGAGTACTTCGAGGTGATGGATGCCGACCAACTCACTCCGGTTGCTTCGTGGGAGAGTGTCCCCCGTATCAGGGGCTTTGTAGCTGTCCGCGCCGGGTCGATTCGGCTTATCGACAACGTTCCGTTGGGGATTTTGTAATCCTTATTACCAACAATTGTCTGTAGAATGAAAATTCAAATTCTGAAATCGAAACTTCACAGGGTTACCGTTACTGAAGCCAACCTGAACTATATTGGCAGTATCACTATCGACGAAGATTTGCTCGATGCTGCGAACCTCATTGAATTCGAGAAGGTTCAGGTGGTGGATATCAATAACGGGTCTCGTTTGGAAACCTATGTCATTAAAGGCGAAAGAGGTTCGGGCGTTATCTGCCTGAACGGTCCCGCTGCCCGAATGGTTGCCCCCGGCGATATTGTCATCGTGATGTCGTATGCTCTGATGGATTTTGAAGAGGCAAAAAGTTTTAAACCTGCTCTTGTTTTTCCTGACACCCGGACCAACCGGCTTTTGTAAGCAGCAAGATGACGCGTATTCTTCGCAATACTTTTCAGTTTTTTCTCTTCCTGGGCATCGCGTTAGCCCTTTTATGGCTTGCTTTCCGCGATATGTCGCCCGAGTCGCTTTCGGAAGGCTTTTCTGCCTCAAAAGGGCTCTATATTGTTTTGGCCGTTTGTGTTGCTTTTTTTTCCTATCTCTTTCGCGCCTTTCGCTGGCGGCTTCTGATGATTCCTCTGGGCTACAAGCCCAAATCGACCGATGTATTCTTCAGTGTGATGGTTGGGTATCTTGCCAACTTCCTCTTTCCCCGCCTTGGCGAAGTGGCTCGTTGCGGGGTACTCTCCCGTAAGGCGGCTATTCCGGTCGATAAGTTGATTGGAACGGTCATCGTAGAAAGGGTGGTCGATTTGCTTTCGCTTTTGTTGATAACCCTCATTTACACTACCCTGCGATTTGGGTTTCTTCTCGGATTTTTCGAGAAGGTGGGAGAATATTTCGATATGCCGGGCAATGATTTTCTGGTTGCGCTTTTGGTGGGACTCCTCTTGATGCTGCTGGGCGGTTGGGTTATGTACCGTCTGCTCCGAAAGTATTTTCCCCAAGGAGGGGTTAGAAACCGGGTTTCCAAATGGCTTCAGGGTATCGGAATGGGGTTACGCTCACTTCTCGATCTTAGACAGAGAGTGGCATTTATTCTCCTTACGCTGCTCATATGGCTCTCCTATTTTGGGATGACCTACCTCCTTTTTTTGGCCGTTCCGGCTACTGCGCATCTCTCTCTTTCCGATACCCTCTTTATTCTGGTGATTGGCTCTTTTGCTTTTGTGGTACCGGCCCAGGGAGGTATCGGTTCGTTCCACCTGATGATCTCTCTCGGACTTACGCTTTTTGGCGTTTCGAGGGCCGACGGGCTGGTCTACGCAACGCTTTCGCACGGGGTTCAGTCGCTCTTTGCCGTGCTTCTCGGGGCACTCTCTTTCGCCGCCCTTTTTGCCGGTTCGCGTCGTAACTCTTCAATTCAATAGATGAAAGGCATGGACAATTTAAGTTATATTTCCACAAAAATTTTCAGTTCACCTGCCGCTTTGCATAGGGAACTAGCCCGGCTGCGCTTCCTCGGGCAAAAGATTGTCTTTACCAACGGGTGTTTCGATATTCTTCACCGCGGGCATGTGGAGTATTTGGCGAAGGCCTCTTCGTTTGCTCCTTTTTTGTTGGTGGGATTAAATACCGATGCCTCGGTGCGAAGACTCAAAGGCGCCTCTCGCCCGGTGAACGACCAGGATTCCCGAGCTCTGGTTCTGGCGTCTCTCTCCTTTGTGTCGGGAGTCTGCCTGTTCGATGAGGATACGCCTTATGAGTTAATCCGCAGCATAAAGCCCGATTTCCTGGTTAAGGGAGCCGATTACAAACCTTCGGAGATTGTGGGTTCCGACCTGGTTTTGGCAGGTGGGGGTGAGGTGGTGACCATACCTCTTACAGCCGGATTCTCCTCTACGTCAATCCTTTCGAAAATCTAGTTTTACCATCCGCTTTTTTTATATCTTCGTAATTCTGCCACGCTAATTCGGTTATTCTATGAAAACGTTTTTTCTTGCTGTATCGCTTTTTTTCTCCTCCTTGCTGTTTGCAGGCGGAGCTCCTGATGAGGGGATGTGGTTGCCGAAATTGATCGGGAAGAACGCGAAAGAGATGAAGAAGATGGGTGCCAGGCTTTCGGCCGATGCGCTTTACCATGATTCCCGTCCAAGTGTCAAGGACGCCATTGTCTGGTTTAACGGGGGGTGTACCGGCGAGATTGT